>NZ_WHOH01000001.1:1200000-1524930 GCF_009741735.1 Lentibacillus sp. JNUCC-1
CCGAGTACGTCACCTTGTTTTACCTTGTCGCCTTTTTTGACAGTGACATCGCCCATGCTTGCATAATGGGTTTCAACGTCATTTCCGTGGGACAAGCTTACCACATGGCCAAGCAGCGGATCTTCTTTAACCTCTGACACTTCACCGCCCATAGACGCGAGTACATCGAATGTTTCGCCTGAAGCAGCTGCCATGTCAATGCCCGTACTTTGGTACCAGCGGTTGTTGTGTTGGACGAGCGCTTGCTGCTTGTCCGTATCCTCTGCGTTGTAATCATAAAATTTAGTGACGATTTCTGCTTGAACATCTTCAGCTGCAGGCATGCCAACGACTTCTTCTTGATCAACGACAGGGTCTGCATCTTCATCGAAAGGATCCGGCACATAATTATTGTCCGCAATCTCATCCTGGTCTTCTGTCATATCCGGCATCTGATTATCGATATTTTGATACCAGACAACGACGGTCAGCAACAGGGCAGCAACAGTTAGATAGACTGCCGGGAAAAACCACTTCTTCCGGAAAATGCGTCTCCAACTTGACTTTGGATTTTGTTCTTCCTTCATATGTTATCACCTCAACAACCATTCTGATCAAAAAAATGTGATTATATACATGTTGAGGAAAATATTTCTATATAATTGAAAAACACCTACAAACAAAGACCGGAGTAAGGCGTGAATGACTGATTCTGGCAACCGCTCGAGGAAAACACTCCGCGTTCCGTGAGCGCTGCTGACCCTCGGTCCCACAGGATGTGGGTCATGAAGAAGTGGCGATTGCCGTCGCGGTCTTAGCCTTCCTTCCCCTTTATTTATTCACATTCCTTCACGTATTTGCACATTCACGGGCGGATATGCACATTCATTCCCCGATTTGCACATTCACAGACGGATATGCACATTCATTCCCATATTTGCACATTCACGGACAGATATGCACATTCAGCCCCATATTTGTACATTCACAGACGGATATGCACATTCAGCCCCATATTTGCACATTCGCGGACGGATATGCACATTCATTCCCATATTTGCACATTCACGGACGGATATGCACATTCAGCCCCATATTTGCACATTCACGGACGGATATGCACATTCATTCCCATATTTGCACATTCACGGACGGATATGCACATTCAGCCCCATATTTGCACATTCACGGACGGATATGCACATTCAGCCCCGTATTTGCACACTCGCGCCCTCGGTCTGCACACTCGCTGCTGAGTTAATCCAAGTAAACCAATTCCCTCGTAAAAACAACACCCCCTTCAAAGTTATATTCGAAGGCGGTGTTGTTATTTGTTTATTGTTTGTTACTATCTTCCTGGTCGGCCATGACTAAGGTTGGGACGGTTTCGGCGAGGGAGCTGATTTTTACGTCTTGGTAGTAGTGTGCGACGATGTCTTTATATGTTTTTCCTTCTTGGGCCATGCCGTTGGCGCCGTATTGGCTCATGCCGATCCCGTGGCCGAAGCCTTTTGTCGTAAAAATGAAGTGGTTGTTTTTTTGTTTGATAGAAAAATCACTTGACCTGAGATCGAGTTTTTCCCGGACTTTTCGTCCAGATAGTGTCTCATCACCAAGTGCCAGTGATTGGACCCGGCCGCTTTCTGTACGGGTGATGGTCATAGGCACAGCTGACTGTTTGGGCAGCTGGACCCCAAGTGCCTGTTCTATATCTTCCAAAGTGAATGTTTTCTGATCCAAGTATTTCGGGGATGAGGTATCCCACGGGCTTTCTACGCTTCTAAGGTAGGGCAGCTCATTCTCCCAATAGTCTTCCGAGTTTTCAGTGTATCCGTTGCTCGTTGAGAAAAATGCCGGTGTGATGGTGACATCATTGTAGGTGAGCACCTCTCCCTCGGTCTCTGATACAGCCTCTCGAATGCGCTCCATTTTCCAATTGTAGTCTTTTCCCCAGCGCTCCCGAAGTTCGGTGTCACTTTTATAGACCTGGTGGGAAATTGTGTCTGTGATCGCTGCATCCTCTTGATTTTCCTGATGCTGAAGATGGTTCACAATATAGGTTCTTGCAGCGAGGGCCTGTGCTTTTAATGCTTCAAGCTCGAATTCTGCGGGCATCTCGGCGGATACGACTCCTGCAACATAGTTTTCCAGGGGTACCTTTTCAATGTCCTCCGATCCGCTTCTCATCACATTAACCGCTAATTGTTCATCACCCTCTTCAACCTCTATGGGAGCTGGCATTTCATGAACCAGATCTGTTGTGGATTCTGATTCGATGAATGGGACGACAATTAATGTCGGGATAATAAGGATTATGGCCATTAAACTTGCGAAAACGACAAGTCCGGGTAATTTCCAGGATGGCTTCTTCCAGCCTGATTTGGTTCGTAGGGTTGATGGCCTTGCACCTGTCTTTTTCTGCAGTTGTTTGACTTTGGTGTATATGCGTTTTCGTGGTGATGTTTTCAGTTTTGGTTTAAATGGTTTTGACATATCGAACCTCCTTGCACAATGTTTGAGTCTCTGACATTTGCACCTCTCTATTATCCCTACTACCATTTATATACACGGACAAGCAAAAATAGAACGCCTTGAATGGTTTTTCCATCCAAGGCGTTCTATGGTGTTTAATTATATAAATGACAGGCGACATGGTGGCCGGGTTCGACTTGCTTGAATTCGGGCTTTTCCAGTGAGCATATGTCCATTGCGGCTGGACAGCGGGTACGGAATACGCAGCCGCTCGGCGGGTTAATCGGACTCGGCAGATCGCCCTGTAATATGATCCGCTCCCGCTTCATTTCGATATCCGGATCGGGAATCGGTATGGCCGAGAGAAGCGCCTGTGTATATGGATGCAGCGGATCGTCATACAGGGTGCGGCTCTCGGTCAGTTCGACAAGATGGCCGAGATACATGACACCGATCCGGTCAGAAATGTGTTTAACCATGGACAGGTCATGAGCAATGAACAAATATGTCAGCCCTTTCTCCTGCTGCAATTTTTGCATCAGATTCACCACCTGCGCCTGTACCGAGACATCGAGTGCCGAGATTGGCTCATCAGCGATGATAAAGTCAGGCTCCAGAGCAAGAGCGCGGGCGATTCCAATCCGCTGCCGCTGTCCCCCGCTGAATTCATGAGGGTACCGATTGGCATGATCCCTGTTTAAACCCACTTCTTCAAGCAGTTCGATCACATAATCGAGGCGCTCTGTTCGTTTGGGACGAATCCCGTGCACTGCCATTGGTTCCGAAATGATTTCTCTGACTGTTGAACGGGGATTAAGAGACGCATACGGGTCCTGAAAAATCATTTGCATGCTGCGGTGAAATTGCTCCTTATCTACACCTGTTAACGTATGCACGTTTTGCGCGTTATAAACAACATCCCCACTCGTGCGGTCATACAGTCCCATGATCGTGCGTCCAACAGTTGATTTGCCGCAGCCAGACTCACCGACAAGGCCGAATGTCTCCCCTTTTTCAATGGCAAAAGTGATGCCATCGACGGCCTGCAAGATGCTTTTCTTTCCGACTTCAAAGTGTTTTTTTAGTTTTTTGACTTCCAGCATTGGTGCATTCATGACGGTCTCTCCTCTGTTTAACACCGCCCGCCCAGTTGCCTGGGCGGGGCTTATGGTAGCGTTATTGCTTTAAATCAGCCTTCTTCAGTTCGAGGTATCCAACAGGGTGACGAAGCACGCCGCTCAAATCAGGGTTTTGAATCGCGACCTGATTATAGTAACGAATTGGGAAGATCGGCATATCTTCAGCAAGCATCTTCTCTGCTTCATACATGTGCTCCCAACGCTTTGCTTCATCGCTTTCTGTTTTCGACTTTTGAATCAGTTCGTCATAGTCTGAGTCAGAATAAGCTGTTCTGTTCATCGATGAATCTGTGACAAAGCTTTCCAGGAAGTTGACTGGATCCCCGTAATCAAATAGGAATGAGCTTCGGAAGAGTTGCAGTTCCAAACCTTTCTGTTCTTCCGAGAATACTTGCCACTCTTTATTTTCAAGTGTGACATCGATACCGAGGTGATCTGTATACATGCTCTGAATTGCTTCAGCTACAGACTTATGGGTTTCACTCGTGTTATAGGACAAAATCACTTCCGGCAGTTCATCATAGCCTTCTTCTTTCATCCCCTCTTCCAACAGCTGTTTTGCTTCATCAGGGGAAAATGGCACAAGTTCGCCATTCGCCTCGCGGAAATCACTGCCATCCGGCGACTGGAAACCTGGTGAAACAAAAGCAAATGCAGGTTTCGCTTTATTTTTTACCACATAGTCAGCAATTTCCTGCTTATCAACGGCAAGGGCAAATGCTTTTCGGATCTTTTCATTCTGGAACGGTTCTTTTTCAAGATTATACCGGAAAAATTCGAGTCCGCCCTGATCTTCAAATACAACATTTTCATTATCGATCAACTGATCTGACAGCTCAGACGGAATTGAGGAAATATCCAATTCACCATTATCAAACATCTGATATTCCGTCGTTGTTTCACTCACCATGTACCACCGAATTTTATCCAAGTTAACGGTAGAAGCATCCCAATATTCCTCATTTTTCACCATGACAAATTCGTTGTCATGCTCCCAGGATTCCAGTTTGAATGGACCGTTGCCGACAAAAGTGTCTGCTTCAGCATGCCAATCCGGATCGTCTTGGGCCACTTGATTGTTGACCGGGAAAAACGCTGGATTAGTGACGAGGTTCAAGAAAAAGCCTGCTGGGGCTTCCAGTTCAACTTCAAACGTTTTCTCATCAGGTGCACTGAGTCCAAGATCATCAGCTGAGCCTTCTCCACTGTTAAATGCTTCCCCGCCTTTAATGAAATAACCGAGAAATGCGGATGGGTACCCATTATCCGGGTCAAGCAGTTCTGTCCAGGCATAGACAAAATCCTCACCTGTGACTGGATCGCCATTGGACCAGTTCGCATCTTCACGGAGCGTGAACGTATATGTTGTACCATCCTCTGACACATTCCACTCCTCAGCCATAGCCGGTTGTGGCGTATGGTCGTCTCCAAGACGTGTGAGTCCTTCCATCATATTGTTCAAGGGACTGTAGGAAACAGAATCGAATCCTTTTGGCGGGTTAAAAGAAGTTGGTTCATCGCCATTGTTAATGCGCAGTACTTTTTCTTCTTCCGCCGCCTCTTTTTCTGTGTTATCGCTTGTGCCATCATTTGTTTCATTGGACGCATTGGATGCATTTCCATCGTCTGTCTGCGAACTGTCTGTCGCCGTACATGCCGCTGCAATCGCCAGAACGAAAACGGCCAGCAGCAGTAAAAAAACTCTCTTGAACATGTTGATTCCCCCTTTTATTTTTGAATGGCTGTTTGAGCCAGTAGTGCCTGTGCTCTGTCGTCCTGAAGCCAGCAATGAACATGGTGGGTATCGTTGAGCTGTGTGCGCGGCGGCGGAACATGCCGGCAGACTTCCATCGCCATAGGACAGCGTGCTGCAAAGGGACATCCCTTTGGCGGTGAAAATAAATCAGGTGGTGTGCCTTCAATCGGAGTCAATTTTTCTTCTTTTAAATCAAGTCTCGGTACAGATTTCAGCAGCCCTTGTGTATATGGATGTTCAGGCCTGTAGAAGACATCCCGCTTATCACCGCTTTCAATCACCTGACCGGCATACATCACAGCGATTCTGTCAGCAATTTTCGCCACAACCCCCAAGTCATGGGTGATGAGAATTACCGCAACGCCTGTTTCCCGCTGAATATGTTCAAACAACTCAAGAATTTGCGCCTGAATGGTTACGTCAAGTGCTGTAGTTGGTTCATCGGCAATCAGCAGTTCCGGGTCACAAATGAGTGCCATCGCTATCACGATGCGCTGCCGCATGCCCCCGCTGAATTGGTGCGGATACTGAGCAAGTCGTGCTTCCGGGTCAGGAATGCCCACCAGCTTCAGCATATCAAGTGCTTTTCGTTGGATTTCCTTGTTGGAAAGCTTTGTATGCTGCCGCAGCCCTTCCATCAATTGCGTCCCGATCGTAAGTGTGGGGTTCAGCGCTGTCATCGGATCCTGAAAAATCATGGAAACATCAACACCACGGATGTTACGCATCGCCTTTTCGGTTTCATGAACAAGATCTGTTCCTTTAAATAAAATCTGTCCATTTGTGATCTTACCTGGGGGTGACGGGATGAGACGCATGATTGCATTGGCGGTCACACTTTTTCCGCAGCCGGACTCCCCCACGATGGCCAGCGTTTCGCCCTCTTCCACATGTAGATTGACCCCCCGCACCGCTTTCACAGTGCCGCCAAACGTTGTAAACGAAATGTGTAAGTCTTTCACTTCCAGCAAGGTCATGGTTCATCACCTACTTCCTAAGCTTTGGATCGAGTGCATCCTGCAGTCCGTCACCCAATACGTTAAATGCAAACATCGTAAACGATATGAAAAAGGCCGGATAAAACAAAGTCCACCAATACCCTGAGAGAATGGCGCCCAGAGCATCATTTGCCATAACACCCCAACTCGCGTGCGGTGCTTGGATGCCCAGTCCCAGAAAGCTGAGAAAGGCTTCGGCAAAAATCGCTGTCGGAACCGTCAAGGTCATCTGCACGATAATCGGGCCCATTGTATTCGGCAGCAGATTCTTTCGTATGATCCGAGGGGTTTTCGCTCCAAACGACTGTGACGCGAGCACAAATTCATCGTTTTTCAGCTGGAGTACCTGTCCCCTGACAATACGCGCCATGCCAACCCATCCCGTAACAGAAAGGGCAATGATAATCGTCGTCAAACTCGGTCCCATAACCACCAGAAGCAAAATAACGACGAGCAAATAGGGAAGACCGTATAAAATCTCAATGATACGCATCATGATCCCATCTGTCCGCCCACCTCTATAGCCAGCAACACCGCCATAAATAATCCCGATAAAAAAATCGATCAAAGCTGCCATGATTCCAACAAACAATGAAATACGCGCCCCATACCAGGTGCGGGTGAACACATCACGACCGAGATTATCTGTGCCAAACCAATGATCCTTTGACGGCGGCTTGAATTGATTCGGCAGCGACGTATCTTTCACAGAATACGGGGTCAACATCGGACCAAAAATAGCCAAGAGTCCAAGTAAAATTAAAAAGATCAATCCTGCCATTGCCAGTTTATTTTTCAACAGCCGGCGCCAGGCATCTTTCCAGTAGGACAGCGAGGGTCTCGCAAGCACTTCAGCTTCCCCTCCATCGCCTTCTCTCCATCTGAACCAGTCATCAGGAACGTTTTCAGGTGTATAGGTTTGTTGAGCATTTGTGTATTGTTTCATCGCTTTTCACCATCACGTTTATGAATTTTAATTCTAGGGTCCAGAATGCCGTACGCAATATCCACTAAAAACAACATCAAGATCAGAAAAGCACTGTAAAAAACCGTTGTCCCCATGATCACCGGATAATCTCTGTGATTGATGCTTTCTACAAAATAACGACCCATGCCAGGTATCGCGAAAATCTTTTCAATGACAAAGGTTCCTGTTAAAATACCCGCCAGAAGCGTTCCCATAATGGTAACGACTGGCATCAGCGCATTCTTGAGGGCATGTTTAATGATGATTTTCCAGGGTGATAAGCCCTTTGCTCGTGCCATTTTGATATAGTCCTGTGTCAAGACTTCGAGCATGGTTGAACGTGTCAACCTTGCGATAATGGCCATCGGACCTGTGGCCAAGGCTACAATAGGCAAAATCATATGGGCGAGACTTTCCCAGCGTGCGGTTGGAAGCAGGTTCCAGTCGACGGCAAATTTCTGAATCAGCAATGTTGCCAGCACAAAGTTTGGAATCGATATTCCCAGTACAGCAACCGTCATGGCAAAGTAATCAATGATGCCGTTATGCCTGAGCGCTGCAAATACACCGAGAATGATGCCTGATAAAACTGCAACAATGACTGAGACCATGCCTAATTCAAATGAAATGGGAAAACCCCTGCTGAGGAGGTCGTTCACAGTATGGTTTGATTGTTTGATTGATGGGCCAAAGTCAAGAGTGACAATAGATTTTAAATAGAGTACATATTGAACGACATAAGGTTTATCGAGGTTATAGTGACGTTCTAAATTTTGTTGAACCGTTTCGTTGGTATTGCGATCCTGGTCGTTAAATGGTGAACCGGGTACACTGACCATCAAAACAAACGTCAGCGTGATAATGATCCATAAAGTGATTGCCATAATTGCAAGCCGTTTCAATATGTAACGCAGCAAAGTTTTCGACCCCTTTCTAGCAGGCTGTATTTGTATAGGTTGTTGCTAGTGGATAAAACCTCGTTTCCGTAAACTACGAGATAACTAAGTTTATATGAAGAAAGATATCGCTCCGAAAATACATTTCGCTTTCCGCGGGCACGGCCTCAACCTCCTTGCCTCGGCAAGAGGTATGTCGACGTTGCCCGCAAAGGGCGGTTTTAGTCGACCCTCCCTAATGTACGCGCTGTGGGGTCTTAGGACTCGTGCTGTTCCCGCAGGAGCCTTCATGTATTTTCTCCGCTATATGTGTGACACCACTTTATGTAATGTTTATGACCGGTTACCAATAGCAATTGGTCTATTAAAAAGAGGGTGGAACATACACCTCATCAAGCTCGGGGAAAACATGGAGACTCAAGCGGGAAGTTAAGCCTCGGTGAGACCCCGGAACGCCTTCATGACTCACATCCTGTGGGCCCGAGGCTCAGCAGCGCCCGCGGCAAAGAAGACACTGTGAAAGTGAACTTCTTGAACAGATGTCGGACTTGAGCTGTGATAAAGTTAAAGCGCAGTGTTTCCCCGAGCGGTTGTCAGTGGCAGTCATTTCAAGTTTTCATTGGTTCGTAGTTTGTGTCGACTGTTTGTTAGGAATTTTAACTTTAAACGTTACAAGGTTTTAGTTAAAAAGCCTTCTTCCAAAACATGAAGTATGGGTGTAAGATACTGTGATGTTTGTACAGTTTATGATGGTAAGGGTGGCCTGTATGACAATTTAATGCCGTGTTTATGTAAGTGCTTTCAATTTCACGTGTAAAAATGCGCATTTTTTATATAATATCCACAATTCATTCGACTTGTTTATATTTAAGCAGAATATAAACAAGATGTCAACTGGTTTTTTAATAAATGTGAAAAGTCTACTAATGTCTGATGACTATATGTATGCAGAAACACATAAAAACCACATGTCCGCAAAAACGTGAACATGTGGTTCTTATAAGTGTATTGAATATATTGAGATCGTTTATGTTGTAATGTCTGCTTCAAAAGTAGCCAGTCAAAAGTCCTACATTTCAGCAGTAATTTGGTTCTCGGATAGTTTCATCTCGACGTAGGTTTCAACAACATCCCCATTCTCATCAACGCGCTCAATGTCTGCTCCAAGTTTGGCCAGTTTTCCGGCAAAGTTCACATAACCACGGTCTAGATGGTGCAGATCTGTTACACGTGTTAAGCCTTCAGCCCGCAAACCGGCAAGAATCAAAGCAGCTGCAGCTCTTAAGTCAGTAGCTGCGACTTCTGCGCCTTGGAGTTCTCTTGGACCTTCAATAATGACACTTCTGCCTTCGATTTTCATCTGAGCGTTCATGCGTCTGAATTCTTCCACATGCATAAAACGATTTTCAAAAACCGTTTCAGTGATCACACTTGTACCTTCTGCACATAGCATGAGTGCCATCATTTGTGATTGCATGTCAGTCGGAAACCCAGGATGCGGCAAAGTCTTAATGTCAGTTGCTTTAATGTGCTCAGGACCAATAACGCGCAGTCCATCCTTTTCATCAAGGATCTGAACATCCATTTCTTCCAGTTTTGAAATAACCGAACGCAGATGCTCTCTCTCAACGTTTTCAATTAATACATTTCCGTTCGTGATCGCCGCTGCTACCATAAATGTGCCGGCTTCAACACGGTCAGGAATGATCGAATGTTCCACACCATTCAACTGGTCAACGCCATCTATTTTGATAGTTTCCGTGCCTGCACCAACAATTTTAGCACCCATTTTATTTAATATATTGGCTAGATCTACAATTTCAGGTTCTTTGGCGCAATTTTCCAAAATAGTGCGACCTTCAGCTAATGCTGCAGCCATCATAATGTTTTCTGTTGCACCCACGCTTGGCATATCCAAATAAATTTTGGCGCCCTGCAATCGTTTGTTTACATGCGCTTCTACAAATCCGTTCCCAACATGGACAGTGGCCCCATTGCTTCGAACCCTTTCAAATGGAGGTCAATTGGTCTAGAACCAATTGCACAGCCGCCTGGCATAGCTACTTTTGCATGGCCGTAACGCGCGAGCAGTGGTCCAAGTACCAACACTGAAGCGCGCATTTTCCGGACAAATTCGAACGGTGCTTCTGTTTTGAGTTTGTGTGTTGCATCAACGGTGATCGTATGGTCATTAAATTGTACGTCAGCATTTAAATTGCGGATGACTTCGTTGATTGTGTAAACATCAGCCAAATCAGGAACATCTTTAATAACACTCTTTCCTTGGCTCGGAAGAATACTCGCGGCAATGACCGGAAGCACTGCATTTTTGGCGCCTTCAACTCTCACAGTGCCGCTCAGCTGCCTTCCACCTCTTACGATGATTTTATCCATATTTAAATTCTCCTTCAAATGCAATTTCACTATATATTAGTATTCATGGATGAGGATAGGTGTGCCTAACACAGCTTGCTCCCCATCATTCGGGCCTTGACGAACGACCATTTGAAAGTTAAGAGGTTTGTCCATCATGTCAATTTTTGTCGCCCATAGGTGTGTATACCCGTATGTTGTTTTTTTATGCACATCTTTTATAAAATCTTCTTGACTCGATATGTATGTTAAATCCAAACGATCTTGAAGCTTACGCTCGACATACACGTTGTTTATTATATCACGTTCTTGAGTGGTCAGACAAGTAAATACAACAAAATCTTGCATGAAATATGTTTCTTGCGCATTTTGTCGGATCTGGTTATAGGATTGGCGAATGTTGTCGTTCCACGAAGATCCGGATATAACAGCGACCAGTTCTGATGCAAAAGAATCATTTGTTGGTTCGACCACTTTGAATGCCGTAGTGATGCCTGACTTTTGATCAGTATTGGTCCATGAATAGTATACTGCTTTTTTTGATGGCGTAACAGTGACCTTATGACCATTTTCACGTGCGTTTTCGACAATTGTCATAAGGTTGGATCTTGATTGATGTTCTTTTATCGTCACTTCCCAAGTATCCACTGGTGCAATATATGACTGAGCGAACTGGGCAAGGTCAACAAGCGGATCTGCTTTGGTACTTGCTGCTGCGCTGTTGGCAAATAATATTAATATCATAAAAATAAAGACCATTTTCTGTTTCATTGTATTTCCTCCCCCGTATCATTCAATATTACCTTCATTATTGCCCTCGAGAGAAAACATCATACATACAATAACAGATTAATAGAATTCAAGATTCACCACTAACAATCACGCCGCTTTTTCTGTAAACTGCGAACTAACTAGTTAGATTTAATTAAGGATTTTATGACTGCCACTGGCGACCGCTCGGGGAAAACACTCCGCGTCCAGTGGGCGCTGATGAGCCTCCTCGCGCTGCGCGCTGTGGGGTCTCATCTAGGCTTTTGCTCCCACGGGAGTCTCCGTGTTTTCCCCGAGCTAGTTGAGTGGCGCTCACCTTCCTGCTGGCCTTCTTAAGTAGAAGGTTCGTCCAAGCCACTAAAAAATATAAAGTGATAGGAGCGGAGGGAAGTCGACTCCTGCGGGAACAGCACGAGTCCGAAGACCCCACAGCGAGCGGTTTTTGCGAGCGAGGAGGCTGAGGCCGTGCCCGCGGAAAGCGACTTTCCGCAGCGCAAATCACGATTCTCTCATTGTGGTGGTTAGTTGCTAGAAAGCAGTCATTTCAAGTTTTCACTGGTTCGCAGTTTGTGTCAACTGTTAGATATTATTTTTTAAATTAAAGCCACAAAAAATCCGCCTGTTTAAGGGCGGATGGTTGTGCGTTTGTTTGCTTTGTTACAGGAGATATCTTAGGTCTTGTGACCATTGGAGTATGTCGAGGAAGAAACGACTGACTCCTGTGCCGACGACGATCGCAATTAATAGCAGCAGCAATCGCGCTTCAGCTGCACGTCCTTTTCGAAATAAAGGATCAAAATTAATTGCCTGCAGCACGCGCCATGTAATTAAAATAAAAATGATATGAGAAACGATTCCCGTCACGGCCGTAATTCCAATTGAATCCAAAATACCACACCTCAACATTCATTTGTACGATTTATTATCTAGTGTTACTGTGCCACGAATGCTTGGCTTTGTCAATTATGCCATAACCACCACTTCAGCAGCACAGCTGTCATCCACGAATCGACATACGTCCTGTCATTTCCCGGGAAATATCGACAGCAACAGCACGTTCAAATGAAAAACCACCCACTTTATGCTTTTCAGCTTTGTGGGTGATTTTATAACTGACCTGTGCTGTTGAACGCATGCACAGACACATGTATGAGAATTGGTTACCCCGTAATATCCAAACGGTTCATTGCCCGTTTGAGTGCCATTTCGGCCCGGTGATAATCGATTGCATCCTGCTGAGACTCAAGGCGGCGTTCGGCACGTTCCTTGGCCCGTTTGGCGCGTTCGATATCGATTTCAGTTGGAACTTCAGCTGATTGTGCCAAAACGGTGACTCTGTTTTTATGAACTTCTAAAAAGCCGCCATTGACTGCAACCATATCCTGTTGTTCACCATTCTTCAGCCGGATGGAACTGATGGTGAGTGGTGCAACCATAGGAATGTGATCAGGCAAAATACCAAGTTCACCGTTTTCAGCTTTACAGCTGATCATTTCATATTCTTTTTCCAATACCGGGCCGTCAGGAGTAACAACACTGACTGTTAGTGTTTTCAACGAAACCCCTCCTTAGTATGGCAGCAGCCTTATTCCATGCCCTGAGCTTTTTCGACAACTTCCTCGATGCGTCCGACGAGACGGAATGCATCCTCTGGAAGGTCGTCATGTTTGCCGTCAAGGATCTCTCTGAACCCTTTTACTGTTTCAGAAACAGGCACATATGAACCTGGCATACCTGTAAACTGTTCGGCAACGTGGAAGTTCTGTGACAGGAAGAATTGAATCCGGCGTGCGCGGGAAACTGTCTTCTTGTCTTCATCGGACAGTTCATCCATACCAAGGATCGCGATAATATCCTGAAGCTCGCGGTAGCGCTGAAGTGTCATTTGGACTTCGTTCGCCACTTCGTAGTGTTCTTTCCCGACTACTTCGGGTCCAGCGCACGTGATGTGGAGGCAAGCGGGTCAACGGCAGGGTAGATCCCTTGCTCTGACAGCTTACGATCCAAGTTTGTTGTCGCATCAAGGTGTGCGAACGTCGTGGCTGGCGCTGGGTCTGTGTAGTCATCCGCCGGCACGTAAATAGCCTGGATGGATGTAACAGAACCTTTGTTCGTGGACGTGATTCGCTCTTGGAGCTGACCCATTTCAGTTGCCAATGTCGGCTGATAACCAACCGCTGAAGGCATACGGCCAAGCAAAGCAGAAATTTCCATACCTGCTTGGGTGAAACGGAAAATATTGTCAATAAACAAGAGCACGTCAGCACCCTGTTCATCACGGAAATACTCAGCCATTGTCAAACCAGTCAGCGCCACGCGCATACGGGCACCAGGCGGTTCGTTCATCTGACCGAAGACCATTGCTGTTTTTTCAATAACACCAGAGTCTTTCATTTCAAAGTAAAGGTCATTACCTTCACGTGTACGTTCACCAACACCGGCGAATACTGAAATACCACCGTGTTCCTGGGCGATGTTGTTGATCAGTTCCTGAATTAGAACTGTTTTACCTACACCCGCACCACCAAAGAGGCCGATTTTACCACCTTTAATGTATGGTGCAAGCAAGTCAACGACTTTTATGCCAGTTTCAAGAATTTGTGTTTCGGTTGACAAATCTTCAAACTGTGGTGCTTCTCTGTGGATCGGCTCTCTGCGAACGTCTTCTCCCAATGGTTCGTCAAGGTCAATATTGTCACCAAGCACGTTAAACACTCGGCTGAGTGTCACGTCCCCAACGGGAACAGATATCGGATTACCGGCATCAATGACTTCCATGCCGCGCTTGACGCCTTCTGTTGAGTTCATTGCGATCGATCTGACGGTATTATCGCCAAGGTGAAGGGCGACTTCCAGCGTTAAGTCAATATCAACTTCCGAGCCGGAGCCAGCTTCAGCCTTGACAGTTAAAGCATTATAAATGTCTGGGAGGTTGTTGTCATCGAATTTAACGTCAACAACAGGTCCCATGACTTGTGTAATATGTCCTTTCGACATCGATTTCCCTCCTCACTGACTACCTTAAATAACAACAATTTATTCGAGTGCGGCCACTCCGCCAATGATCTCGGTGATCTCTTGTGTAATGGCTGCCTGGCGAGCCCGGTTATATGATAATGTTAAGTCATCAATCAGCTCATTAGCATTATCAGTAGCACTTCGCATCGCTGTCATCCGTGCAGCGTGTTCACTGGCTTTTCCGTCCAGCAACGCTCCGTAGATTAAGCTTTCAGCATACTGTGGAAGGAGTACGGCCAGAATATCCTCCTGGTTTGGTTCGTACTCATAGTTGCTTTTGGATGCTTGTGCGTCAATTTCTGTAATAGGCAATAGTTTTTTCTCAGTTGCTTTTTGAGAAATGGCGCTTATGTAGTGATTGTAAAAAATGTTCAATTCGTCAATTTCTTCATCACTGAACATTTGCACCGCTTCCGAGGCCAATTCCTTGATCTCTGAGAAGTTCGGCTGATCATGCAAGCCGATAATACTCTGTGCAACCGGCAGATTGCTCTTTTTACAAAATTCATAGCCGACACGGCCAATGGCAATAATGGTATATTCACTTGTCGAACTGTGCCGCTCTTCAAGTGTGTGCATTAAATGTCTTAAGATACTGCTGTTATAAGGACCTGCCAAGCCTTTATCCGATGTTATAACAAGATAACCGGTCTTTTTGACTTCACGTTTCTCAAGCATTGGATGGCTGGCGTCGGAGTTATTGCTCGCAATATTAGCCACAACTTCCTGAATCTTATTGCTGTACGGGAGGAATGACCGAGCATTTTGTTCTGCTTTTGACATTTTAGATGCAGATACCATTTCCATGGCACTCGTAATTTGTTTCGTTTTCTGTGTGGAATCTATACGTCCTTTAATTTCTCTTAATGATGCCAAGCTGTTTCACCGCCCTTCCTGAACAGATATCAGAGGCTGGATCGTATGGCAGAATACATCCGACATATTCTCCAGCGTCATGAATTTGTATTTAAATGGTTACGATCAGCTTTCTGTTGGCAGGAACGTTTTCTTAAAGCCTTCGATTGCTTGTACCATATCATCGTCTTCCGGAAGCTTGCCGGTGTCACGGATTGTCGCAAGTACTTCTTTACCGTTATCTGCGAGCCATGCATTGAACTCACTCTCAAAACGCGTAATATCTGATACAGGAATATCATCCAGGTAGCCTTTTGTCAGGGCATAGATGATCATAACCTGATTTTCAACAGCAAGCGGTTCGTGGAGACCCTGTTTCAGTACTTCAACTGTACGTTCACCACGGCTCAGTTTAGCCAAAGTCGCCTTGTCGAGATCTGACCCGAACTGGGCAAATGCCTCAAGTTCACGGAATGATGCCAAGTCAAGACGCAGTGTACCGGCTACTTTTTTCATAGCCTTGATTTGGGCTGAACCCCCAACACGCGATACAGAGAGACCCGGGTTGATCGCCGGACGAACACCTGAGAAGAACAAGTCTGACTGCAGGAAGATCTGTCCATCGGTGATTGAAATAACGTTCGTCGGGATATAAGCGGAAATGTCGCCTGCCTGTGTTTCAACAAATGGCAAGGCAGTCAATGATCCGCCACCTTTGGAATCGTTCAGCTTGGCTGCACGCTCCAAAAGACGTGAGTGCAGATAGAAAACATCTCCTGGAAATGCTTCACGGCCTGGCGGACGACGCAGGAGCAAGGACAATTCACGGTATGCTGCTGCCTGTTTTGACAAGTCATCATACACGACAAGAACGTGCTTGCCGTTATGCATGAATTCTTCACCCATTGAAACGCCTGAGTAAGGTGCCAGATACTGAAGCGGTGCCGGTTCTGAGGCACTTGCAGTTACAACGATGGTATAATCAAGTGCACCATAACGGCGGAATGTTTCAACCGTGCCGCGAACAGTGGATTCTTTCTGTCCGATGGCTACGTAGATACAAATCATGTCTTGGTCTTTCTGGTTCAGAATTGTGTCCACTGCAACAGTTGTCTTACCCGTCTGGCGGTCACCGATGATCAATTCACGCTGACCGCGGCCGATTGGCACAAGTGCGTCAATCGCTTTAATCCCTGTTTGCAATGGTTCATCAACGGATTTACGAGCCATAACACCTGGAGCAGGTGATTCGATTGGACGTGTCTTTGAAGTTTCAATAGGTCCTCTGCCGTCTACCGGCTGCCCCAATGGATTGACGACGCGTCCGAGAAGTGCTTCCCCGACTGGCACTTGCATGATGCGCCCTGTGCGGCGCACTTCATCGCCTTCCTTAATATCTGTGTATGGGCCAAGGATTACAATCCCCACGTTGGATTCTTCAAGGTTTTGTGCCATCCCCATGACGCCATTTGAGAACTCAAGCAGCTCTCCTGACATGGCATCATCAAGACCATGGGCACGTGCGATACCGTCACCGATTTCAATAACCGTGCCGACATCACTGACTTCTATGTCTGAATCGTAATTTTCGATTTGTTGCTTAATCAGAGTACTGATTTCTTCAGCCTTGATGCTCATACCATTTCACCCCTATCTTCAATTGTTCGCTAGTTTCATGCTGCGTTCAATACGCTCGAGTTTGCTGCTGATGGTTCCGTCAATGATGGTGTTGCCCATGCGGATTTTAATGCCGCCCAGTATTGAAGGGTCTACAACCGGTGTGAAAATGACCGACTGTTTGCCAAACCGTTTGGCCACACTTTTTTCAAGGTTTGATAGTTCCTCAGAGGACAATTCGCGAACAGAATAAATTGTCGCTTCTCCAAGACCTCTTGACTCATTGACTCTGTCGACAAATTCATCAACAATCGCAGGCAGCAGATTAATACGGTGGCGTTCCACCAGTAGCTTAAGCGTATTTACAACAAGCACGGAGCAGGAATTGAACGTTTTGGCAACGAATGCCTTTTTGTCGTCCATCGAAAGACGTGGATGCGACAGAAAAGGGACAAGCTGCTGGTTATTCTCAAACACTGTTTTCAGTGTACGGAATTCTTCAACAAGCTCATCGATGGTACCCTTTTCGTTGCCCGACTGATACAGGGCATCGGCATAACGTTTGGCTACCACGACCTCGCTCATTTTTCTCCTCCTGCTTCTTTGATGTATTCATCGATCAGTTTTTCCTGATCTTGTGCACTGATTTCTTTTTCAATGACTTTACCAGCGATCATAACGGATAATGAAGCCACTTTGTCCTGGAGTTCCTGAAGTGCTTTTTCTTTCTCGTTATTGATCTCTTCTTGAGCGGCTGTTTTAATCCGCTCTGCCTCTTCACGTGCGGCAAGGACAATGTCTTTCTCTTGTCTTGTGCCGGCGTCTTTGGCATCTTCTATAATTTGCTGGGCTTCCTGCCTTGTTTGTTTCAATTGTTTAGCTGCTTCAGCGCGATCTTTCTCAGCTTCAGCACGGCTTTGCTCGGCTGTATCAATTTCACTGGCGATATGCTGTTCCCGTTTTTGCATCATATCAACAACGGGGCGCCAAGCGAATTTACCGACAAGCAGAAGCAGTACGATAAAGAAGACGAGCTGAAAGATCATGTCACCAACGTTCAGTCGGCCTACTGCATACAGCATTGTCATATCTGCTAACACATGCACGTGTTCCACTCCTTTCACCTGCAATCAAGCCATTTGTCAGATTCCAAATCATTCATACCACAAACAACGGCGAAGGTTTACGTAATCTTCGCCATGTTGATGGTTCCGTATGTTCTTACGCTGTGAATAGGGCAATAAATGCGATAACAACGCCGATAATTGGCACAGCCTCAACCAGACCAACACCAATGAACATAGTTGTTTGCAATTGACCTCTGAGTTCTGGCTGACGGGCAATCCCTTCTACTGTACGGCTTACGATCAAACCGTTACCTACACCTGCACCAAGTGCACCTAATCCTACTGCGATTGCAGCTGCTAAAGCTCCCATAATATAAATCCTCCTCGTTTTGTTTATGAGTTATAAATTCCTTTTTAAAAGGATTGAATCAATTGTTTACATTTTCAAGCGGCCTTTATGCTTTTTCTACCTTGTGAGAGATATACACCATGGATAGAATTGTAAAGATAAACGCCTGGATTCCGCCGACAAACACACTGAAACCTTGCCATGCGAGTAATGGTATGAATCCTAAAACACCACCAAGAATTCCTGATGTAACGAGTGTTACCAGTAATCCGAGCAATACCTCGCCTGCATATAGGTTTCCAAAAAGACGTAAACCCAATGTGAGTGTATTGGCAAATTCCTCTACTATTTTAATAGGGAACATAAACCATACTGGACGGAAGTAATCTTTAAAGTATTCTTTCCCGCCTTTTAACTTAACCCCGTAATAATGGGACATTACAATCACCATGGCAGCCAGTGATAGTGTAATACCTGGGTCTGCTGTTGGAGATTTCCACCACAATTCGTCACCGACAACACCACTTGTCATAACACCGAGTAAGTTCCCCACTAGAATATAAGTGAAGAGTGTCAAGGCTAGCGGCAAAAACATTCTGCCGGTTTTCCAGTCCATCGTGTCGTTGATGATGCCTTTTACAAAATCAAGCACCCACTCCATGACGTTCTGGGCCCCGGTCGGTTTCATCTGCAGCTTGCGGGCTCCCAAAACACACAGGACAAAGACAATCAATGATGTGACGAACATCATCAGGATGTTTGACGGGTTGAAATCAAGCCATGGTATGCCAAACACATTCTCCCATAGTGGTGCTTCATGATCGGCCATATCAGTCACCTCTCTCTCATAAATTAGTCTTTGTTTCTGAATACAATCATGTCAGCCATTATGACGATGTAGGACGTCACTAGCCCTATGACGACGGCAATCAGGTTGACGTGTTCTTCAAATCGAATGGCGATGATGATTGCAAATGCAGCGGCAGCGAATCTTGACAATGTGCCAATTCCGCGTGTCTTTGTTTTGGAGACAATTGCACCGGTGAATTCGGCAACTTTTTTCTGGAGCAGGAACATGTTGTAAAAACTGACAGCACCGCCCAGGAGAAGCCCTGCAAAAATTGACGTATACGATGTAAATCCCCAGCCGAGAACAAACAAGGCCATGAGATAGAGCATCCATTTACGCTGACGGTTCGACATTTCTTCATAATTCGACATGATCGCTTTCTCCTTCAATGCTACACAAAGCGCCCATTTAAAAATTGAAGGCAATAGTGAGCCTGTCCAGCTCTCTTGAAAAGCTTTTGCCTATCAGATCCGAATCACCCTTGAATTATGAAAACGGGAACATTCTTCACGCTATGTATTCCTTGTGCAAAAAATTTAACGAAATTGCAACCCTTGCCACCTACACGCTAGTAGTTTACCAATAGGTGCTGCCGGTTGTCAATCACTTTAGGTCAGTCCTCCAAAACTACAATTCCGCTAAGCTGACTTGTCGCATCAACACTAAGTCATTATAAAGGAAAAACCACTCGTGTGAACGTGACATTTCTGTGAACAATCTTCCCACATTTTTATTCAATACTCCAAACCACTGTTTTACGATAAGTCGTCTTTTTTTCGTAGAGAGAGTTGCTTTAACAGTTAAAGCCTTCAATGAATGGTTGACACAAACTGCGAACTAATGAAAACTTGAATGACTGCTTCTGGCAACTAACCACCACAATGAGAGTATCGTGATTTGCGCTGCGGGAAGTCGCTTTCCGCGGGCACGGCCTCAGCCTCCTCGCGGAAAGACCACCGCTGTGGGGTCTTCGGACTCGTGCTGTTCCCGCAGTCAACCATGTATCGCGAAAAGCGCTATACACCACAAGGGGATGAAAATAGATGTAGGGTGGCGATACTAGTGCTACGGCTGGATGAGGAAGGTCGATACTCCTTGGTGCCTTAGAGCCCTACCCGCAGTCTGACTCCTTCGACCACGGCGCATCACTTATTGTTGCTCCCTTTCGGGAAGCACTCATGGTAGATTAACCCTATTCTGGTTGTTGCGCCAGCCTTAATAAATAACGGATGCCGTATGTCTTAGGAAGGAGATCAAGAACACATTATCTTACTAACCTAAATGCACCAATACAGCGACGCTCTCATCTTAGTTTTTTTAAAAAACATGAGCTGCGTCTACTTAAATATTGTCTTTTTGCGATTCTTAAGAGATTTAATTTTCATGGTAGGAGTCGACTTCCCTCCGCTCCAATCACTCTATTTATTCAGTGGCTTGGACGGTTCTACTCATAATAAGAGCTGGAAAACTGATTTCTCATATCCAGCTCGGGGAAAACACGGAGACTCCTGTGGGAGCAAAAGCCTAGATGAGACCCCGGAGGTCGTCAGACCGAGGAGGCTCATCAGCGCCCACTGGACGCGGAGTGTTTTCCCCGAGCGATTGCCAGAGGCAGTCATAAGTTAGTTCGCAGTTTACATAAACTAAGTCTTAATAAATAACAGCTGTCTAAATGAAGACGGTTTAATATAAAAAGCCAAAAGGGGCTTTATTCGATCCATTCCTTTTGGCTTTTTACTTTTTTTAGTGGGATGGCGGTATGAATATGTCTGTTTCGATTGTTTCGATCGTACCGTCTGCCAGTTCCATAATAATCATGCCTTTATACTCACCTGGAGGACCGATTTCTTTTTTGTTCATTTCACCTTTATTTAATCCCTGTTTGACGTCTCGGTCTTCCAGTAATACACGTTCATGAATGAGTGTGTGTGGATTGTATAAGTCAATCTTTAAGTCTTTAACATCCTCTGTCATATAATATTGGTAGGTATACGCATCAGCTGAAAAAGGTTTTAGTGTGACCCCGATCCCCATCGCTTTCGGATAGTCGGCTGTCTGGTTCATGTATAGGTACGGAATGTGAAAGGTTTCGGATCCTTCCTTTAACTGCAAATACCCTTGATGAAGGCCGCTGTCCTGACGCATCGATGTGACTGTCATTCCGATGGAGATGGTTGCTGTTTCATGCGGTGGGACCGTAAACGTTTTAGGAAGGTCCCACACGACACCAGCTTCTTTCTTCGGCATGACAAACGTGTATGTGAGACTTTCATCACTCACATTTTCAATCGTAAGATCGATGGTTTCCTTTTGGCTGTAGTCCGCAAATTTCCCATAGGTTAAAAATCCCTCGTGTATAATTGTATCTGTTGTGCGGGCTTGATCAAGTTGGATGTCGCCTGCTCCTTGTTCTATTGGAGTGAGACGTTTGCCTGTGGGATCTGCAAGCGGGTTTGCGGTTGTTGTGAGTGCATTGGTCAGTTTTTTATTTGACCAGTCTGGATGGGCTTCTTTTAAGACTGCCAATGCCCCTGCCACGTGCGGTGCTGCCATGCTTGTGCCCTGAAGCTCTTTATAGCCTCCTGGAACGGTACTCCATATATTGGCGCCCGGCGCTGAAATTTCCGGCTTAATATTCCAACTGACCGTTACTGGACCACGTGAACTAAAGGCTGCCATATGTTTCTCAGTGGTGCTATAGACCGTTTCCAGATATAAATGATCACGGTCTGCCATTGCTTTGATGAGCGCCTCACCAGCTTTTTTTGAAATACCGGCAGCAGGAATCGAAATCGGTTTTTCCCCAGCTACAGAGCCTTGAAATGAGCCATCTTCCTTATTCATCACCAGCAGAGCTTTTGCCCCTTTTGCCTCGGCTTCCTGTGCCAACTCATAAAAAGGGGTTTGACCACGTTTAGTCAGTACTATGTGGTCGGTCACATTACGGGAGGGATCTGTCAGCTCCGCAAAAGGGAAATCTTTTGACAGGGCCCATGGAACTGAACCCCGCATAGGCTGGAGCGCAATGTCCTGATCCAGAACAGGCACATATAATTCAGGCATCATGGTTTTCGGTGCAGTGGCGCCGACACTCAAAGCATTTACAGCTGTCGCCGGTGAGCCAACTGTCCAATCACCAGGTCCGTCGTTGCCATTTGCGATGACAATCATGGTGCCTTTCTCTGTGGCCCTGTTGACGGCCTGGCTGGTCGGGTAATCAGGCCCATTGATGGCGTTGCCAAGCGACAGATTAACCACGTCCATTCCGTCTCTCACAGCTTCCTCAAGCGCTGCGATTACCTGTACTGATGTGCCCTGCCCACCAGGGCCAAGCGCTCTGTAAGCATAGAGTTCAGCATCTGGTGCGACCCCTTTAAGTGCCCCATCGCCCGCAATAATGCCTGCCACGTGTGTACCATGGATGGTCGGGATCCCCTCAGAGACTTGGGTTTCCATAGGTTCATCATCCAAATCAACCAAGTCATACCCACCCTTGTAATTGTCAGCCAGATCCGGATGGTTGAAGTCTATCCCTGTATCTATGACGCCAACTTTCACGCCTTTTCCTGTAAATGGTGTCGTATTCAAATCTCCGGGGATCACCTGAGGATTGATGAGGGCATCTTGTTCTGATACTGGGCCAGGGAGAGACGCCTTAACCGGCAATTCCGCTTGTGAAGCAGCAAGGTCTCCGTGGGGATGGTTATAGGTTGTGACAGGGTGGATCGTTTTTATAAAATCGTGGGATGCGATCCGGGCCATTTTTTCCTGGGGGCCTTTCACTGCCACTGCTTGAAGCAGCAAGTCATAAACATCCACCACTTCTATGTATGGGTGATGGCTCACGATGATTTTAGCACGCTCAGCAGGATCCCCTTCCACTTCCAAGATCATTGTTTTCTGATTCTCATGATCGGGAGCAGATTGCACGGTGGCAAAAGGTATCATCATGGTCATCATCACAGAGACTATTAACAAAAAACGCATATGCTACCCTCCCTTTTCAGATAGATGTAGTATTTGAAAATGAGAGCGATAATATGTAAGGATTTTGATCGTTTTGTAATGAAAAAGACCTGATACGCACGTGGTAACAGGTCTTTTTCTATGGATTTATTGGTTGGCAAAATAGGACTTGATGGCATCGGCGATACGTGCGGATGCTTGCCCATCACCGTACGGGTTTGCTGCTTTAGCCATTTTTTTATATTCAAGGCCATCTGTCAGCAGCTCGTCCGCCAGATTAAAGATTGTATCTTCATCAGTGCCGGCCAGTTTCAAGGTGCCTGCTGCAATGCCTTCCGGACGTTCTGTCGTATCACGCAGCACAAGCACTGGTACACCAAGTGAAGGCGCCTCTTCCTGCACCCCGCCGGAATCGGTCAGAATCAAGTGGGCCCTGCTGGCGAAATTGTGGAAATCCACCACGCTGAGGGGGCGATCAATTGAATGCGGTCATCTTTACCCAGTATTTCGTCTGCAGTCTGTCGGACCATAGGGTTTAAATGGACCGGGTAGATCACATGAATATCCTTATGCGTCTCTACCAACCGCTTGATCGCCCGAAACATCTGCTGCATGTTGGCGCCAAGGTTTTCTCTGCGATGAGCCGTCATGAGAACAAGACGTTTGTCCTCTATCGCATCGAGAATAGGACTATTGTAATCATCCTTCACCGTTGTTTTCAGGGCATCGATAGCCGTGTTGCCTGTAACAACAATCGTTTCAGGATCTTTGTTTTCTTCAAGCAAATTCTCTTTGGCTTGCTCTGTCGGAGAAAAATGCAAGTCTGCCATCACACCTGTAAGTTGACGATTCATTTCCTCAGGGTATGGACTGTATTTATTCCACGTGCGGAGCCCTGCTTCAACGTGTCCAATCGCGATCTGATTGTAATAGGCGGCAAGGGACGCAGCAAAAGTTGTGCTCGTATCCCCGTGCACAAGTACGATATCCGGCTGTGCCTCTTTCATCACTGTGTCCAGACCTTCCAGCGCCCTCGTTGTGATCTGGGCAAGGGTCTGCTTGTCCTTCATAATATTGAGATCATAATCTGGCTGAATGTCAAAAATACCGAGGACCTGGTCAAGCATTTCCCGGTGCTGGGCCGTCACAGTTACGATGGACTCAAATTGATCAGGGCGTTTGTTCAATTCTAGAACAAGCGGCGCCATTTTAATCGCTTCAGGCCGCGTCCCAAAGATTGACATCACTTTAATGCGTTTTTCCATTATCATGTACACTCCATTACGTCATATTTTCCTATGTCGCATGTGCTTTTATTTGGTGCCGAACAATCTGTCACCAGCGTCACCAAGACCTGGAATAATGTAGCCTTTTTCATCGAGCTTCTCATCTAGTGCTCCCAGGTAAATGTCAACATCAGGATGTTCTTTTTTGATGACTTCCACACCTTCAGGAGCAGCAATCAGGCACATCAGGCGAATATGTTGAGCGCCGCGCTTTTTCAGAGAATGAATAGCGTCGTTGGCAGAGCCTCCGGTGGCGAGCATTGGATCAATGACGATGAGCTCACGGTCTTGAATATCGGACGGCATCTTAAAATAGTATTCGTGCGGCTGCAATGTTTCCGGATCACGGTACAATCCCACATGGCCAACACGCGCTGCCGGAATCAGTTTACGAACACCATCAACCATACCGAGTCCTGCTCTCAGGATCGGAACAAGACCAATTTTCTTTCCGGCCAGAACTTTGGCTTGGGTTTCCATAACAGGGGTCTCAATCGTTTTTTCCTGGATAGGCAGGTTGCGCGTAATTTCAAAAGCCATCAGCATTGCCACTTCATCGACCAGCTCACGAAATTCTTTTGTTCCAGTATTTTTATCACGAATATACGTCAATTTATGTTGGATCAGCGGGTGGTCCAGTACGTGTACATGTCCCATCGTTCAACACTCCCATATTTTTTATTTGCATCCTGTAAATTGTACAGAAAAAAGGCTTTTGATTCAACCGATTACCCGGAATGTTTGTCAGCGAGTCGGGGTGTATTGAGGTAAACACGGGAGCGGCTGGGATATGCGCCCTTGTTTGGGGATTTGCACATTCATTTTCGGATATGCACATTCAATTCCGGATTTGCACATTCAATCCCGGATATGCACATTCATTCCCAGATATGCACATTCGTTCTCGGATTTGCACATTCAATCCCGAATATGCACATTCAATCCCGAATATGCACATTCAATCCCGGATATGCACATTCATTCCCAGATATGCACATTCAGCCGCGGTTTTGCACATTCAATCCCAGATATGCACATTCAGCCGCGGATTTGCACATTCAATCCCAGATATGCACATTCAGCCCCACCACACCGAAAAAAGACATCCGACCCCGGATGTCTTTTCTCCTTCATTATGCGTACAGTACGAACTTGCCGGTAAGGGCATCGACTCTTGACCGGGAAGTTTCGAGCTGTTGCTTGTCCTCATGGTTTTTGAGTGTATCAGCAATGATGCTGGCGATTTCTTTCATATCTTCTGTTCCAAAGCCGCGTGTTGTGACAGCTGCCGTGCCAATTCTGACACCACTTGTGACAAAAGGACTTTCCGTGTCAAACGGGATGGTGTTTTTGTTCGTTGTGATCCCGATATCGTCTAAAACTTCCTCGGCGATTTTACCAGTCAAATTGAGCGGTTTGACGTCCATTAACAGCAAATGGTTGTCTGTTCCACCTGAAACGACGCGAAGGCCTTCTTCCTGCAGTGCTTCTGCCAAGGCTTTAGCGTTGTCAACAATGTGCTGGGCATATGTCTTGAACTCGTCTGACAGAGCCTCTTTAAAAGAAACAGCCTTCGCAGCAATCACGTGCATAAGAGGGCCGCCCTGCATGCCCGGGAATACAGATTTATCGATCTTTTTGGCATCGTCTGCTTTACATAGAATCATCCCCCGCGTGGTCCACGGAGCGTTTTATGTGTGGTTGTGGTCACAAAGTCTGCATATGGAACCGGATTCTGATGCAAACCAGCGGCCACAAGACCGGCAATATGGGCCATGTCCACCATGAGATATGCGCCAACTTCATCGGCGATCTCGCGGAACTTTGCAAAGTCTATTTCACGTGAATAGGCGCTTGCCCCTGTTACGATCATTTTCGGCTTGACCTCTTTTGCTTTTTGCAAAACATGGTCATAATCAAGTTGCTCTGTCTTTTCTTCCACACCATAATCAACAAAGTTATAAAGTTTACCACTGAAATTGACTGGGCTTCCGTGGGTTAAATGACCCCGTGACTCAGATTCATGCCAAGTACTGTATCCCCGGGTTCAAGAAACGCTTGGTAAACCGCCATGTTCGCCTGAGCACCAGAGTGGGGCTGAACGTTGGCATGTTCTGCGCCGAAAAGGGCTTTTGCACGGTCACGCGCCAGATTTTCCACGATGTCAACGTATTCACAGCCGCCGTAATAGCGGCGACCTGGATAACCTTCAGCATATTTGTTCGTTAATACAGAACCCATTGCTTCCATAACAGCTACTGATACAAAATTTTCTGAGGCGATCAGTTCGATCTTATCCTGCTGGCGTTTTTTCTCCTTGTTGATGGCTTCAAACACTTCATTGTCTGCTTGTTGTAAATGTTTCATATGTAAACCTCCCAAATAGATTAAGTGATGCCAAAAGAAATCCCCTTAACAGGGGACCGTCAAAGCATTAAGATTCCTTTGACGGGTATTGGGCGCGAGCGCCGCCAATCAGTTTCGGCCGGGTTACCGCAAATGATGCGCGTGCATCACCGACAGTATCTTGTCCAAATCTGAGCGGAACAGCCACGTGCTTTAGATGCATCCCGATCATGGTTTCTCCAATATCAAGACCAGCATCTGCTTTAATGGATTCCACCAGAACAGGATCTTCCATCTTGCTAAAGGCACAGGCTGCCATTGAGCCGCCTGCGTTTGGGACAGGAACTGCAGTGACTTCAGTGAGTTCGAGATCGAGCATGGTATCACGTTCGACAACAAGAGCCCGATTCAAATGTTCACAGCACTGAAAAGCCAGTCGCAAGTCTTTTCGGTCAACAAGCTTGGAAACGGCTTTATAAATGGTATCTGCTACTTCTTCACTTCCCGCTGAACCAATGGCTTTTCCGGTAATTTCACTTGTGGAGCAGCCAATCACAAACACGTCATCTTCTCTGAGTTTCTCTTCTCTCAGCCAATTAGACACAATCACATCAATATCCTGTTCAATCTTTTGCATATCTGCAGTCATTAAAGCACATCCTTTTTAAAGATTTTTGCTCTCATATGCATCAATTTTACCTACACGGTTCTGATGGCGCCCGCCTTCAAATTCTGTTTCCAGAAATGCTTTGGCGACCTCTCTAGCCAGCCCTGGGCCAACGACACGCTCGCCCATTGCAAGGACATTGGCATTGTTATGCTGTCGTGTGGCTTTAGCACTGAAGACATCGTGGGTCAGGGCACAGCGAATGCCTTTAACCTTATTGGCAGAAATGGACATGCCTATGCCTGTGCCGCAGATAAAGATGCCCCGGTCAAACTCTCCTGAAGCAACACGTTCTGCAGCTGGCAGGGCATAATCCGGATAATCCACGGATGTGCCGCAATCACAGCCGGCATCTTCATATGAAATATTCATTTCATCAAGCAACCCTTTTATCTCTTTGCGAAGTTCAACACCGGCGTGATCAGATGTTAAAAGGACTTTCATTTAAAACAGCTCCTTTAGTAAGGTATGGTGTCTATCTCTCATTATCGAACTTTAAAGACGGATATATGCTTTTTCAGGCTTTGCGATTGCTTTTCCAGCTCTTGTGCCAGATGATCGAGCGATTCAATTGTACTGGACTGTTCATAAACAGCTGCATTGACTTCTTCGGCCCCGGCGGAGGTCTCTTCCGCTACAGCAGCTACTTCTTGCGATTGGGCTGCCGTTGTCTGGATGGACTGCAACTGCTTGTCCAAAAGCCCCGTCATTTCATCAATATCATTCGCCACTTCCAGAACTGAATTGGACATACTTTCGATTGCTTCATTTGTCTCTTGGCCATTTGCCGCCTCTCGTTTGGCATAAGAGACATTTTGATTGATTTGCTCAACAACGTGAAGGACATTCCCCTGCATAGCCGATATAAGATGTGTGATCTCGTTAACCGCATGGGCACTTTGATCGGCCAGCTTGCGGATCTCTTCTGCCACAACCGCAAACCCTTTACCATGTTCACCGGCACGGGCTGCTTCAATCGAGGCATTTAATGCAAGCAAATTTGTTTGTTCGGCAATATCGCCCACCATGGAAATGATCGATTCAACACGTCCAGTATGCTCTTTCAGCTGATTGACATCATTGAGAGAGGCTGTCTGATCAGCTGCCAGCGCCTGAATGCCTTCTACTAATTGATGTACCACAAATTGGCTTCTGTTAAGCGTTTCAAGCATTGCCTGCGATTTTTCCTTAGAGTCGCTCGCTTTGTTCTGAACCGTTTCAGCGAGGTCAGTCGCTTGTTCCACAGCAGCAACTGTTCCTTGGATCGCTTCAGACGAACTTTCGGCACCTTTTGAAATGTCATCAATAGAAGCACTGATTTGCTGTGTGTGCTGTGACACCGTATGTGAAGCTGTCTTGATTTTAACAACTGTTTCATTGGTGTGCTCAAAATGGTTTTCGATGTTATGCACCATTGTTTTCAGATTGGCAAGCATCGAATCAAATGCAACAGTGAGCGCCCCGATTTCATCGTCTGATGCATGGATATCAACCGTTTGGTTTAAATCCCCTTCCGCTGCGTTGGTCGCCACACGCTCCAGTTTCTCAAGCGGTCTTGTTATAAAACCTGCTGCCAGGTAAGCCAGTAGCCCGGACCAGAAAACACCGCCCAAAAGAATCAAAATCGAGTACAACTCAAACGAAACCGCCCAATATTCTTTGATATAGTCATAAAGCACATACATGAATAAAGCACTTGTGGAATACGTAATCACAGCCAAAATGGTTGTAAACATCATCAACTTCAACCGCAGCCCGGCCCGATATCTTTTTCTCATAAAGCTTCCCCCGTTTTACCTACTGATCTGCTTGATGCTGAATTTTTTTCATAAGATGGTCCATGCAGGCGTCAAGCTCGTTCAAGGTATGTTCATAAACAGATATATCTCCGCCAAAAGGATCTGAAATGTCATAACTGATTAAAGTCATTTCCAGCTTTTCAATCGCTGTCATTTCCGCCTTGAACCTTTCGCGCAAAGCTTTATCCAGCTCAACCATGCTCATGTTCTGACCATGCTCGCGAACGAACAACGCCCGCTTTGTCTCAAGATCAGCATAGCGTTCTCTTAATTCTTCCCATACTTTATTATCGGCCGAAGATACGTATTCTTTTAGCGTGAAAAATTTCTCCTGATAAGCCGGATAATCAGTCATAAGATTTTGTTTGTGGCCGGTGGTCATGCTGAGCACCACATCAGCCCAATTCAACAGCTTATCATCTACGGGCTGTGTTTGATGATCCAGTGTGATCCCCCGCTCCGCCAGTGCTTGAATAGCCTGTGGATTAGCAGGTTCATTTTTACCGGCAAAAATACCTGCTGACCGGACTGCTGTGTCTGGGTATTTTTGTTTAAGAAGGGCCTCGGCCATGGGGCTGCGGCATGTGTTTCCCGTACAAACAAACAAAATGTTCATCATTGATCCCCCACACTCTTGGTCATAACTTTTTCTATACGTCATGTTCGTTTCTATTATCAATATATCATACATACATCACTGAAGGCACAAAAAGTCACTCACATTTATTCCACAAAAAAACCTCATGCCTACACATGAAGTTTTTGATCTTTAACCAAAAATAAAATACAATCCGAATGCACACAGAATACTTCCGCCGAGCATTTCGCTGTAAACCCCAAGAACGCTCCGTGCTTTTCTCCCCAACAGCAGACCGCTTAAAGTTAATCCCATACTGACAAAGCCGAACATAACGATGGCCATAACTGTTTGAAATCCGGTAATGCCGAGGCTGAGCCCAACGGAGAAACTATCCAGACTCACACTGAAAGCCATTAGTATCAGCCCTGCTCCAGCCGGGGCCACAAGCGGAGTTGCTTGATAATTAAATGCAGAGAAAAACATTTGCGCGCCAATTGCAAATAGCAAAAGCCCCCTGCAAGTGCAGCAATCTGATCAATCTGACCAGACAAAACATGGCCCGCCGCAATGCCCGCAGCCGGCATCATCACGTGGAACGCGCCCACTGTTAAACTGATCAGGGCAATACGTTTGAGTCTGAGACGCTGCATCCCCATGCCAAGACTAACGGAAAAAGCATCCATCCCCAAGGCAAGCGCCATAAATAATAGTGACATCCATTCTGCCGTCATTCCTCATCCTCCTCGGACATGCTTCTGCCTCATACATATGCATGTCCAGGAGATATTATGAGAAGCCGTTCATATTATCATCGGCCGCTTTCTTAAGCCGATTCATGATGGCCAGACCAATGCCCTCCTCAGGGAATGTTTCACAAAAAATGACGTCAACATCACTTTTCTTAAACAGTCGTAAGCCGTCATACAAACGCTGTGCCACTACCGGCAGTTCATCGCCCAGTGTATAGATTCTGTCAGCGTGTATGTCCTTTGCCGTGTGATCTGTTGCTAAAAGCCCAACCCGTTTGCCTTGAGCTTGCTCAGCTGTAATCTGCTTCTGTAAAAAGTCAGCTGTGCCGCTGGCCAGAATAAGCGGAACTTCCGGGGCATAATGGGTATATTTCATCCCCGGTGCTTTAGGCTGCGAGGTGGTTGCCACCAGAGCAGGATCTGTCATAACACTTCCCCAGGCTGCTTTAATTTGGTCCTGCGTGATGGCGCCTGGCCTTAGAATGACGGGGATTTCCCCGGTGCAATCGACCACCGTTGATTCAAGACCCACACCTGTTTTGCCGCCGTCAATCAGTCCGTCAATACGTCCATATAAATCTGCCCAGACGTGATCAGCACGAGTAGGGCTCGGTTTTCCAGAAGTGTTCGCACTCGGTGCTGCGAGTGGGATATCGCAGGTGCTTAACAACCTTTGGGCGACAGGGTGTGCCGGCATGCGAATGCCAACTGTGGATAAGCCGGCCGTGACATTTGATGCACATACCCCATTGCTCCTGAGCACAAATGTAATCGGACCTGGCGCAAATGCTTCAATCAGACAGTCAGCGAGTGGTGTCAATTCTTCCACAAGGTTCTGTAATTGATCTTTGGTCGCAACATGCGCAATCAGAGGGTTGTCAGCCGGACGTCCTTTCGCCGTGAAAATACGCTGTACAGCTGACTCATTTGTCGCATCAGCCCCAAGTCCATAAACCGTCTCGGTCGGAAACGCAACTGTCTTGCCGCTTTGAAGCATATGGGAAGCATCCAAGACTGCCTGGTCTGCAGGCTCCTGACCTGACGACGGTGCATGAGACGTCAGGTTCCATCGTTTTGTTTCTATCATATAGGTCAGCCTTTCTTGAACCATTTTAAAAATAAATGGCTTGCACCTGTTGGGCAAAGCCATGACGAAGAATCTATTTATTAGTTTAGGCCAAACCTGGCTGATACGCAAAAGTTAACCCCGCAAAAATTCATCCACATATATACACAGCTTTAAAAGCTGATTTATTCACGATTAAGCGTTACTTACTTGTGGATATCCACAGTGGAATTTCATTTTCCCACAGTTTTTATACAGCTTATGCACAAGTGACTGTGGATAGTGTGAATAGACTGATGGTAATGTTTACGATATGTGGTAAATCCACCACTTCCCTGCCTGTTCGGGAGCTTGAACATCCCCTGGAGTGACAGTCGTTTCATCAAATTGTAAAGCCGTTAGCAGTGTATCAACTTGGGGCTGATGACTGTGGACGTAGAGGGCCTGGGCACCTTTTTCCTTTGCCATATTGATCACCGTCTCGATCAGTACAATCACAGAACCGGCCATTTCCGGGGTTAGCTGAAGTTGCCTGAGCCAATATACATCCGACTTAACCTGCTCCAAAGCGAAACACCCTGCTGTTAGGCCATCATTATCCACAACATATCCACAGGTCTTAAGCAATTGCTGGTCCAAGTCTGGATTAAGTGTGAGTAACTGGTCAATTGTACCGTCTGTTACATGTTCAGCGCGAATGATTTTCATACGATCACCTCTCGTAGTCTGGTACTCTGGCAAAGTGCGCCTGCCAGAGTTGAATCTCTACCAGTCTATGTGAGGACTCTCTCATCTATGACCAGCCAAGCCAATCAAATAGAAAAAACTTAATTTTAACGCCATCATCTTCCTGGTCATCTGCATGAGCAGTAACCTGTTCAGTTGCCCCAGGCTCTTCCTCCGCTTCGTCTTCACCTGTGCTTGTTCCGTTTGAAAAGTCCAGAAAGCAGAGCGGCGGGAATAAGACACACCACCAATTCGCACCTTGTCCCTCGCCAAGTGTAATCAGCACAGCTTCATATTCACCAGCAGGATAAACGTAAGATCCATATAGCTTAACCGGAAAGTTGACATTTTCACCATAAGATACTTCATAACTTTGTTCAGAGCGCTGTTCGTTCAGAATGCCTGCAACAGTTTCTTGAATATCTGGAATCCGTGAAGCAATCAGGTCTCTTGCAGTCTGGATATCGGTTAAATGCTCGACCCACCCATTAATCTGGTCATTAACGGCGTCTCGCACCTTGTGCTTAAGCTCTTGATCTTTTTCAGAGTCGCTGTTGGCAAGAATCCTCAGGCGAATGGCTTCATCGGGGATAACTTGAAAAGATTCGCCCCCAGCTTGTTGCGTGACACCTTGGTTCGGCATGCTAAAAAGTAAAATAACACTAATCATTGCAATAAAAATAACCTGTCTCATCTCCCGCACCCCTTTTGTGTTTGTTATTCACAGTATGGGCAGCAAGAGAATCTTTTAAACTCCTAAAACACTTTTATTTTTAGCCTTGCGAGAATAATAGACTTTGAATTACTTAGCGAAAACCTGGAAACGACTGCTTCTGGCAGTCGCTCGGGGAAAACACTGCGCTTTCCATGGGCGCTGCTGAGCCTCCTCGCGCTGCGCGCTGTGGGGTCTCACCTAGGCTTTTGCTCCCATAGGAGTCTCCGTGTTTTCCCCGAGCTTGATGAAGCGTGTGTACCTTCTTCATTGTTTTTATAATAAAGCTATCCACGCCGCCGAAATAGTTTGATTGATGCGGTGGAAATCGACGCATACGGAAAAAGCACGAGTCCGAAGATCTAAGAGACTATATTAAGGGGAGTCTGCTAATAGCATCTTTTTCCAGAATCAAAGCCTGGCTCCTAGAGATCTTTAGCCGAAATTGGTTGTTGGCGTATACAGTTGGGCTGTGATGATACGGTTTTTTTGGTTGATGTCTTGTATTGTATCCACACGTGCTTCTGGGTAGGCTTTTTTGATTAGAGCTGTGATGGGTTTGCTTTGGGTGTGACCGATTTCGAATGCAAGCATCTTAACAGGCAGTTTCTGTGACTGCCGAATAATGGCTTCATAAGCAGCCAGGCCATCGTTGTCGGCAAATAAGGCGAGCTCTGGGTCATAGTCACGTACAGTATCAGCGAGAAGGTCTTTCTCAGAATGTGCAATATACGGCGGGTTTGACACGATGATCTGGGGAAGACGGTTGTGATCTATAAGAGGTTGTAAAAAATCCCCTTGATAAAATGTCACCTCTGCCTCCAGCATTTCAGCATTTCTTCGCGCAACTTTTAAAGCTTTTTCTGAGACATCTGTTCCGTATACAACAGCATCCGGAAGCTCAAGTGCGAGTGTTGTTGCAATGATGCCGCTGCCTGTACCGATATCTGCAATCGTAAGAGGGTGATTAAATCGCGTTTTATCTTTAACTGCATTTAAAATATGTTCCACAAGTTCTTCTGTTTCAGGGCGCGGGACAAGCACATCAGGTGTCACTGTAAAGCGACGGCCATAAAATGATTCATACCCTGTCAAATGCTGGACAGGTACCCCAGTTTGCGCATGCTTTTCCACATCGCGCCAAAACGGGTTCAATATCTCTGGTTCAATTTCATCACGCATCATGGCAAAGAAAGCACTCCTGCTTACGCCTAAATGATGCATAAGCAGAAGCTCTGCTACCTTTTCTTCACGGTTATGCTGCTGTAAAAAAAGAGAAGCCCTGTTAAGGACTTCATATTGTTTGATGGCTTTATTCATATCATTCACCGATCTGTTCCAATTTTTTAGCTTGCTCTTCAAGCAGAAGTGCATCGATAAATTCTTCAAGCTTGCCCTCTAAAATCTGGTCAAGTTTTTGGATGGTCAAACCTATCCGGTGATCAGTTACTCGGTTTTGCGGAAAGTTATAGGTGCGAATCCGCTCAGAACGGTCCCCAGTGCCAACAGCAGATTTACGGTTTTCATCATATTCAGCCTGTGCTTCTTGCTGATACATGTCGTAAATACGAGCACGGAGCACTTTCATCGCTTTTTCTTTGTTCTTAATTTGCGACTTTTCATCCTGAATCGAAACGACCACGCCTGTTGGTTCGTGTGTCAGGCGTACAGCTGACATCGTGGTGTTAACACTTTGCCCGCCAGGACCGCTGGAAGCAAAAGTGTCCACTCGGATATCTTTATCATGAATGTCCACTTCCACATCTTCGGTTTCAGGTAATACAGCAACGGTTGCGGTTGAGGTATGAATCCGGCCGCCGGACTCTGTCTCAGGAACGCGCTGCACGCGATGTGCACCGTTTTCGTATTTCAGCTGGGAATAGGCCCCTGTGCCGCTGATCATAAAAATAATTTCTTTGTAGCCGCCAACACCTGTTGAGTGTGTTTCAAGAACGTCAATTTTCCAGCGACGGTTTTCCGCATAGCGGCTGTACATTCTGTATAGATCGCCGGCAAACAGCGCTGCCTCGTCGCCACCTGCAGCGCCTCGTATTTCCATGATGACGTTTTTATCATCATTCGGATCTTTAGGGAGAAGCAGCAGTTTCATGTTTTCTTCTAGTTCAGCCTTTCGTTCTGTCAGTTCTTCAATCTCCGCTTTCACCATATCTGTCATATCATCATCCAAATTGTCTTCAAGCATTACTTTGGCATCATCTAATTCGGATGTGACATTTTTATAATCACGGTACGCCTGGATTACGTCTTCCAGATCAGATTGTTCCTTTGAATATTCACGGAGTTTCTTCGTATCGCTGATAACCTCAGGATCACTGAGCAGTTCGTTCAATTTATTATAGCGATCTTCTAACGATTGCAAACGATCAAGCATCACAGTCACCTCTTTTGATATTAAGCTTTAAAAATAGTATTGCCTCAGCAATCTTCCCTGAAAAATAGAAGCATTTGCATCGGTCCCACCTGGTTATGCATATTAAATTCACGATTATGCACGTTCAATTCTTTTTATGCACATTCGCCACCCGTCATGCACATTCAATCCCTTTTATGCACATTCGTCGCCCGTTATGCACATTCAATTCCTTTTATGCACATTCGCGACCCGGGTTATGCACGCTCGCACCTTCCAGCACTATACCACTCATTCTATCGTCCTGATTAACATTCTAATTATAGTATAACCAGGGATTCGGGTCAAAATTTAACCAGATACTAAAATGCACAGCCTTTGCGATTCTGAGCGGCTGTGCATTGGGTTATTTCAGGGTATCAAATGCTTTTAAAGCGATCGTGTTCCCCGGTTTGCCAGGGACTTCATGGTGGTGGCGGCAGCGTGGTTCGTAGCTTTCGCTAGCGCCAACAAGGATAATTGGATCGTTGTAGGAAGCGGGTTTCCCATTAATTAAGCGCTGGGTTCTGCTGGCGGGAGATCCGCATACCGGACAGATGGCATTCAGCTTGGTCACAGCTTCGCTCATGGCCATGAGTCGCGGCATAGCACCAAATGGCTCGCCACGGAAGTCGGTATCCAGACCGGCGACGATAACGCGCTTGCCTGCATCTGCCAATGATTCAGCTACCGGTTCCAATGCTTCATCAAAAAATTGTGCCTCGTCAATTCCAATAACATCAACATCATCGTCGACGTGCTCCAAGATATCTGTTGCCCTTTCCACCGGCCGAGCGATGGCGGATGACCCATCATGGGAAACAACGGAATCTCCTTTAAAGCGATTATCTATAGCTGGTTTAAATGTTCTAACGTTCAGTTTGCCATATGTGGCACGGCGGATGCGACGGATCAATTCTTCAGACTTACCTGAAAACATACTGCCGCAGATCACTTCCACCCAGCCGGGCTCCTTCATTTCATACATACTCAGGGGCGCTCCCTTCCAAGCTGTTCTATATTCTATGTTATGTATCACTTTTAGTTTACCACGCTTACGGCTGATTAAAAACCTCAAATCAGACAAATAAAAAACAGGCAAAGGTATAAAAGTTTGCCTGTTTTTATTTAAGCTATTATTTCATGCCGTATTTCTTCTTGAAACGATCCACGCGTCCGCCCACTTTATCGGCTTTCTGCTTGCCTGTATAGAATGGGTGTGAATCTGAACTGATTTCAACGCGAATCAATGGGTATGAATTGCCATCTTCCCATTCAATGGTTTCATCAGAAGCCAATGTTGAGCCGCTCATGAATTTAAAATCTGAGCTTGTGTCAAGAAATACAACTTGTCTGTATTCCGGATGAATGTCTTTTTTCATTTCTTTCCACTCCTTCTGCCCTGAATCCTTTGGAAACAGAGTTTATTATAAGAGCCGTCAAAGGTCTGCTAACCTCTCTAAACTCACATAAAAAGATTATATCAGCCTGAAGCCTTGATTGCAACCACTCAATGTTATTCAGATTTTTCACGACAAGCGCTAGACTATTTCGTTCCGCGCCGTTTCATCTCATCATCCATCATTTGGAAAAATTCTTCATTGTTTTTGGAAGACCGAAGTCGTTTCAGGAAACGTTCAATAAAGTCTGGGGTGGATTGCATTGTTTTGCGAATGGCCCACATTTTATCCAGATGTGCTTTGGGAACAAGCAGTTCCTCTTTTCTCGTACCAGAACGCATAATGTCAATCGCAGGGAAAATGCGGCGTTCTGCCAGACTGCGGTCAAGATGCAGTTCCATATTGCCGGTCCCTTTAAATTCCTCATAGATCACATCATCCATTCGGGAGCCGGTGTCCACAAGTGCGGTTGCTAAAATGGTAAAGCTGCCGCCTTCTTCAATGTTTCGCGCAGCACCGAAGAACCGTTTAGGACGGTGGAATGCGGCCGGATCAATACCGCCTGATAATGTTCGTCCACTTGGCGGGATCACGAGGTTATATGCGCGGGCAAGTCTCGTAATGCTGTCCATCAGCACAATCACGTCTTTTTTATGCTCGACAAGGCGCATGGCCCGTTCCAGCACAAGTTCAGACACTTTTATATGGTTTTCGGGCACTTCGTCAAAAGTCGAAGCAACCACGTCAACACCCGGGTGAACAGAGCGTTCAATATCTGTTACTTCTTCAGGCCGTTCATCAACGAGTAAGATAATAAGCTTGGCATCCGGGTGGTTTTCAGAAATGCTGTTGGCCATCTCTTTGATGAGCACCGTTTTACCCGCTTTGGGCGGTGCTACAATCAATCCGCGCTGCCCATAGCCTACAGGTGTCATCATATCCATTATGCGGGTAGAAATGCTTCTGGTTTCCCGCTCAAGCTGCATAAACCGATCTGGATAAAGTGGCGTTAAAGCTTGAAAATACACACGCTCTTTGGCTGCTTCAGGGTCTTCACCATTGACCGCATCCACATGCAACAGGCCATAATAGCGTTCATTTTCTTTTGGCGGTCTTACTTTCCCTGATACTTTGTCACCGTTGCGGAGGTCAAAGCGGCGGATTTGTGATGCCGAGATGTAGATATCTTCTGCACTTGGAGAATAATTAATAGGTCGGAGAAAACCAAAACCTTCTGAAGGAATAATTTCCAGTACACCGTCCATAAATAAAAAGCCATCTTTTTCAGCCTGGGCTTTTAGTATGGAGAAAATCAATTCTCGTTTTGTCAGTTTCGCATAATACGAGACTTTATACTCTTTTGCAAGCGCATAAAGGTCTTTAAGTGTTAATGTTTCCAGTTTGGATATCGTCAATCCTGTCATTCTATCACCTTGCCTATTCTTTTTTATGACTATGTTTCACTTGAAATGCTTTGATTATTTGGTGGAAGCTTAGGGGCATTCCATCTATTAAAGGATCTATTGAAGCGTAATCAGAAGTTTGAAAGTTGATGGCAATCTGTTTTATTAAGGGTAGCCAATCTTTCTTATTTTTAATCGGTTATAAGTTTGTATTGTTAATAGGAAATGTTAAATCGTTTGGGATTTTCTTAGGAAGGTCTATATATATGATGATTGGGAAGGCGGTTGAAGCTAGCCCGCCTTCCCAATGAATTTATTCTGTTTCCATGACGAGGTGCGGTTTTTTATTCAGACTGTGTGCCCCATCTATAAATCGGACGGTACCGCTTTTGGCACGCATGACGACTGTTTGTGTGGTGGCACGGCTGCCTTTGAACTGTACACCTTTCAGCAATTCGCCATCCGTGACACCTGTTGCGGCGAAAATGGCGTCGTCTCCTTTACAGAAGTCCTCCATATAAAACACTTTGTTTATATCAGTGATGCCCATGCCTTCACAACGGGCCTGTTCTTCCTGATTCGATGGCACAAGCTTGCCTTGAATCTCGCCGCCGAGGCATTTCAGGGCAACAGCTGCGAGTACACCTTCAGGAGCACCGCCGATTCCGAATAAAATATCCACGCCTGTATCTTCAAAAGCCGTATTGATTGCGGCTGCCACATCACCGTCGGGAATAAGCTTAATGCGTGCACCCGCCGAGCGGATTTCTTCCACAAGCTTGGCATGTCTTGGACGATCAAGGACAATGGCAACCAAATCTTCAATATCTTTATTCTTAGCCTTGGCTACTGCTTGCAGATTCTCTTCAGTGGTCGCATTAATATCAATGGTCCCTACAGCTTGAGGTCCGACAGCAATTTTTTGCATATACATGTCTGGTGCATGCAACAGCGTTTTCTCATCCGCGATCGCGATAACAGCAAGTGCGTTCCATGTCCCCTGGGCCACGATGTTGGTGCCTTCAAGCGGATCAACGGCAACATCAACACCAGGACCATTTCCCATACCCAGTTTTTCGCCAATATAAAGCATAGGCGCTTCGTCCATTTCGCCTTCACCAATGACGACTGTTCCGCGCATTGGGATGGTATCAAAAACCTTTCGCATGGCAGACGTTGCCGCGTCATCAGCTTCTTCCTTCTTGCCGCGGCCCATCCAGCGTGCCGAGGATAATGCGGCTGCCTCTGTGACACGGACCAATTCCATCGTTAAACTTCTCTCCATGTTTCCCCTCTCCCTTTTAACAAATATGAAGCCTCATCCCAAGAAGATTCTATGTTAAAAAGCGGAGGGCCTTTTGGCCGGGGCAGTCATCATTGCCCATACATGCTGTTAAGAGTTCTGGAGTTGACTGATTTCCTGATCGGTCATATCTTCCCGCCAGATTTTGGCGCCGAGTGCACTCATCTTTTCTATCAACTTTTCATACCCTCGGTCGATATGTTCAAGACCAGTCACCTCAGTAATGCCATCAGCCATCAAACCGGCAATGACGAGTGCTGCGCCTGCGCGCAAATCGCTGGCACTCACTCTTGCACCTTCAAGTTGCACAGGACCTGACACAATGACTGATCCGCCTTCCACCTTTATTATAGCATTCATACGCCTTAGTTCGTCAATATGTTTTAATCGGGCTGCATAAATTGTATCAATGATCACACCAGTATTAGATGCCTGAGTCAGCAGTGTCGTAAAAGGTTGCTGCAAATCGGTGGGAAATCCAGGATATACGAGTGTTTTGACGTCGACACTTTTCATTTGTTCGGGCGGTTTAATCCGCAGCTGTTCATCCCCGACTTCGATGGACACACCCATTTCTCTTAGTTTAGCAAGCAGCGATTCCAGATGCTGTGGAATAACATTGTCAATAATCACGTCTTCTCCAGCTGCAGCAGCTGCAATAATATACGTCCCAGCTTCAATTCTGTCAGGAATAATCGTGTGACGGCATCCTTTCAGCTTTTCAACGCCTTCTATCCGAATGACATCTGTTCCGGCACCTTTAATATTCGCGCCCATGCTTGTTAAAAGCGTGGCCACATCAATGATTTCCGGCTCTTTGGCGGCATTCTCAATCACTGTCTGCCCCTTGGCTTTAACAGCCGCAAGCATGATATTAATGGTCGCCCCGACACTCACAACGTCCAAATAAATACGTGCGCCTTTCAATTCATCGGCTCTTAAATAGACAGCTCCATGTTCATTCGTTACTTTGGCTCCGAGTGCTTCGAAACCTTTAATGTGCTGGTCGATCGGACGCGGGCCTAAATGACAGCCGCCTGGCAGCCCAATAACCGCTTTATTGAATTTACCGAGCATGGCGCCCATGAAGTAATAGGAGGCGCGAAGCTTTTTCACAAGTCCATTGGGAAGCGGCATAGAAACCATTTCAGATGGGTCTATATGTGCCGTCTGACCTTCCCATTCCACCGTTCCGCCAATCTCTTCAAGAAGCGTGCCGAGTGTATACACGTCAGATATATTCGGCAACCCTTCTATTACCACATCTGAGTCGGCAAGAATTGCAGCAGGCAATAGGGCAACAGCACTGTTCTTGGCACCGCCAATACGTACTTGGCCCTTTAAAGAACGCCCGCCTTCAATTAAAATTTTCTGCACTTCAAAAACCCCGCTTCACCTTTAAAATCGTTTAGACATTCTTTAGTCTGCATGCTTTTTCCAGTTTTATGCTCTTTACTTTTGACTATTCCAGTCAGCCAGGAATTTTTCAATACCTTGGTCTGTCAGAGGATGCTTAACAAGCTGCCCAAACACCTTATAAGGAATGGTAGCTATATGAGCTCCGTTCAAGGCTGCGTCCGTAACATGTAAAGGATGACGAATCGATGCAGCGATAATTTCGGTTGTTATGTTGTGGCGGTCGAAAATAGAGGCGATTGTTGCAATCAGGTCCATCCCATCATGACCGATGTCGTCAAGTCTTCCGAGAAATGGCGACACATAAGATGCCCCAGCTCGTGCAGCCAGAAGCGCCTGGTTGGCATTGAATATAAGTGTCACATTCGTTTTAATGTTTAAATCACTGAACGCTTTGACCGCTTTCAAACCTTCCAAAGTCATCGGAACCTTCACCGTGATGTTTGGCGCGATGGCTGCAAGCTCCTTGCCTTCTTCAATCATACCTGCCGCATCTTCTGCCACAACTTCAGCACTGACAGAACCTGAAACTTCTGCTGTAATGTCTCTCAGACGATCATGAAAAGACACGCCTTCTTTCGCTACAAGACTCGGGTTAGTCGTTACCCCTGCCAAAATGCCGAGTTCTTTTGCCTCTCTGATCTCCGAAATATTAGCTGAATCAATAAAAAACTTCATATATAATACTTCCTCCTTTTTGTAAATTAAATGAATGCCCTCATGTAAAGAAAACGAAAGCAAAGCACCCAAGGCGTTGCTTTCGTTCTGTTAAGTTGATCGTTAAGCTTTGTTGGACGATCCGAATTCACGCATTTTTCCAATAACGGTTTCTTCTATGGCCTCACGGCCTGGTCCCAGATACTTACGCGGATCATATTGTTCAGGCTGCTCATTAAGCACTTTACGAACAGCTTTAGCTTGATTAATTTGATTTTCAGTGTTCACATTGATTTTCGCTGAGCCAAGAGAAATGGCACGCTGGATATCTTTCGTTGGTATTCCTGTTCCCCCATGCAAAACCAGCGGAATGTTGGTCAGATTCATGACCTCTTCCATTCTGTCAAAACCCAGATTTGGTTCTCCTTTGTACGGTCCATGAACAGATCCGAGGGCGGGCGCAAAACAATCTACGCCGGTTTCTTTAACGAGACGCTCACACTCTGACGGGATCGCATACGCTTGTTCCGCATCTTCTACAATCAGGTCATCTTCCTGACCGCCGACACGGCCCAGTTCAGCTTCTACAGAGACACCATGGATATGGGCCAGCTCAACCACTTTTTTTGTTAAAGCAATATTTTCATCCAAAGGTAGGGCTGAGGCATCAATCATCACGGAGGTGAATCCCGCGTGAATGGCTTCAGCGCAGGCTTTAAAGCTTGAACCATGGTCCAGATGAATCGCAACCGGAACCGTCGTCCCGTAAGATTCCATCAAAGCCTTTACCATGGAAACAACCACTTTAAAACCGCCCATGTATCTGCCTGCACCTTCTGATACCCCAAGAATAACAGGGGATTGTTCTTTTTCTGCTGCCTGCAGAATTGCCTGAGCATATTCCAGGTTATTCAAGTTAAACTGCCCGACTGCATAGCCATTACTTTTACCCTCTTCAAGCATCTCTTTCATCGAAACCAGCGGCATGCTGCATCCTCCTCAAAGTTGAAAACAAAAATTATGTTTGATTATATTAGTTCACAATACAAGAATACCAACTTAAGAAGAAACAGGCAACATATTACCGCATAATGTCGGATTGTATTTGTCTATAATGTGAATAAGAACACAATTGTGAGAGTCAGGATTCAATGTCTCAATTAAGATTACGGTGGGCTAACAACCCCTTTTATGACACTGCCGATTTCCTGCACATTAAAGGGTTTGCCGATTACTGCCTTGATTAATTGAGAGTCTTCTGTAGCTTCACTGAACTCCTCGACTAATCCGCTGATCAAAACAGCAGGCACATCAATATTTTCTGCTTCTAAATGTCTGATCACTTCCATGCCATCCAACACAGGCAGCTTATAATCAAGTATCACCAGATCATACGGTACTTGGCGCAACTCAGTGAGTGCTTCCATTCCTGTCGCACACGTTTTAACTTCAAACCCTTCATATGTCAAAACGTCTTCCAACAGCATTCTGATGCCTGCTTGGTCGTCCACAACCAGTATGTTCTTCTTCATAAGAGCGCCCCATAAATTTATTACCATAGTGATATATACGACACTAAATATTCAAAAACCTTCTTTTTAAAGAACGTTTTTTAAAATAAGACTAAAGTCTTTGTAATCAAGTATTTATTTGGTACAAAGGGCCCTTCCTCAATACAAAAAAGACTTTAGCACATTTTCATGCTAAAGTCTTTTTAAGTCTGTTAGTTCTCCCGCTGATGAAGAGCTGCACCAATAAAACCGGCAAACAGCGGATGCGAACGTGTTGGACGCGATTTGAACTCGGGATGGAACTGACTGGCGATAAACCAAGGGTGGTCAGCCAGTTCAATCGTTTCAACCAAACGCCCATCAGGACTTGTCCCTGAAAAGACAAAACCTTCAGCTTCCATCTGTTCTCTATAGTCATTGTTAAATTCATAACGATGACGGTGACGTTCCTCAATCATGTTTGCATTGTCATAGGCCGTTTTTGCTTTTGTACCGTCTTTCAGCATGCAAGGATAACTGCCGAGACGAAGGGTCCCCCGAGATCGGTGATGGCTTTCTGCTCCGGCAATAGATCGATGACTGGGTGTGGTGTGCGCCGGTCGATTTCACCGGAATGCGCGCCAGCAAGCCCAAGAACATTGCGGGCAAATTCGACTGTCGCAAGCTGCATACCCAGACAAATGCCGAAAAACGGAATGTTATTTTCCCGTGCATATCGAATGGCTGTGATCTTGCCTTCAATTCCTCTATCACCAAAGCCACCAGGAACAAGGATCCCATCCACTTTGGTCAAAGCAGCTGTGATTGTGGAATCGTCAAGGGTCTCTGCGTTGATCCAATGGACTTCAATATCTGTATCATGCTTAAATCCTGCGTGCTTCAGTGCCTCAACGACTGACAAGTAAGCATCAGGCAGTTCAACGTACTTGCCTACAAGACCGATATGGACTGTTTTGGACAAATGCGTAACACGCTCAAGCAATGCTTTCCAATCATCCATATCAGCTTCTTGACACTCAAGTTTCAAATGGTCACAGACAAGTTGGTCGAGATGTTGTTCCTGCAGGGCAAGCGGAATCCGGTACAGTGTATCTGCATCGCGCATTTCGATCACCGCTTGTTCATTAATGTCGCAGAACAAAGCAATTTTCTCTTTGTTATCCCTGCTGATGGACTGTTCTGTCCTGAGAACAATCGTGTCAGGCTGGATACCGAGTGACCGCAGTTCTTTCACGCTATGCTGTGTTGGTTTTGTTTTCATTTCACCCGCTGCCTGAATAAAGGGAACGAGTGTACAGTGGATGTACATCACATTTTCTTTACCAATGTCACTTTTGATTTGACGGATCGCTTCAAGGAAAGGAAGGGATTCAATGTCACCGACCGTACCGCCAATTTCTGTAATGACCACATCTGCTTTCGTAGCTTGTCCAGCTCTGAAAACCTGTTCTTTAATCTCGTTGGTAATGTGGGGAATCACCTGTACTGTCGCACCGAGATAATCACCGCGCCGTTCTTTTTTGATGACGCTGGAATATACTTTTCCGGTTGTGATGTTGGAGTATTTGTTCAGATTGATGTCAATAAACCGCTCATAATGACCAAGGTCAAGATCGGTTTCTGCACCGTCTTCTGTAACAAATACCTCGCCGTGCTGGTAAGGGCTCATGGTGCCAGGATCGACGTTAAGATACGGGTCGAATTTCTGCAGTGTTACCTTCAGTCCACGATTTTTTAAAAGTCTGCCCAGAGAAGCAGCCGTAATGCCTTTACCAAGTGATGACACAACACCACCGGTTACAAAAATATACTTGGTCATGTTCAACCTCTCGCTTTCCGTTATAATATATCGTCCTCAATGTCCCAAAGCTTATTCATATAAAAATAATAAAAGATTACCGTACATATAATGACTGCCTCGCACCACCGAGCTTCGGGAAAACACTGCGCTTTCCATGGGCGCTGCTGAGCCTCCTCGCGCTACCGCGCTCCGGGGTCTCACCGAGGCTCTGCATCCCATAGGAGTCTCCGTGTTTTCCCGAAGCTCGGTGATGGGTTATTTTTTACTCTTTGATGAGCACGTCACTTTATGTTTGCCCATTAACAGCAGCAAAAACTTGAGTATCAGATTTATAGCGTAGAAAATACATGAAGACTCCTACTGGTATAGCACCCTCCCGAAGATCCGCTGAGAACACGTTAAGGATGGTCGACTAAAACCGGCCTTAGTCCAGCATCATCGCCCAGCCCCTCAAGGTCTTTAAACAAAAGATGATCCGTGCCCTAATTCGCCACTATGAATTCTAAAGCGCAGTGTTTCCTCCGAGCGGCCTCTAGAAGCAGTCACAAATTTTGTGCTTGCCATTTATCAATGGACGGTTTGTATACGTGCGTTAAATAATAAAAGCGCTCCCCCATTGTTTTGCATGGGGAAACGCTTGTGTGGTTTCTTTTAAAGAGCCCAATAGGAATTTTAGCATAATGCCGGGAAAAGTCAAGGGTGTTTTTATTCCTCTTCTTCCTCTTCTTCGTCCTCATATGACCCGTCTTCATCATCTTCGTCAAAGTCTTCGTCGTCAAACTCTTCATCGTAATCGTCATCATACTCTGGCGTGAATGCTGTGTCCTCATCTTCATCGCCTTTTGCAAGGTTACGTGTCAGTTCATCAATATCGTCATCAACGGTTTCAAGGTCTTCCGCTTCTTCCTCGACCGGTTCAGCTTTCTTTTTTGTTTTCTTCTTTTTAGTTTTGGTCTTTTTCGGTGATTCAGTGGTGATAATTTCATCAATTTGTTCAACTGGATACCAGCGTTTTAAGCCCCACATGTTTTCTCCTGTGGTCAAAAAGCGTCCGTCCAGGTTCAGATCTGTATAGAATTGTGCAAGACGATCTGATGATTCGTCGTCACTAAAGCCTTTAATTTCTTGGATTTTGGCAAATACATCTCTAAAATGCATCGCTTTTCCCTCTTCATGCAAAATCATGTCTGCCAATTCGAGCATAGAAATCTTTTTAAGTTCATCTTGGCCAACGGTTTTCAAACTCACGGCAAAGCACTCCCTTTTTCTTATATAATCCCAGGTGGTAAAACCTGCTTATTTCTTAGTCATGTTCAAAACCATATCATACATTATAATCAAAGTACATACGATTATGCCAAGAAAAAGCACGTATATTTTTTGTTTTCCCCACTTATGATGAAACCTATGATCCCAAAAAGAAAAGCCTGGAATATGGAACTGTTTTTCCAGGCTTTAAAAAATATAAATTACATGTTTCGGCGATATTGGCCGCCAACTTCGTATAGTGCACCGGTAATTTGGCCAAGGCTTGCGACTTTGACCGTCTCCATCAGCTCTTCGAAAATATTGCCGCCTGATGCTGCGGTTTTCTTAAGCCGCTCCAGAGCAGCTTCTGTTTTGTCGCCATGTGTTTCTTGGAAAGCCTTTAACTGAGTAATCTGTTGTTCTTTCTCTTCTTTGGATGCCCGTGCCAACTCCATGGCATTGATCTCATCTTCTGTCGGCGGATTTGGATTCAAATAGGTATTCACCCCGACGATCGGCAGTTCTCCGGAATGTTTCTTTCCTTCATAATACAAGGATTCTTCCTGGATTTTTCCGCGCTGGTATTGTCTTTCCATCGCGCCAAGAACTCCACCTCTGTCATTCATGCGTTCAAATTCCTGAAGGACAGCTTCTTCGACAAGATCTGTGAGCTCTTCGACGATAAACGAGCCTTGCAGAGAGTTTTCGTTTTTAGTCAAGCCCATTTCCTTGTTTATGATCATCTGGATCGCCATCGCACGGCGCACAGATTCTTCTGTCGGTGTTGTAATCGCCTCATCATAAGCGTTTGTGTGCAGGGAATTACAATTGTCCTGAATGGCAATCAGCGCCTGCAAAGTCGTCCGGATATCGTTGAAATCAATTTCCTGTGCATGCAGTGATCTCCCGGAGGTCTGAATATGGTATTTCAGCTTCTGACTGCGCTCGTTTGCACCATATTTATCTCGCATCGTAATGGCCCAGATCCGTCGGGCCACGCGACCAATGACGGTATACTCCGGATCAAGTCCGTTTGAGAAGAAAAATGACAAGTTCGGCGCAAATTTGTTAATGTCCATGCCGCGGCTCAAATAATATTCCACATATGTGAACCCGTTTGCCAATGTGAATGCAAGCTGTGTGATCGGATTGGCCCCCGCTTCAGCAATATGATAGCCCGAAATAGAGACAGAGTAGTAATTGCGCACTTCTTTGTCAATAAAGTACTGTTGAATGTCTCCCATCATTCTCAGTGCAAATTCCGTCGAGAAGATGCACGTGTTCTGACCCTGATCTTCCTTTAAAATATCTGCCTGAACCGTGCCGCGGACAACCGAAATGGTTTCGTTTTTGATCGTTTCATATTCTTGATCAGAAGGCTTGCGGCCGTTTTCTTCTTCAAACAGCGCCACTTTCTGGTCAATCGCTGTATTGAAAAACATCGCCAGGATAATAGGAGCCGGACCATTGATGGTCATAGAGACAGAAGTTTTCGGATCGGTCAGATCAAATCCTTCGTACAACTTTTTCATATCTTCAAGTGTACATATGTTGACGCCACTCTCGCCGACTTTCCCGTAAATATCCGGCCGATGTGCAGGGTCTTCGCCATACAATGTCACAGAGTCAAATGCAGTGGACAAACGCTTGGCTTCCTCCCCTTTGGATAGATAATGAAAGCGGCGGTTCGTTCTGTCAGGGGTCCCCTCACCGGCAAATTGACGTGTTGGATCTTCACCTTTTCGTTTGAAAGGAAAGACGCCTGCTGTAAACGGAAAGGCGCCTGGGACGTTTTCCCGCATCAGCCAGTTAAGGCGCTCGCCCCAGTCGCTGAATTTCGGATACGCAACTTTTGGTACTTTAAGTCCTGAAAGGGTTTCAGTTGTCAGATCCATTGTGATGTCTTTGTCACGGATCTTAAACGTCATGGTGTCCTGCTCATAGCTTTCTTTTGTTTCATCCCAGCTGTCAAGCAGCTTCTTTGAACGCGGATGAAGCTGTTCTTCATATGTTGCAACCGTTTCGTCAATTGCCGCGGCCGCCTCGTTGCTGTCCAGGATCGATTGAGCACCTTTAAGCTGATAGAGTTTCCGTGCGATGGCGCTTTGGTCTTCAGTATGTTTATGATAACCGCGCACATGCTGAGCAATCTCCTGCAAATAGTGGCGTCGCTCGTTCGTGATGATCAGATTTTGCTTTTCGGCAATGACGTGCCTGTCAAAGTCTATTTGGTTTTCCCAGCCGTAGCGGTCGTTCAGTGTATCAATGATGCTTGCAAATAAGGCATTGGTTCCAGCGTCGTTAAATTGACTGGCAATGGTGCCGAATACTGGAAAGGCTTCTTTATCCTGATGGAAGAGCATATGGCTCCGCTCATACTGTTTGCGCACCTGGTTGAGCGCATCCTCAGAGCCTTTTTGTTCAAATTTGTTAATGACAATAAAATCGGCAAAATCGATCATGTCGATTTTTTCCAGCTGTGTGGGGGCACCGAATTCTGCTGTCATGACATACATCGACAAATCGGTAATATCAGTTACGGCTGCGTCCCCTTGTCCAATACCGCTCGTTTCGACAATGATAAAATCATAGCCCGCTGCCCGAACAACGGTAATCACGTCTTCAATCGCACGCGATAATTCTGACCTCGAATCTCTTGTGGCGAGCGATCTCATATAAACACGGTCCGAGAATATGGCATTCATGCGAATCCGGTCTCCAAGCAACGCTCCACCTGTTTTGCGTTTGGTTGGGTCGATGGAAATGATCGCCACTTTCTTGTCAGGGACTTCATTGATAAAACGCCTGATCAATTCATCTGTCAAAGAGCTTTTACCCGAGCCACCTGTTCCTGTGATTCCAAGAACAGGCGCGTTGTTGGATTGTTCTCTTAAATCTTTTAAAACCCGCTCCCGATCTGCTTCTTCTGTTTCCTCGTTTTCCATATACGTTATAAAACGGCTGACAGTCTGACGGTCGCTTTTTGCCAATTTCGCCTTGTCTTTTTCAAGGTCAACTGGGGGCAGAAAATCGCATAATTCAACAATGCGGTTGATCATGCCTTGCAGACCCATTTCCCGGCCGTCTTCTGGTGAAAAGATCCAATCGATGCCATAGTCGTGAAGTTCCTTAATTTCGCGCGGTATGATCACCCCGCCGCCGCCACCAAAGATCTTAATGTGACCAGCATCCAGCTCCTGCAAGAGATCATACATATACTTGAAATATTCGACGTGCCCACCCTGGTAGGATGAAATGGCGATCCCCTGAACATCTTCCTGGATGGCCGCATGAACCACTTCTTCAACAGAGCGGTTATGGCCCAGATGAATCACCTCAGCACCGCTCGATTGCATGATCCGTCTCATAATATTGATTGATGCATCATGACCGTCAAACAAACTGGATGCCGTCACAAAGCGGACTGCATGGACCGGTTTGTAAACTGTTGTTTCTTGCATGAAACCTCTCCCCTTTGTTTTCTGTTAATTTTAATAAGTCATTTATCCCGTCAGATTACTCGCTTCTTCCTCTTCAAGCCCAAGTGATTTGAACAGATAGTGAATCTGCCTGTCGATATAGGCCTCCAGCGTAAATTGGTTATGGAGCATCCAGCGCCGGAATCCCCACATCTGACCTTGAATGAATATATTGTTGGCAATTAAAGAGACATCTCTTTTCGGCATATCCTCGGGCAAACAGGCGATCATCACCCGTTCAAGCATCGCCACCATATCGCGTTCTTTTTGCAAAACGTATGATTTGGTTTCTTTAGAAAGCGATTTAGCCTCCTGATACATAATCAAAATTTCTTCCTGCATCTGATCGACCAAATGAAAATAGGACGACACAACCGCAGCCAAATGACTGACCGAAGCATTTTCAAAATCAATGGCTTCTTCAAGCCGCTCATGCACCTGTTCATAGATCGATTCACAGACGAAATACAGCACATCTTCTTTCGTGCGGATATATTCATATAAGGTGCCGATACTGAATCCACTGGCCTTTGCAATTTCACGGGTGGTGGTCCGGTGAAACCCTTTTTCCTTAAACAGCTTGAGGGCGCCCTGAATCATCTGGGCCCTTCGTTTGGCAACAAGCTGCTCATCTTTTACAGATGAAAGGGACGATTCATTGCTCATGTGCGCTCCCTCCTGTCTCTTTCCATTTGGCATATAGGCGCTTGGCTGTACGATAAGGATCTGTCGTTTCAGAAAATCCTTCCTCTGGGGGATGGTGATCGACAAAAGCTGCCACATCACGCCAAATTTCTTCCCTGATCAGCTCATAAACTTCGAATCTCAGCTGATCTTCGCGCTTCCTTCTGCCTGCTTGTGTTTGATATAAATAGTCATGATGAGCATCTACAGCTGCAAGCAACTTATCGATGCCTTTGTTATCGGTGGCGATCGTTTTAATAATGGCCTTTTCATGCTCATGCGTCGCAGTGATCATGACAAGTTCTTTCAACATCGCTTTTAATTTGCCAAAACCAGGCAGATCGGCTTTATTGATAACGAAAAGATCAGCGATTTCCATAATCCCAGCTTTAAAAATTTGCAGCACATCACCACTGTTTGGTGTGAGCACAACCGCTGTTGTGTCGACAATTTTCATAATATCAAGTTCTGATTGGCCAACACCGACCGTTTCAACGATGACCACATCAAACCCGTAAGCATCACACAGTCTGAGTGCGTCTTTCGTTGCACGGGCGAGCCCGCCGAGACTGCCGCGGGTCGCCATGCTGCGAATAAAAACACCCTCATCGGTGAAATGTTCATGCATGCGCACCCGGTCCCCAAGGAGAGCACCGCCACTGAAAGGACTTGTCGGGTCAACGGCAATAACAGCCACTGTTTTGCCCTGTGCCCGCAAATTGGCTATCAGTCTATTGACAAGAGAACTCTTGCCGGCCCCGGGTGACCCTGTGAGCCCTACAAGCCTTGCTTTGCCTTGAAGCTTGAACACGTCGCTCAGCATGTCAAGCTTATCCGGCGCATCATTTTCGACCATGGTAATCGCTTTAGCAAGCGCGCGAACGTCTTTTTGGGCAATTCTTTCCACTATAGGATGCATAGAAGCCATCCTTTCTCCAGGCACTGAGCTGCAATTCCGCTCGTTAAGCCTTAAGTTATTTCGTCAGCATACGTCCGATAACAAGACGCTGGATTTCATTTGTACCCTCATAAATTTGTGTAATCTTGGCATCGCGCATGTAGCGTTCAACCGGATAGTCTTTCGTATAGCCATAGCCGCCAAAGACTTGAACGGCTTCAGTTGTAATGCGCATCGCTGCATCTCCTGCAAACAGTTTTGACATTGCAGAAGCTTTGCCGTATGGCAGGCCTTCTGATTCGAGCCAGGCCGCCTGATAGGTTAATAGACGTGAAGCTTCTATTTCAGTTGCCATATCAGCTAACTTGAAAGAAATTCCCTGATTGTGGGCAATCGGCTTTCCGAACTGCTCACGCTCTTTCGCATAATCGACTGCTGCATCCAATGCGCCTTGTGCGATCCCAAGCGCCTGTGCGGCAATACCGTTGCGCCCGCCATCAAGGGTGGACATGGCAATTTTAAAGCCATCACCTTCTTTCCCGAGCATGTTCTCTTTCGGGATCCGACAATTTTCAAATATAAGTTCTGTTGTCGGGGATGACCGAATGCCAAGCTTCTTTTCTTTTTTCCCGAAACTGAAACCTTCAGTGCCTTTTTCTACGATGAAGGCACTGATGCCGCGGTGCTTGGCATCTGCATCTGTCTTCGCAAACACGATATAAATATCACCGACGCCGCCGTTAGTGATCCATACTTTACTCCCGCTCAAAATGTAATCATCACCATCTTGTTTGGCGACAGTTTTCATCGAAGCCACGTCACTGCCTGCTCCTGGCTCTGATAAGGCATAAGCACCAAGAGCTTCCCCTGTGGCCAGCCGGTGAAGGAAGTTTTTCTTCTGTGATTCATTGCCGTATTTAAAGATCGGCCAGCTGGCAAGTGATATGTGGGCCGACAAGGTAACACCTGTTGATGCACACACACGGGACAGCTCTTCAACTGCAATTACATAGCTGACATAATCTGAACCAATGCCACCGTACTCCTCCGGCCAAGGAATTCCTGTCAGTCCCAGTTCAGCCATTTTGTCAAAAATCTCTCTATCAAAACGCTCTTCTTCATCACGTTCTGCCGCTGTAGGCTCCACCTCTTTCTTAGCAAAATCCCGAACCATTTTCCGCAGCATATTCTGTTCATCCGTTAATTGAAAATCCATATCAAACTTCCTCCTTAAATTGACAGTAGCTCATTTTAATAAAGTCCAACATCACTTGTAGCAGAGACGTGATTTCCGCTGCGGGAAGTCGCTTTAACTTTATCACAGCTCAAGTGCGACATCTGTTCAAGAAGACCACTTTCACAGTGTCTTCTAGCCTCGGGCACGGCTTCAGCCTCCTTGCCCCGGCAAGGGGTATGTCGACGTTGTCCGCAAAGGACGGTCTTAGTCGACCCTCCTTAATGTCCTCGCTCCGGGGTCTTCGGACTCGTGCTGTTCCCGCAGGAGTCGACTTCCCTCCGCTCCAATCACTTTATGTAATACAGTGGCTTGGACGATTTTACTCACATAAGAGTTAGAGAATAACCTCTCATACCTAGCTTGGGGAAAACACGGAGACTCCTGTGGGAGAAAAAGCCTAGATGAGACCCCGGAGCGCGCAGCGCGAGGAGGCTCATCAGCGCCCACTGGACGCGGAGTGTTTTCCCCGAGCGGGGGAGGCAGTAGCAAGCTGTTTAGCCCAGCAATTGTTTCGCTATGACGAGATGCTGGATTTCGTTTGTGCCTTCGTATATTTCGGTGACTTTGGCATCACGGAAAAAGCGCTCCATCGGATAATCTTCGGTATAGCCGTAGCCACCATACACTTGGAGTGCTTCGATAGCGGTCTTGGTTGCTGTTTCAGATGCAAACATCTTCGCCATTGAAGCTTGCTTTCCTGTAGGTTCACCGCGTCCAACCATTGCTGCAGCGTTATAAGTCAGCAACTTGGCCGCTTCAACCTCTGTGGCCATATCTGCAAGCTTAAATGAGATGCCTTGGTTATGCGCAATTGACTTACCGAATTGTTCCCGCTCTTTCGCATAGGCAACACCGTGTTCCAATGCAGCTTCAGCAATGCCAAGTGCCTGAGCTGCAATCCCGATTCTTCCAACGTTCAAGTTCGCCATCGCAATCTTGAACCCGTCACCTTCTTCACCGAGCATCTGTGATTTCGATACACGACAATTATCAAATGTCAGCCCTACTGTTTGAGAACCATGAAGCCCCATTTTTTTCTCCTGTTTGCCGATGACAAATCCAGGCGTGTCTTTTTCGACAATAAATGCACTGATGCCTTTACTTCCGGCACTTTCACCTGTTCGAGCGAAGGTAATGTATGTGTCCGCCACTCCGCCGTTAGTGATAAACGCTTTTTCACCTGAAAGCAGATAGTCGTCCCCATCTGCTTTGGCGCGTGTTTTCAAGTTGGCCACATCTGAACCCGCTCCAGGTTCTGTCAGAGCAAAGGCACCAAGATATGTACCAGATGCCAGTTTTGGAATGTAATGCTTTTTCTGTTCTTCTGTGCCAAAGTACAAAATTGGGTTGGTGCCGACTGATGTATGAACCGACAGCATAACCCCCAAGGCAGCGCTGACCTTGGATAATTCATGGATTGCGATAATATAGGACGTAAAATCCATGCCGCTGCCACCATATGTTTCTGGAACGGGTACACCCATTAACCCGAGTTCTCCCATTTTAGCAATCAATTCTTTCGGAAAACGATCTTCTTGTTCCATGCGTTCCACTTCCGGCAGCACGTCTTGTTTCGCAAAATCACGCACCATTTTTTGCATCATCTGTTGTTCTTCAGTAAATGTAAGCTGCATCTGCAAGCCTCCTCAGCCGCGCTGTTTGATGATTAATCATAAGTGTAGAAGCCACGACCGGACTTTTTGCCGAGCCAGCCAGCGTTGACGTATTTTCTGAGCAGTGGACAAGGTCTGTACTTGCTGTCTTTAAACCCTTCGTGCAGAACTTCCATAATGTATAGGCACGTATCCAAACCAATAAAATCAGCAAGTGTCAATGGCCCCATAGGATGGTTTGTACCCAGCTTCATAACCGTATCCACATCTTCCGGTGTTGCAACGCCTTCATAGACAGTATAAATGGCTTCGTTAATCATAGGCATTAAAACCCGATTCGACACAAATCCTGGGGAATCGTTCACTTCCACAGGGGTTTTTGACAAGGCATGCGTCAATTGTTCAATTATCTTGTAGGTCTCGTCACTTGTCTGCAAACCGCGAATGATTTCTACCAGCTTCATGACAGGGACTGGGTTCATGAAATGCATGCCAATGACCTGATCCGGACGATTCGTTACAGCAGCAATTTCCGTAATTGGAAGTGCAGAGGTATTGGTCGCCAATATGGCATGAGCAGGGGCGTGGGTATCCAGCTCCTGGAACACGCTTGTTTTAACTTCAATTTTTTCCACAATCGCTTCAATAACGACATCGCAATCCTTGGCATCTTCCAGTGTGTTGGAAGGTTCAAGACGCTCAAGCGCTGCGTTTTTATCCTCTTCAGTGATGCGTTCCTTTTCAACAGCTCGGTCCAAACGCTTCCCAATGCCTGAGATGCCTTTTTCAAGGGCTGCTTCATTCATATCGTTTAAATAGACGTTGAAGCCGGACTGGGCGCACACTTGTGCAATTCCAGCACCCATTTGTCCTGCACCAACGACCATGATGGTTTTTGGTTCCATGTGTTTGCCTCCTCGGATAATTGTTTTACTGTTGCGGAACTTCGATCATAACCGCATCGCCTTGTCCGCCGCCGCTGCAAATAGCAGCAATACCCAGACCGCCGCCACGTCTTTTCAGTTCATGAATCAGTGTTAAAATAATCCGTCCGCCACTTGCTCCAATTGGATGGCCAAGTGCAACGGCACCGCCATTAACATTGATTTTTTCCGGGTCAATACCAGCAATTTGACCGCTGGCTAGGGATACTGCCGCAAAGGCTTCGTTGATCTCAAACAAATCTATCTGGTCAACCGTGTGACCTGTCTTCTCAAGTAATGTGTTAATGACAAGACCTGGTGTTTGCGGGAAGTCTTTTGCTTCAACGGCGACTTCAGCATGACCAACGATCGTTGCCAAAGGCTTTTTACCGAGCTTTTCAGCTGTTTCATCAGCCATCACAACAAATGCTGCTGCACCGTCATTAACCCCAGGTGCGTTGCCTGCTGTGATTGTGCCATCTTTGTCGAAAGCAGGACGAAGCTTTGCGAGCACATCTGTTGTTGTGTCTTTACGCGGCGCTTCATCTGTATCAACTACAACAGGATCCCCTTTACGCTGCGGAACTTCAACTGGCACAATTTCTTCTTTAAATTTACCAGTCTCTGTTGCTTGCACAGCGCGCTGATGACTGCGGTAAGACCACTCATCCTGTGCTTCCCGGGTCAGTCCAAATTCATTTGCTGTACTGTTGCCATACGTGCCCATATGTACACCGTTGAAAGAACACGTAAGACCATCATGAATCATCATATCCTTAACCGTTTTATCCCCCATCCGGTGTCCCCAGCGTGCGTCAGGCAGAAAATACGGTGCATTTGACATGCTTTCCATACCGCCGGCAACAATGGTGTCTTCATCGCCAAGCCGGATCAACTGGTCTGCAAGCGTCACACTGCGGAGTCCGGATGCACATACTTTATTAATGGTTTCTGTTTTGACTGACCACGGAATTCCCGCCTCACGTGCTGCCTGTCTTGATGTAATCTGACCCTGCCCGCCTTGGAGCACATGGCCCATAATCACTTCATCCACATCTCCGCCATCAAGAGCAGCGCGCTTCAAAGCTTCTTTAATGGCAATCCCGCCCAGCTGCGGCGCCGTCAAAGCCTTCAAAGACCCTCCAAACTTACCAAAAGGCGTCCGTGCACCCGATACAATAACTGACTTACGCATAACCCTCATCCTTTCAAATTTAAAATTTATTTATAGCAAATAACCTTACCAATATCATTTAGCTTCCTCGTATTACTGACAAAAGCATCTTAAACATCAAATAATACAAACTGCAAACTAGTGAGAATCTAAATCTAACACAATAAAAACAACCTCACTTACTTAACTAAGAGGGACAAACAACAGCCATAATGAGAGGCTCGTGATTTGCGCTGCGGGAAGTCGCTTTAACTTTATCACAGCTCAAGTGCGACATCTGTTCAAGAAACCCACTTTCACAGTGTCTTCTTTGCCAAGAGGCCTGCAGGACGCAGGTCGTTCGATGTTGGCGCAGGACGCGCCGGTTTTAATCGAACATCCCCTAACGCCTCCTTGCCCCGGCAAGGGGTGTGTCGACGTTGTCCGCAAAGGACGTTCTTAGTCGACCCTCCTTAATGTACTGCACTGGACCCATAAAATTGGACACTCGGTTTTATGCATTTAACTCAAAGAGCTTACGATAAGCTACTGGGGTTTTTCGATTTAATCTTGATTTGATTCTTAAATGATTGTAGTAATAAATATAGTCTTCCAGTTCTTTTTTAAAGTGCTCAATGCTGTCAAATTCCTCTAAATACAGGAATTCATATTTTAGTATCCCAAAAAAGTTTTCTATGACGGCATTATCATAACAGTTCCCCTTGCGGGACATGCTTTGTGTAATGTTATGTTGCTCGAGCTTTTTCCGATATCGGGGGATTCGATAATGCCAGCCCTGATCAGAATGAATTAACAGTTCGTCGCTGTCCTTTTTGTGTTCCAAGGCTTGATCTAACATCTTTTCCACCAGATCGAACGTAGGCCTGTTTTGAAGTGTGTACGTAATGATTTCCCCGTTGAACAGGTCCAATACAGGTGAAAGGTACAGTTTTTCGCCAAACAGCCTGAATTCCGTTACATCAGTAACCCATTTTAGATTCGGCTTTTCTGCTTTGAAGTTACGCTCAAGAACGTTTGGTGCTGCCTTGCCTGATGGGCCTTTATACGACTTGTATTTTTTCATTCGGACGACACAATGGATCCCGAGCTCTCTCATTAACCGAAGTACTTTTTTTTCATTTATTTCATGGCCTTTTTCTTTAAGGACATCTGTTATGCGACGGTAGCCAAGACGGCCTCTGTGTCGGTGATAAATAAAATTAATTCTTCTTTTCCACTTGCGATCAGGGTCCGGTTGTTTTAAAAGATTGACGTTGTAGTAATAAGTGTTTCTTTTAATACCTGCAACCTTTACAAGCTTACTCACCGGGAATTTATGCCTTAGTTCAAGTATTACTTTTGTTTTGGTTTTGTTGGTGATTGGTCTTCTTGAACCAAGGCTCTCAACTTTTTTAAATAAGCATTCTCCATACGAAGGTATTCGAGCTCTTTTTCCATAGCTTCTATTGATTGATTCTCAGGTTCCTGCTTGTTCTTTTGAGTGCGAGAATTCATAACAGAAGGCCCTTTCTTGATTCAAGGGCATCTTCTCCACTTTTCTCCCACTTTTTCCTCCACCTTCGAACCATAGAAGGATCAGGTATATGGAAAATGGCAGATGCCTCTCGAATGGAATAATGCGTTTCATTAATGAATTCTATTACCTTTAGTTTAAAGGCTCTCGAATAGTTTGTATAGGGAAAATCAAATGCCTTATCACCATGGTGTTGAAATAACAACACCCAATACCTAATCACAGATTCATCAATGTTGAGTTTATTTGCCAGGTCTCGGTAACTGAACTTTCCGCCCACATAGTCTTTAGCTATTTGTAACTTAAAAACTTTGGTAAACTTGGACATTTTTATACCTCCTAATGTTGGATATGGTGTCCAACATTAGGGGTGCAGCTCAGTACTCGCTGCGGGGTCTTCGGACTCGTGCTGTTTCCGCAGGAGTCGACTTCCCCCCGCTCCAATCACCTATTTTATATAGTGGCTTGGACGGTTCTACTTAAGAAAGCCAGTAGGAGGGTGAGCGCCACTCAACTAGCTCGGGGAAAACACGGAGACTCCTGTGGGAGCAAAAGCCTAGATGAGACCCCACAGCGCGCAGTAGGGGAAGGAAGGCTAAAACCGCGACGTCCTGTCGCAACGCCTTCATGACCCACATCCTGTGGGCCCGAGGCTCATCAGCGCCCACTGGACGCGGAGTGTTTTCCCCGAGCGGTTGCCAGAAGCAGTCATTCAAGTTTTCATTAGATCATGTTGCATCGCAGTTTAAGGTAATGTTCAGATTTATCAACTGTCTTCGGCCTAGAAGCTCCTATATTTAGATGTAAGTTATTTAGTTGAAACCGCTTACGATTGTTCGATTGAACGTTCGCTCAGGTTATTGTTTTAAAGAAGGAGGGGTGTTGTGCGCCCCCTCTTTCTTGTATTCTATCATACTCTTATATACAAAACCGAATGGCAGTCTCTTAAGCTGTTTTTTCCTCGTCTTCGGTAAAGACGGACAATGCAAGAATTTCAGCAACGTCCATGGTGCTGATGTCTTCTTCAACATCTTTGGCCTTTGTTCCGTCACTGAGCATCGTCAGGCAGAACGGACAAGCACTGGAAATCATTTGCGGTTTAACAGCTAAGGCCTGTTCAGTTCTGGAAACGTTGATGCGGTTTCCAGTAGTTTCTTCTGCCCACATCAGACCGCCACCCGCACCACAGCACATACCGTTCTCTTTAGAACGTTCCATCTCTACAAGTTCAAGACCTGGAATGGAGGTCAGGATTTCCCTTGGCGGATCATAGACCCCATTATAACGCCCCAGATAACATGAATCATGGTAGGTCAAGCGCTGGTTAATGGCACGCTCGGGCTTGAGTTTACCTTCTTTGACAAGGTCAAACAGCATCTGCGTATGGTGCAGCACTTCTGCTTCATAACCCAAATCAGGATACTCGTTCTTGAAAATATTATAAGCATGCGGATCGATCGTTACGATTTTCTTCACATCATGTTTATTAAACTCTTTAATGTTCTTCTCGGCAATCTCCTGAAACAAGAATTCGTTGCCGATCCGACGGGCTGTGTCGCCTGAGTTCATTTCTTTGTTTCCTAGAATGGCAAAGCTCACGCCTGCCTCATTCATCAGCTTTGCAAACGCAAGAGCGATTTTTTGACTGCGGCTGTCATAAGATCCCATTGAACTGACCCAGAAGAGGTATTCAAACGATTTGTCTTCTTTCTTCAGTTCTTTAACCGTTGGGATATAAACGGATTCATCTTCTTCACGCCATTTGATACGGTCTTTTTTCGACAGTCCCCATGGATTGCCTTGACGTTCAATGTTCATAACCGCACGCTGGATATCAGAGTCCATTTTTCCTTCGGTCATGACCAGATAACGACGCATATCAATGATTGTGCCCACGTGCTCATTCATCACCGGACAGGCATCTTCACAGTTTCGGCATGTGGTACAGCCAGCGAGTTCCTCTTCTGTGATCACATCCCCAATCATACTGGCTGCTTCTACCGTTGCAGCTGCTTGACCTGCTCCGGCAGCTGCCAGATTGCCTTTTGTCTGGTTAAATGCATATGTCGGCACCCACGGGGTTTTGCCAGTGACTACTGCCCCTTTTTCCGTCAAATGATCCCGAAGTTTGATCATAATGTCCATCGGAGAAAGCATTTTACCGGTGCCTGATGCCGGACAAACATCTGTACAACGTCCGCACTCAACACACGCATAGAAGTCGAGCATTTGGAACTGATCAAAGTCCTCTACTTTTCCGGCACCGAAAGAAATATCCTCTTCGTCGCCTTCTTCCATGTCTTCCAGATCAAAGTTGAGTGTTTTGAGTTTACCCGGTACGCGCTTCGACAAAAATACGTTGATCGGCGCGGCAATCAGGTGGGCGTGCTTGGATTGCGGCACGTATACCAAGAAAGACAAAATTGTAATGGTGTGGATCCACCAGAACACAAAGAACAGCACCATTGCAGCCGTTCCGCCTATCCAGCTGGTTCCAAGCGCAATTAAGCTGGCCACAGGTTCTGTCCAAACCGGATCATGACCCTGCCAGACAAGAAGCATGCCATTACCAAGTAAGACTGAAAGCATGAGTGTCCCAATGAACAAAAGTACGAGACCGGCTTTGAAACCGCGCTTCAGACGCACAAGCTTTTCCACATATCTCCGGTAGAAAGCCCAGACCACGGCGACAAGGATCATGAGTGTCACCAGCTCCTGGAAAAATGTAAAACCCGGATACAATGGTCCGAACGGCAAATGACTGCCAGGCGAAATGCCTTTAATAAACATGTCAATGGCGCCAAATTGAACAAGTAGAAAGCCATAGAACATCATGACATGTATAGCCCCTGATTTCTTGTCCTTCAATAACTTTGATTGCCCGAACACAATGGTCCAGACGCGCTTCAAACGCATTTTGATCTCGCCGTCAAACTCTGACTTCTGTCCAAGTTTGATATAGGCAAGCCGTGTGGTGACAACTTTTCCAAACAAATACAAGCCATACAGCGTGATCGCAATAAAGGCCAGTAAGTTAATGATTAAAAATGTATCCATTCCCGCTCCCCCTTGTGTATGATCGTTCGCTATGATAACCCTTTCATTTTCCTCTGAAATATAATTGCTTTCTATAACACTTATATACTACTTTAAATGTGAATGATCATTCAGTCAACACTAAACTGAAGAAATGACAGTTGTCAGACAAAATACCGGTGTCCTTCCTGACAGAAGGCGCACCGGCCAGTTCATCATTTACATTTTTTCGGGCGCACTGACTCCGAGAAGTTTCAGCGCGTTGGCAATGGTTTGTTTGACTGCTTTCATCAGAGCAATCCGTGCATGTGTCAGCTCAGGATTGTCCGCATCAAGCACTTTTTCTGCATTATAAAAACTGTGCAGAGCTGATGCCAGATCGAACACATATTGTGTCAAGCGCTGAGGAGCGCCTTTCTCTGCCGCTTCAGCAATCACTTGAGGAAACATTCCAATCCGTGTGAGTAAGTCTGTTTCTTTTTCGTTCGTTAACAGGCTTGCATCAAAAGGTCCGTTCGCTTCAAAGCCTTTGTTGACTGCTTGTTTCAGCATGGTGGAAATTCGGGCATGGGCATACTGAACATAGTAAACTGGATTTTCATTTGTTTCTGACCGGGCCAATTCAATGTCAAAATCGAGTTGAGACTCATTGGAACGCATGACGAAATAGTATCGAACGGCATCTACACCGGCAACCTCGATCAGTTCACGCAATGAAACGGCTGTTCCGGCACGCTTGCTCATTTTGACCCGTTCACCTTTATCCACAAGGTTAACCATCTGAATAATCTTCACATCAAATTTCTCAACAGGATAACCGAGTGCCTGAATTGCCGCACGCATGCGCGGAATGTACCCATGATGGTCTCCGCCCCATACGTTGATCACTTTGTCATAACCGCGATCATATTTGTATTGATGATAAGCAATGTCTGGGGTCAGATACGTATAGTTGCCATCCTGTTTGATAAGTACACGGTCTTTGTCATCACCGAATTCACTCGATTTAAGCCAGACTGCACCGTCTTTTTCATAGGTGAAATTGCGCGCCTTGAGCTTTTCCAGTGCTGCTTCAACTTTCCCGTCATCATACAGGCTTTGTTCCGAAAACCATCTGTCAAAGTGAACACGGAACTGGGCCAGATCTTGTTCCAGCTTGTCCAGTTCAAACTTCAATCCGTATGACTTGAAAAAGGCAAGCCGTTCAGACGGATCTGCATCTACCCACTGATCCCCGTATTCTTTGTATAATGTGTTGCCAATGTCAACAATATCGTCACCTCTATACCCGTCCTCCGGTATGTCCATTTCGACGCCATGCGCCTGGAAGTAACGTGCTTCCACTGAGCGAGCGAGATTGTCAATCTGGTTACCGGCATCATTGATGTAATACTCGCGGTCTACATCATAACCGGCAGCAGCAAATAAATTACACAGTACATCTCCGAATGCGGCATGACGGGCGTGGGCAACATGCAGATCACCAGTTGGATTGACAGAAACGAACTCCACTTGAACCCGTTTGCCGCCCCCCGCATTCGTTCGTCCATAGTCAGGACCCGCTTCAATTACAGTCTCTACAACATCTCCAAGGTAATCCTGTTTCATGAAAAAGTTAATAAAGCCCGGACCGGCAATATCAACCTGGTCGATTGAAGCACCGGACGTACCAAGGTTTGCAACAATATCTTCGGCAATTTGCCGTGGTGGCTTTTTAGCAATACGCGCCAGTTGCATGGCCATGTTTGTCGCATAGTCTCCGTGTGCTTTTTCCTTTGGCTTTTCCAAAACAATTTCCGGCATGTTCTCATCATCTGTTAAGCCAGCATCAAGGACAGCTTGTCTGATTGCTTGTTTTAATGTGTCTTCTGTCTGAGCCAATACGTTCATGTGGCTGCCTCCTCTATTTATACTACCTTTCTTCCTCCTGACCGTTATCGCTGACGAGCAACACTTCTAGCTGCTGTTGCCGAGGCTCTTGCCCGTTCAATTTAACAGCATAATCTACTGTCAGATGCCCCGCGTCCTGATCATAGTGAATGGTTTGTGTGTCTGTTTCCATATGTATCGTTCCATACGGGTGCCGCAGCACGTTTTCCGTAGAACGTTCTGTGGAAAATTGCTGATGCATCGTCATGGCACCGGTTCGTTTTATGCTGACCTTATCAGATTGAATCGTCAGCATGTTTTTAATCACGCCTTCTTCTGTGTCCTCTTCAAAGATCACCACATCTTTTATGCCCTTTTGATAAAGGCTGCCCTTTGCTTTTGTTGTATGATACTCCAGCTGCCCTTGGTCATCCAGTGCTGTCCGCAATTCAATCGCTACTTTCAACCCTGTCCCTCTCTCCCGTATGTATAATACCTTATTATACCGATAAACCTTGCCCGGAATCAATCACTAACCGTTTTTTTACATGATGGTGTTTAATTATGACGGGTTGGTCCCATAATGGAGATAAACTTTGAACGTTATCATAAACGTGATGGAGACCTTGCCCATGAAGAACCAAATATTAAAAACCTTAAGGATAACCATACTTGGGTTGGCAGGACTTGGCATTATCAGTATTGCCACCATTTACCTTATTGCATTCATTCTCGGCCCACCCGACATTTCAACACAGGAAAAAACGCGCTACTACGATCGTACAGGAGATGTCATTGGTGAAGAACACGGCCTGAGAGAGCAATTCCATACAGCACTTGAGGATATACCCCCAAGTGTAATTAATGCTGTGATCGCATCTGAAGATCAGCGATTTTACAAACATGGCGGGTTCAATCTCAAACGTATTATCGGCGCTGCGATTGCTGATTTGAAAACACAGTCGCTTAAAGAAGGCGCCAGCACCATTACGCAGCAATATGCCCGTAATTTATATTTATCCCATGAGAAGACATGGCAAAGAAAACTGTATGAGGCTTTTTACACGATCCGTCTTGAAATGCACTATGACAAAGACACCATTCTGGAAGGTTATCTGAACACGATCTATTTCGGACACGGGGCTTATGGTATTGAAGCAGCCAGTCGGCATTTTTTCGATCATCCTGCAGAAGATCTGACACTAGCTGAAGCGGCGATGCTAGCTGGCATTCCAAAAGGGCCTTCCTATTACTCCCCATTTAACAATTACGCCAATGCGAAAAAACGGCAGGAACATATTCTCAATCAGATGCATGAAGAAGATTTCGTCTCAAAACAAGCTATGTTTCTCGCCCAGCGCGCTCATCTCGATTTCCGGGACCCTGAACAGGCTTCCGAAGAACGTTTTGCGCCTCATTTTCTGGATACAGTTTTAAAAGAAGCAGCCCATATTCTGGAAATGGATCCCGAAATTATACGATCTTCAGGTTATAAGATTCACACAACGCTAGACAGCGCCCTGCAGCAATCACTCATTGACACCGCCCAAAACACCATAGCGACAAAAAGTGATATCGAAACAAGTGCGATCGCTATGGCACCTGAGAGCGGTAGTATCAGAGCCTTAATTGGGGGCAGGTCATATGATGACAGTCAGTTCAACAGGGCGATCCAGGCAAAACGAATGCCAGGATCAGCGTTTAAGCCGATCTTGTATTATGCTGCACTCGAACACGGTTATAATGCCAAAACCCGACTTGTGAGCAAACCAACAGCATTCAAGATTGATGACGGTGAGGTCTATACACCCAGTAATTTTAACGACTATTATGCGTACGAACCTATCACGCTTGCTGAAGCCCTGGCTGTATCTGATAACATATTTGCAGTGAAAACGAATTTATTTATTGGTACAGACAAGCTTATTCAAGCCGCCCGTAAATTTGGTATTGATCGAGAACTGCCTGAAGTCCCTTCTCTTGCACTTGGAACAGCCGCTGTAACAATGGCGGACATGACCACTGCCTACAGCATGATCGCAAACGGCGGGCACGAGGTGAAGGCCCATACCATTAGCTCAATTGAATCAAAGGATGGCAAGACAGTCTACGAACGGACACCAACTGTTCCTGATGCAGAGCCTGTACTTGATCCCAAGAAGACGTTTATACTATCCAAACTGATGACAGGTATGTTCGACACCAGCCTGAATGTTCATATGACCGTGACCGGTGCTCCGATCGCCGGACAATTATCACGAGAATACGCGGGTAAAACCGGCTCAACTGAGGCAGACCGCTGGATGATTGGCTTCAGCTCTGATCTCGTTACAGGTGTATGGAACGGCTACGATGACAACCGCACACTGAAAAAAGCCAAAGAATCTATGTACGCCAAGCAGATTTGGGCAGACTTTATGGAAAAAGCCCATGCTGGCCAATCCAAGAAAACTTTTCAAGCACCACCAGGCGTAGTCGGAGTGAAAATCGATCCGGAAAGCGGACTTTTAGCGACACCTTATTGTGATACAAGGACGACCTTGTATTTTGAGCAAGGAACAGAACCCAAGCATTACTGCAACGTTCACATGCCAGGTGATCCGCAAAAAGCTCCTAAAGAGAAGGATAAAAATAACGAAAAAGGGATATTTGAAAAGTGGTTTGACGTATTTTTCGGGTCATAGACATGCCAGTTTCTCAAAACTGAGAAACTGGCATCTTGTTATTGTCTTAACCCTTCTACTTCTTTGGCATCTAAACCAGTCACTTCAACTATAAGGTCAATTGATAGGCCTTTTTTAAGCATCGAAGCCGCCACTTCTTTCTTTCCCATTTTCTTCCCTTTCTCTTCTCCAATACGCTTCCCTTTCTCCTCATAGGAAATCGGCAATTCCATAATCTTTTCCATATCTGGCGAATGCTTAACCTTTTCCATCACGATCTTCTCCTCCTTTTCACTTAATGACAGATATCTATCAAAAAAACCGTAAATTAAACGCATTCGAGCTGGATCCAGCTCCATTTTAGACATCATTCGCAGAAATTCAAATTTAACTTGTGTTCTCTCTTTTTCCGTGTAGCCCATCTTGCTTAACAGAGCTGCTGCAGCCGGATTATTGGACTTGATAAAATCACGCCAGTTTGTTTGCTTTAATGGAAGTGCGAGAAAGTTAAACGTCAGGACATGAAAGAAAGGGAACGTCATATCAAATTCAGTCGGCTCCTTCCGCTTATGGTCATAGCTGAACACAGCAATCGGGACAATCGGTTTGCGGTATTTATTGTATAGCATACTAAAATAATGATACATGCGTTCACGAAAGTTGGATTGGGTATAGCTTTGTGGTTCGACATGGATGATGAGAATAACATCTTCGTCCTTCAGTTTGGTTTCCATGACAATATCAAGTCGTCTGGTGTCACCTTCGTGCAGATCAGTGAAGACTTCTTCAGAGATTGGACTCATATGTCGGAAATCAATGTTTTGATGCACATCAGGAAAAAATGCTTCCAGAAACTCTTTGAAAAAAGTGTGGATCAGTTGTTTGAACAACAGGTCATGGTGATGGGCAGTATACGTGGTTTCGTCAGATCGTTCTCTGACACGTTCAATTACTTGCATTTTAACACATCCCTGGGGTGGAATGAAGTTATAACAAGATGTATGTTCTGAAATTACTATAGCATAGAACTTTTAAAAGAACAAGTGTTCTTGTTTAGTTTCCTCAAAAAGTAAAGAAGCCGACAGAATCAAGCAGTGTCCACCTGCTTAAAACGTCGGCTTCTTTAGTGTCCTAGTAAAACATGAGTAGCCCATGTAGATCTATTTTACAAAGTTCTACAGTGAAGTTCAACATTTTCAGCAATTATTCACCATTCGTTCACATTTCAGCCACAAACTCCACCAAAAAACCCGCCCCACCCCATTATCCGTAATCCACGAAGTAAGTAGACGCTACTAATGACAGCCACTAAGCATTTCATATGTTTAAACGAGCACCGTGATTTGCGCTGCGGGAAGTCGCTTTCCGCGGGCACGGCCTCAGCCTCCTCGCTCGCAAAGACCGCTCACTGTGGGGTCTTCGGACTCGTGCTGTTCCCGCAGGAGTCGACTTCCCTCCGCTCCAATCACTTTATGTAATACAGTGGCTTGGACGATTTTACTCACATAAGAGTTAGAGAATAACCTCTCATACCTAGCTCGGGGAAAACACGGAGACTCCTGTGGGAGAAAAAGCCTAGATGAGACCCCGGAGCGCGCAGCGCGAGGAGGCTCATCAGCGCCCACTGGACGCGGAGTGTTTTCCCCGAGCGGTTGTCAGAAGCAGTCATAATATCTTCGCTGGTTCGCAGTTTGTGTCAACTTCAAATCTGATATCTCTTTAATTTTAAAGCCCTGCCGTTAGGTGGCCAGGGCTTGTTTGAGTTCGTCTGTTGAGTTGTTCCACATGGATTCATCGAAGTCTTGCAGGAAGTTACGCAGGAGTGTTTTGGAATGGTCGTCCATGCGGTCGACGATGATTTTGCCTTTGAGTGATTTTTCCATGTTGGTCACGTGTTCTGCCATGGATTTGAATGCGCGTTTGTTAGGACGGTCAACGAGCAGCTCACATGCTCCAACACCTGCATAGTATGGGCCGGTCTCACTTTTTTCCACAGTGACCCAAACAATCCAATATTGCTTTGGATCAGGAACTTCACTTTTGTCCTGCACGTACTTCACACGCCGCTCGATATCACTGCGGGCATGCATCGCGTCCATGTCGACATACGCCGTGTCCTCATTCGGATCCACAATGACGGATGACATATTTTCCAGGCTGATCGACCCTGCGCCATAACCGCCATGGCCATCAACCGAATCGTCTTTAATGATCGTAAAAGATTGTTTTTTCTTACCGGAAGACTGATCTTTATTCATACATGATCCTCCTCTGCTTCATTCACTGTTACTCATTGTAGCATATTTAACCAGAGTGATTCATCAAATGGGCCTTAGTGGGTTAATTTCGCAATCAAAGCCCATGCATCTTCCAATTCTTTTTCAGTATAATTTTGTTTCGGCTTAACGGTATGGATCTTTTCTGCCACTTCTAATCGCGGCAAATCCCTGAAATACAGCATGGTCGCCACCAATTCCAGAAATCGGGCACTTTCATGCTGGAGCAAATCGATATGGGGATGCAGTTCAGGCATATCATGTGTAAACTGTTCCAAAAATCCTGCCCCCTCTTCTGTCATGGCATATTGGTATTGGGTATAATTGCTTTTTATAATTTTGTTTTCTTCTATAAACCCAAGGTTACACAGTTCTTCCATTCTAAGCGACAATTCCTCCGAATACGGACCGAATTTATGAAACGCATATTTTTCTTCAAACGGCATACCGCATGCCTGCAAAATATAAATGATTTTCTGCAGCTTTTTCCGGCCTGCCACGATACCCGCTTCTGAGAAAAAGTGCATCAGCTTAATATGATTACTCAGCATCAACGACAGCTCCTTGTATGTTCAAGATATTTTTAATACGGGCCACGAGGGCAGCATCATCCGCTTTTTCAAGCATATCCATAGGGAAATACAGCTTATGGTCTGTCCGCTTTTTCCCTGAGATGGATTCAACGATATCGGACTGGCGGGAGAGTTCACGCAAGTCGCCGTTTGGCATGAGAAGGTGGATCGGCAAACGCTCTTCTTCCTCCCCTGGCCGGTAAAAGTCATAAGGCAGATCTGAGGATGAATCGACAACAAGATAATACTCGGGGTCGATGCCGGCTTCACGAAACAAAGCGTGTAATTCCATCCACGCATCCAACTGTTTATTCGGATTAAATTCAATATATTTGAATAAACGGCGGTTCATAAATCGTTCGCATAAATCGCTGAGGATTGGATCTGTTTCCTCCTGCCATAACTGAAAATAATAATGCACCACAGCCTCGTCAAGCTTCAAATAGGCCTCCAAATCATGCCGCTCTTCTAAAAACGATATAAAGTGTGTCGGCTCAAGTTTGAAGGTATATCCGGATTCGTACAGATGCTTGGCGCGCTTGAAAATCTTGGACAGGATCACTTCTGCACTCCGGGTCACGGGATGGAAATAGACCTGCCAATACATTTGATAACGGCTCATAATATAATCTTCCACTGCATGCATGCCGGTGGCCTTAATGACGACTTGATCTTCCATCGGTCGCATGACGCGAAGAATCCGCTCCATATCGAAGTGACCATAGCTGACCCCGGTAAAGTAGGCATCCCGCTGCAAATAGTCCATCCTGTCTGCATCGATCTGGCTCGATATAAGACTGACCACAAGCTGATCTGAGTAAGTTTTCGCAATGACGTCCGCAACATCCTGGCTGAACCCCGGTTGGACGCGTTCCAGAATTGCGTTAACATATGTATCTCCTAAAATTATATCTTGGGTAAATTGTTCATGATCCAGTTTAAATACCTTTTCAAAGGAATGAGAGAAAGGCCCGTGTCCGAGATCATGCAACAGTGCGGCACACAAACCGAGCAACCGCTTGTCAGGATCCCAATTCGGCCTGTCGTGGAAATTGTATATAATGCGCCGGACAATTTCATAGACACCAAGAGAGTGGTTAAACCTGCTATGTTCGGCACCGTGGAAAGTCAGATTTGTCGTGCCCAGCTGTTTGATTCTGCGCAGCCGCTGAAATTCCGGTGTGGCGATCAAATCCCAAATGACCCGATCCCTGACATGCACATACCGGTGGACCGGGTCTTTAAATACTTTCTCTTCACTTAATTGTTCATCTTTATATGCCACCTGCATCAACCCGTTTCTGATATGTCCTTATTTTATCGGTCTTTTTGAAAGCATAGATCTAGTATATAATAGAAATGCTGATAGAAAAAGGGGCTGCTGTGTTGTATCCGTTTTTGAGGGCTCCGGAAAGGTACAGTGTGGCCGTTATGACGCAATGGAATAAACTTTTTAAAGAGGAACAGCTTTACAGGGTAATCAACCATATTGATTCAAATACCATCTATCAAAAACCGAATTCGGCGATTGCTTCTTTTGCTGCGGACGATGCCCTGGCGACAGCGATTGCCAAAGGCAGTTCACCGGCAACCATCCGTTTCTGGGTGCACGACAAGACCGTGGTCCTTGGGATTCCTGATGGTCGGCTGCCGCTGCTGCCCGATGGTATAAGACATCTTAATGACAACGGATTTCAGGTGATGATCCGAAACTCAGGCGGACTTGCTGTTGCCTTGGACAAAGGCGTATTAAACATATCCCTCATTTTGTCTGATGCCAGGCACTTATCCATTAATGCGGGATATGAAGCCATGGTTCATTTCATCAAAAAAATGTTCGCTGATGTGACAGATGCGATAGAGGCTTACGAAATCGTCGGATCATATTGTCCGGGTGATTTTGATTTGAGTATAGACGGGCGAAAGTTTGCGGGGATCTCCCAGCGGCGTATTCGGGATGCAGCCGCCGTGCAGATCTACCTCGATGTATTTGGTGACAGTCAACAACGCGCAGAAATGATCAGAGACTTTTACAAGAAAACGCGTGGCAGTGAGGCGACTAAATTTACTTATCCGGACGTTGAACCAGAAGTAATGGGGTCATTGAATGATCTGCTCGGCCTTAACTTGACCATTTCAGATGTTGCTCACCGGGCGCGGACTGTCCTTGCCCAATCAGGGCTCACGGAAACGTCAAACCATGATGAAGCGCTGGAACGGCAGACGTTCGAAAAGCGGTACACCCAAATGCAGGAACGCAATCAAGATATCTTACAGATGCAGAACATCTAAAAAAAACGCGCCCCGGACAGCAGAGACTTCAGCTGTGCGGGGCACGGTTTTTATCGTGTTAATCAGCCTGCGCGGCCGTAATGACGGCAATTTTATAAACATCGTCAGCACTGCATCCGCGTGAGAGATCGTTAACAGGTTTGTTTAACCCTTGCAAAATGGGCCCAAGCGCTGTGAATTTACCGAGTCGCTGGGTAATTTTATATGCAATATTTCCCGCATCAAGTGTTGGAAATACGAAAACCGTTGCATTTCCCTGAATAGCGGAATTAGGTGCCTTCAATTCGGCAACTTCAGGAATATAAGCAGCATCGAATTGCAATTCACCGTCGATCACAAGTGCGGGGTCTTTTTCCCGTGCAATGGCCAAGGCTTCTTCAATCCGCTCGGTCACCTCAGAGTGAGCTGAACCTTTTGTAGAGAAACTCAGCATTGCGACGCGCGGGTCTATTCCAAACACTTCAGCTGTCTCAGCGCTTTTAATGGCGATCTCGGCTAAAGCTTGGCTATCCGGCTCAATGTTAATCGCGCAATCGGCAAACACGTATGCTTCCTCTTCACGCACCATAATGAAGGCACCTGACGTTTTTTGGATGCCTGGCTTGGTTTTAATAATCTGGAAAGCAGGTCGCACCGTATCAGCGGTGGAATGGGTTGCTCCGCTGACAAGTCCATCTGCCTCACCCATCTGAACGAGCATGGTGCCAAAGTAATTTACAGACTTGAGAATTTCTCTAGCTGATTCTTCAGTGGCCTTCCCTTTTCTCAATCGGACAAATTCAGCCACCATCTCATCAAACTGATCATAGTTGGCTGGATCAAGTATTTTACATGTGCTGATATCGACACCGGCTTGACGTGCTTTTGCTTCAATCTCCCCAGGTTCACCGATCAGGATCGGCTGGAGTATGCCGGAAGCACTTAACTGACTGGCGGCAATCAAGATCCGCTCGTCCACTGCTTCAGGAAAGACGATCGAGCGCCCTTTGCCGCGAATCCGTTCTGTGACATTTTCAAGTATATTTTCCATTCTAACGCCTCCAGTTTAATCATCATGAATGACTGTCCTCTCTTTATGATAAACCATTCACAAAGAAATCACAGGCTCTGCAGGAAAAATCTTTGACAATCCTTTGACGATTCATCCGTGACAATGCCTTCAGTATGTGCAGTATACCCAATTGTGTTATAGTAAAAACGCAATACGATTTTTATCGAAAAGGAGACAGTTAGCATGGTTGAAGCTGTAGAAACAATGGATGGCTGGTATGCATTGCATGATATGCGCTCAATTGACTGGATGTCCTGGAAGCTCGCTACAAACCAGGAGCGTGAAGAGGCGCTTGCAAGCCTTACCAACCTGCTTACAAAATGGGAAGCTGTGGAAGAGGCCGAAGAAGGCAGCCACGCTTTGTACAAAGTCGTCGGACAAAAGGCAGACCTGATGTTTATGTGGCTCCGGCCGACAGTTGAAGAATTAACCGATATGGAAACCGAATTAAATAAATCCAAAATGGGTGATTTTCTAATTCCGGCCCATTCGTATGTTTCGGTTGTGGAATTGGCTAAATACCGCCCACAAAAAGATGGCGTTGATCCTGAAACGCTACCAGAAACACAAGCACGTCTGAAGCCAATTTTGCCGAAATGGGAGTATATGTCCTTTTACCCTATGAACCGGCGCCGGGAAGGCAACGAAAATTGGTACACCCTAGAAAAATCCGAGCGTGGCAAATTGCTGTACGAACACAGCAAAACTGGCCGTCAATATGCAGGCAAGGTGAAACAAGTCATTACAGGCTCAATCGGTTTCGACGATTGGGAGTGGGGTGTTACATTATTTGCCCACGATGTACTGGAATTCAAGAAAATCGTTTACCAAATGCGTTTTGACGAAGTGAGTTCCAGATACGGAGAATTCGGCTATTTCTTCATTGGCCACCGCCTTGACAAAGATGCCATCCCTGCTTATTTAAATGTTTAAAAACAAAAAGCGAAACCCGAAAATCATAAGTAATTTAAAAACGTTCTGTTCACACGAGCAGAACGTTTTTTATTTTGGATATTAAACATCATATAACAGGCTATTTGGGCATACGTATAATTGAGTGGATGCACGAAACATGTCTCATCCAGAAGTCAATAATCGAGGAGGGTTCTCATGAGTGAAAAAGATCAAAACGAGTATCGGCAGCAGTATATGAACGCCCCATACATGAATATGTATCAAGGGTATCCCAACTACTACTATCCGCAGTCATCTCCAGCATATTACCCATCATACCAGTATAATCAACCGCAGATGCCACAACAACAGCAGCCTTCAGCGCCTGATGTGAGTGGAATGCTGCCAATGGAACAGTCTTACGTGGAAAATATTTTACGATTGAACCGGGGTAAAGTCGCCACCCTTTACATGACGTTTGAAAACAACAGTCAGTGGAATGCAAAAGTATTTAAAGGTGTGATCGAAGCGGCCGGCCGCGATCATATTATCATCAGTGACCCCGAAACAGGCAAACGGTATCTCTTATTAATGATTTACCTTGACTACGTTACGTTTGACGAAGAAATCAATTACGATTATCCGTATGGTGCGGGCAGCCAAATGAGTATGTATCAGCCCAGATGATTCCGTTAGGACGACAGGATTCAAAAGCAGCACAGTGATCGTGTCACTGTGCTGCTGTTATCAATTGTATGGGCAAAAGAGGCGATCCCTATGAACCATCCTTTTGAAAAATTGATGAAAATGGAACTCATAGCCCTGATTGTCGTGCTGATTGTGGGCACTATAGCAATTGCCAAAGGGTTATTTCTGCTGATGATTATAGGGCTATACGGGATTGCCGCCAGTATGATCTTCAGTGGCATGGCAGCCATGTCAACACGTCACCCGGTCACCGGCATCAAGCAATTTCTGCGGGCCATTATTCTTATCATTCTAGCCACATTAATCATCAGCATCTGGTACAATACAGCGACATAATGATACGTGTGTCGCTTTTTAAATATATTTAACTACTGCATAACCAAGCAGGACCCAGCCCACCAGAAAAGCCACACCGCCAAATGGCGTAATCATGGCTAAGGCTTTAACACCTGTCGTTGAATAAATATAAAGTGAACCTGAGAACAGGATAATGCCAAGTGTAAACATCCACCCCGCCCACATCATGCCTGCACTCTGAACCTTTGCAAGTATCAGTCCAGTAATGAGTAGGGCTGTTGTGTGGAACATCTGATAATTAACCGCCTTCTCCCACGTCCCAAGCATTTTTTCAGATAGCTTACCTTCAAGACCATGCGCACCAAACGCCCCAAGTGCCACAGCCAAAAATCCGTTAACAATGCCAATCAGCAAGAATATCTTCATATAAATTACACCTCTTTTTTAGTTAAAAAACACTGTATTTTTGCGTAAGAGAGTTGCTTAAAAGTTTACGAGAGAACCGTGATTTCGCTCCGGGAAGTCGCTTTAACTTTATCACAGCTCAAGTGCGACATCTGTTCAAGAAAATCACTTTCACAGTGTCTTCTAGCCGCGGGCACGGCCTTAGCCTCCTCGCTCGCAAAAACCGCTCGCTGTGGGGTCTTCGGACTCGTGCTGTTCCCGCAGGAGTCGACTTCCCTCCGCTCCAATCACTCTATGTAATTCGGAGGCTTGGACGGCTCTGCGCACATATTCATATAGGGCACATACACGCTCTAACCAAGCTCGGGGAAAACACGGAGACTCCAGCGGGAGGATAAGCCTCGGTGAGACCCCGGAGCGCGGTAGCGCGAGGAGGCTCAGCAGCGCCCGCGGAAAGCGAAGTGTCTTCCCCGAGCGGTTGCCAGAAGCAATTATAAGATTCATATGCTTCGCTGTTTGTATTTAATTTTATTTAAGGTTAACTGTTCTTTAAAAGCAGCTTTTAGAAATCAAAAATGGAGTCTTCGGGTTCGTCAGCTGGTTTTAAACCATTTGTATTTTTTAAGTCTGTTTGCGTATTTGGGTTTGAGTTAGTCTTGGGCAACTGGGTTTCAGGACTTGCTTGCATATCACCCACGTCTCGGTCTTCAAGGATCAAGTCAGCTAGAAGACGTGCATTTGCGACGTGCTGAACGATAGCTTCTTCGCTTAAATCACCGCGACGCGTCGCCTGTAATTCATCGATCATTTTTTGTATGATCCTATCATGGCTTACATTCATGCCCTTCTCTCCTCTCTTGTCACTCTTCCCAGTATAATACAGACAAGGCTGCCGGAAAACTAAAAAAGCCCGGGTATGACTTTACCGGGGGTTGGTTTGGAGATATGAATCGTTTGCAGCATCTTTAGCCACACTGAAAAAGCCGTACCAACGGCTTTTTTTAATATGTATGCGATCTATACAGCTTCTTTCTCACCCTGCTGTTCTGTGAGCCAGGTTACAAAGAATACTTCCCTGACACACAAAGGTCTCCCAAGCTCTTCTTCCAGTGCATCACACGTTTTTTCAAATTCCTCCATACCAAAGCCCCCTTACAAATACATTAAAAATGTTTTCAATATTATTGTATCTTGTGAGAAGGAATTATTCAACCTCATTTTTCATTCAATTTTCAACAAAAACCACCAAAGCAGGTTGGTGGTTTTTGCTTATGTCCTATTCTTGATCCTGTAGCTGTTCTTCCAATTGAGCAATGCGCTCTTCAAGTTTCGTGACATCTTTCTTCAAAGCGAGACCAAGGTCGTCAGCGATTTTACGCGTTTGTTCCTGTTGCTTCTCATCCCATTTCCCGGTTTTGGTTTCACCTTTTTCAATAAGATCGTTCAACACTGTTTTGGCCTGCTCCTGAGTTAATTCATTCTTTTCGACAAGCTCATCAACAATTTTTTCGACACGTTCTTTACCACTGACAGCTGCACCAATTCCCAATAAAAAGCCTTTTCGTAATATATCATTCATGCGTATTGCCTCCTTTTGACATAAATGTTCATAAGTGGTATCCTTCTCACTCTTCTTATTCTTTTATTATACTAGATCTTCACTTGGCAAACGACCAAAACACATTGGCACCCTAATCATCTATACCCTGATGAAGAAATGGTTATGCTTGAGAATCAAATCTTCCATTGACTTTTATGGTTTCATCTTTATAATAAAAGAAATTATCATTTGAAAAGGGGGAAGTCACATTGAAAAACAATTCGTACTCGCTGGGTGATCATCTGCGCTTCATCATCCCATCTTTAGTTGGCATTCTTTTGTTCATGACACCCGTTCCAACGAAAGAAGGTACGACCATTCCAATCGCTGTTTTGGCTGACTGGGTTCAGGCGAAACTGGCAAATCAATTATCTGTTATTATGATGCTCATTATTATCGTTACTGCTGTGTTGACAGTACTGGCTAAGGTGGTTGGACGTGACCGATTAGAGAAAACCCCTTTTTTCCAGCAATTATTCCATGTAAGTTTATTTTGGACAATTACGCGGGTTGTTGCGGCTGTTTTTGCTGTCATGGTTGTATTTAAGCTTGGCCCTGAAGCCATTTACAGTGGTGACACTGGGGGTACATTGATTGGAGATGGCGGCCTTCTGCATGTATTATTTGCTGTATTCCTATTTGCGGGGTTGTTTCTGCCGCTCTTGATGAACTTTGGACTGCTGGAGTTTTTCGGAACGTTGATGACAAAAATTATGCGTCCGTTGTTCAAACTCCCGGGCCGCGGGTCGATTGACTCCCTTGCCTCCTGGATTGGAGACGGAACAATCGGGGTGCTGTTAACGAGCCGGCAATATGAAGGCGGGTATTATACAAAGCGCGAGGCTATTGTAATTGGAACCACATTTTCAGTTGTTTCTATTACTTTTACACTTGTAGTCATTTCTGAAGTCGGTCTTGCACATATGTTCGTCCCATTTTACTTAACGGTTTTATTGGCCGGATTTGTAGCGGCGCTGATCATGCCGCGCATCCCACCGTTATCAAGAAAGGCCGATACGTATGCGATTGAAAATGCTGAAGGCATCGATGAAACGGTGCCTGAAAATGAAAATGTCTTTACATTTGGCTATAAAAAGGCGCTTGCTCGTGCTAAAAACGAACGGAGCGTTTACCAATTTCTCAAAGAGGGCAGTCAAAACGTGCTGGACATGTGGATGGGCGTGGCCCCGGTGGTCATGGCATTCGGGCTGATTGCGCTGATTCTTGCGGAGTACACACAATTGTTCACATGGCTTGGCGTTCCATTTGTGCCATTACTCGAACTCATGCAAGTTCCATATGCTGCGGAGGCGTCAGAGACCATGCTTGTCGGGTTTGCAGATATGTTCTTGCCGGCGATTATTGGCGGTGGGATTGAAGCGGAAATTACACGTTTCATCATCGCGGCTTTATCCATTACACAGCTGATCTACATGTCAGAAGTCGGCGGCTTGCTCCTCGGCTCAAAAGTACCCGTCTCATTTCTCGACCTAGTGGTTATCTTTATCCTAAGGACCCTGATCACCCTCCCAATCATCGTCCTATGCGCACATATCATATTCTGATGGTTGATTGCGCTTTGACAATACCTGAGGAGAATGAAAATAGAGCAATCGGTAACGGATTTGTACATTTGCGGCTGGATTTGCACATTCATTTGCAAATATGCACATTCATAGCCGGATTTGCACATTCATTTGCAAATATGCACATTCACAGCCGGATTTGCACATTCATTCGCAAATATGCACATTCACGGCCGGATTTGCACATTCATTCGCAAATATGCACATTCACGGCCTGACATGACTTTCGATGCTACTCGCGGGCGCGAAACCGGAAATGGTTATTGTCAACTATTCAAAAGTAAAAACGCAGGCCCATTACAGGGCCTGCGTTTTTTGTGTGCTATTTTTACTTTGCTGCGAGGAGGGATTCGTGGACGATGGTGATCATGTCTTGGATTTGTTCTTTGGTTATGACGAATGGTGGTGCGAAGGCGAGTGTGTCTTGGCCGTGATAGACGATGGCTCTGCCAACCATGCCGCGCTTAAGCGCTTCTGCGACAACTTTCGGTGCTAAAGTCTCTCCTTCTATGCCCGAGTCAAGACTTATAGCGCCAAGCAGCCCGAGACCGCGATAACTCTTAATGCAAGTGTGCTGATCCTGCAGCCATTTAAAGCCTTTCAACAGCTCAAGCCCCATTTCATGCACGTGCTCCACCAAATTTTCCCTTTCAATAATCTCCAGGTTTTCCATCGCTACGACACAACCGACCGGGTGACCGCTGTACGTGTACCCATGCATGAAATTTCCTTCTGCCAAATCGGTCAATTCCTGGTACAGTCTGTCTGTGATCACCATACCGCCCAGAGGTGCATAGCCGCTTGTGATTCCTTTTGCAATGACCATCATATCCGGGACCACATCATAATGATCCATTCCGAACATCTTCCCAGTCCGGCCAAATCCTGTAATGACTTCATCGCTAATGAGTAAAATATCATGTCTGTCACAAATCTCACGGATTTCCTGGAAATAGCCTTCCGGCGGCAGGTTCACACCGCCCGAGCCTTGCACAGGTTCAGCGATAAAGGCCCCGATCGTATCTGCACCTTCCTGATCAATAAAATCCTGGAATGCCTGAACGGTATTTCCTACATGGTAAAAGTCTGACGCCATCGATGTGGTGAAATCATGAAACGGTTGAATGCCTGTTGCACTGGTAGAACCCATGGCCACACCGTGATACGATTTTTTCCTTGACGCGATTTTCCGTTTCTCCGGCCGGCCCTTCAACTTCCAATAATGCCGCACAGTCTTAAAAGCCGTATCGTTCGCTTCTGAACCCCCTGAGGTGAAGAATGTTGTATTCAAATCTCCAGGCGTCATGCTGGCAATTTTGGCCGCCAAGCGTATGACCGGCTCATGACTCCAATTGGAAAATGTTGAGCTAAACGCGAGTTTACCCATCTGTTCGGCTGCTGCTTTCCCCGGCTCCTTGCGCCCATGGCCAATATTGACATTCCAAAGCGAAGACAGGCTATCAATAAATGTTCTTCCAGTAATATCTTTCAGAAAGATGCCATCACCCTCTGTGAAGATCAGGCTTGGTCCGTCATCCTGAAGCTGTTTGAGTGATGATGTCGGGTGCAGAAAGTGCGCCTGATCAAGCGCCACCAACTCATTGTGCAGATCTGTCCGATTTTGTTTAAAAGCCGCTTGCATTCTAAACGCCTCCTTTATAAGTTTATAAATCACTTTTAAGGCTTCAAGTTAAATTGAACAACTTTTGGTTCAGTCATATCCTGAATGGCAAACTTCACGCCTTCTCGTCCGAGTCCTGACCCTTTTACACCGCCAAACGGCATGCTGTCAATGCGGTAATCACTGCTGTCGTTAATCATGACACCGCCTACATTCAAGCGTTGGGCCGCTGTCATGGCCGCATCAATCTGATTGGTGAAGATTCCTGCCTGCAAGCCGTAATCCACATGATTGGCCTTTTCAATGGCATCATCAAGATCTGCTGCCTCATATAGCAAAACGACGGGCCCAAAGATTTCTTCATGGGCGATTCGGCAGCCTGCAGGAACGTTCTTCAAAACGGTTGGCATGTAAAAAGCCCCTTCACGTTTCCCCCCAATCAACACTTCAGCACCTTTGTCTACAGCCTCATTCACCCATGCCTCAACTCGGCGTGCTTCGTTTTCATTGATTAAAGGGCCCATATCCATTTCTTCTAAATACTTCAATCCGGTCTTGAGTGTTTGCACCTTTTTGATAAAGTTGTCCTCAAACGTTCGGCAGACAGAAGACTGAACATAAATGCGCTGTACACCGATGCAATTCTGACCGGCCGTAGAGAAGGCTCCCGAAACACAAGCATCAACCGCATGGGAAAGATCGGCGTCATCCAATACGATCGTAGGACAATTGGATCCAAGCTCCATACCTATCTTTTTCAAGCCCGCTTTCCGTGCAATCGCTTCTCCAGTTTCAAGTCCACCTGTAAATGACACCATACGAACGGCTGGATGACTGACAAGTGTGTCACCGACTTCCTGCCCGCTCCCTGTCAATACTGTAAGCACATTTTTTGGCAGACCTGCTGCTTCAAATGCTTCTGCCAGCATCAGGGCGCTGAGTGGCGTAAGAGAGGCCGGTTTAACAATAATCGCATTTCCTGCAGCGATAGCCGGCCCAATCTTATGGGCGACCAGATTCAGCGGATCATTAAAAGGCGTAATCGCTGCAATCACACCGATTGGAAAGCGGTAATAATACCCGATCCGATTGTCATGCCCCGGCATCTGATCAAAGGGAATGGTCTCACCGGTAATGCGCCGTGCCTCTTCTTGAGATAAACGCAAGGTTTGAATGCAGCGCTCCACTTCACCGCGCGCCTCGCGAATCGTCTTGCTGCTCTCTGCTACAATGGTCTGGATAAACGCGTCACGATGATTCGCCACGTAGGCTGCTGTTTTCTCCAGCACTGCCATACGCTCATGCACAGGCATATTTGCTGCTGTATCTGCACCCCGTTTTGCCATTTCGACGGCAAAAACCGCATCTTCAGCCGAGGCTTTCGGGACGGTTGTGATCAGGCGCCCGTCCTCAGGGTTAAACACCTTAATAACCGTTCCACGATCCTCCCATTTTCCCGCCAAAAACATCTGCTTTCCTTTTACTGTCGTCTGCATGAACAACCCCCCAGTTCCAGTTGATTTTCTCAATCATTCAGCTAATGACTGGTGTCACATCCAAGTCGCCTTTTATAATTAAATCCCGGGTGTAGTTGGACAGAACCTCATGTCCTGTCTCGGTGACACGGAATGTTTCACTGATTTCGATCCCTTCATAATCAAACCAAAGTGCCGGAATCATATGAAACGTCATATTCGGCTGCAGAACGGTTTGATCTCCCGGGCGCAAGCTTGCCGTATGCTCTCCCCAATCAGGCGGGTAGCTGAGACCTGTCGAATAGCCAAGACGCGATTCTTTTTCAATGCCATAGCGTGATGTTGCCTTTCGCCATGCTGCCTCTACTTCTGCACAAGTTACGCCTGGCTTTACGGCATCCAGTGCTTCGTTCAAACCTTCCACAACAATTTTGGACAATTCAACCATCCGCTCATTCGGTTTTCCAAGAGAAAGGGTTCTCGCGAGCGGCGCATGATACCGCTTATAACAGCCGGCCATCTCCACAATTACAAGTTCTCCATCTTTGAATGGCTGGTCAGACCAAGTCAGGTGAGGCGCTGCAGTACGCTCGCCGGTCGGAAGCATTGGCACAATTGCCGGATAATCGCCTCCGTACTCCGGTGTACCGGAAATCAGTCCAGAATAAATTTGGGCCGCTGCATCACATTGGCGAGCGCCGGGGTAAATCGCCTGTTCAGCTTGATACATGGCGTTCTCTACAATACGGCCTGCTTTTTTCATATGCTCAATTTCATAATCTGATTTAATCATACGCAACTTATTGACAAGCAAACCTGCGTGTTTAAATTGCACATTTGGCAAGTGGGTTTTCAGTGTTTCATAGGCATAGGCACTAAAAAAATATGCGTCCATTTCCAATCCAACATGCGCTGTATCCAGTCCGTGCTCTGTTAGGTAGTCCGCAGCAAACATCATGGGATGCTTCGTTAATGACTGCACATAATCGTCAGGATAACCAATAATATTTTCATGTGAAATCCAAGTCGTCATCCGCGCTCCGGCAGCATCCATCTGTCTGCCCAGCCAGACCGGCTGTTCCCACTTCAAGGCTACAATCACCATCTGCTCAACATAAAAAGACCAGGCATCATATCCTGTCAAATAATACATATTCGACGGATTATTAATAAGGAGGACTTCTATTCCTGCTTTTTCCATCTCACGCTTTGTCTTAAGCAACCGCTCCTGATACGCCTGATACTCATCTTGACTAAACAACACATCTCTTACCTCCCTTGCCTGTGGTTCAACAGGTTATATCCCCAGTATACGCATCGGCAAGGAAGGGCGTCATGACCATTATGTATGAACTTTCAGAATCCGTTTTAGACAATTTGTATGAAAGCGCTGTCTTTGTTGCTGTGCGTTACTGAACGCACTTCATGAATCAGGCAGTTTATCGCTTAATACACCTGTCTGCCATACCTTCACACTAAATTGCAATAGAAACACATCATCCGGATTAACGAGCGACAGTCCTGTGAGTGATTCAATTTTACGCAATCTGTACAACAAAGACTGCCTGTGTAAATTCAGAATCCGTGCAGATCGGCTGACATTGCTGTTTTGGCTCATGTACACATTGAAGGTCTCAATCAAATCTGCACCTCGATCCCGATCATGCCTGATCAACGGGGCCACCGTTTTAAACATAATGTCCTGAATATCCTCATGGCCTGCGAGCGTCAGCATCAGCCTATTCAACTGCGTATCCTCATAGTGCACACGCTCGCCCTTACCTTTTTGCCGTCGCCCCATATCTAGAGCGGCGCGGGCTTTTTGGTAGCTGTTGTGAAAGACCATAATGCCGTCTTCATGCTTGCCAATGCCCCAGGAAAATACAACCCCTGGAATCAGCGCATTCATCCGCTTTTCAACAAGGTCCAAAAAGTAATGAACAGAGCCGTGTATGCCTTCGTCCTCTGCCTCAAAGAATATAATCAGCACATCGTCATCAAATGTAAAAGTCGCCTGTTTGCTGACAATCCCGCATGCATAGCGGATCTCTTCTTCCATATAAAAAATGAGACTCTCAAGGCCATATTGCGGGTCATCATAACGCGCTTCTGATAGTTCATCGACATTTTCCAAAAAACCAACAATACACACGTAAGGTAAATAGAGGTTATAGCCAAGAATTTTTGCCCGGGTGTGAATGTGGTCTGTTAAATAGCCAGGCGTTTTGGCAAGATTCCAGATAAAGTCATTCCGCAGCCGATTTTCCGTATGAACAATAGCATCCTCACGAGACTTCCATAAGGCAGCAGCAGCTGATAAATATTCCAAGATGTGCAAAACATTCCCGGTGGCCCGCACCCCTTTCGGCAGCATTATAATGAAGCTGCCTTGATTAACGCCTCCTGCTGATATAGATTTTTTAAGCAAATGCTGTTCATCGTGATAAGTCTGTTCAATATGCTGGGACACAGGTTCAAGGATAGCATCCTCATCCACAGATTGCCGTTCAGCCCATAAATCAGCCAACCTGTAGGCACGATCTATATCAGGTATGATTTTTTCATTTTTATCTACAAAAACAATGCGCCAACCCAATGACCGTTCTGCATATTGGACAATATCGGATAAAGCTTTTCCTTGCACAACAAGGTCGATAAGTCTTTTTTGAATCCTGCGTGATCGATTAGCGACATCTTCCTGCCAAGCATTCAATTCCGCCATCACAGCACGTTGTATGTCAGAAAAACGAATTTCCCAAGGGATCACCATAATGATAAACCGGTTATGCCTGGCAAAATCAATAACAGAGTCAGGTATGTCAAATATGTATCTTCCTACCGCAATTCCAAGCGCAGAAGCTCCTGATTCATAAACCTCTCTCACAAATGAAAACAATTTGTCAGGCTGGTTCTCACAATCCATTCCCATGGTAAGGATCAGTTCGTTATCTCGCACGAAATCCTCTACAGCTCCCTCAATCACCGACACCCACTCAACCTGACGCGCTCCTAACACCTCTTGACCCGTCACGAGATCACTCGTTTGCAAAAGCGGCAGTTTCATCACATCTTCAACGGTTAGATGCACGGGCTGACACCACCTTTCAAAACCTATTGGAATCAGATCACTTGTTAACTGAATTATATATTTCTTCCTATTTATTATCAATAATTTTTTAACAATTAAATCATAAGCAAAAATAAACCATCCCTTAACGAAGGATGGTTTAAATGCTTTAACGGTAGCCGACTTTGACTGCCTGGTTAATTTTTTGGGTATCCAAAGCTGTGTTTTTCGGGATTTCGTAATCCGGTTCTTCAGGTTTGGTGTCTTTTTTGATAAGGGACGGACTGAAACCATTCTCTTTAGCAACGGTTTGCATAAATTCGTAATAGCTCTTATCTGTTTTAGGACCGACATGATAGATGCCCTTGTCATTATTCTGAACCATGTCTATGATTGTGTCGGCCAGATCCCGGACATGGACAAATGTCCGCACAAGATCTTCGCGCTGTTCGATTTCACGTCCTGATCGCAGCTGATACAACAGTTCTTCTGTCCTGTCATCCCATTTCCCAACGTCATTCTCACCATAAATTGGACCGGCACGAAGGATCACAAAGTTGTTCAATTCATTATTGATTAAGCGCTCTGCTTTAACTTTGGCATTGTTGTACGTGCTGAACAAGTGATCCTCCGGCAGTTTGGACAATGGCGCTTCTTCTGTATATGGTCCGTCTCCTTCTCCAAAAACAAAGTCGGTTGACATATAAACCAGCTTTGTTTCCGGCTTAAGATGATTAATCACATGTATGAGCCCTTGTTCAATCAGACGGTCTTCATCAAAACCGCTCATAACTGACCAGACCACAACATCGGGGTCCTCCTGTTTATAAAGCTCTGAGAAAGCTTCTGGATCGTTGACATCAAGCTGACTCACTTCTGAGAAGGGGCTTTGTCTAAGCAGGTCAACGCCGGTAACTTCTGCCCCAGGAATATTTTTCGCGCGCTTATAAACGGATGCGCCTACATAACCATCTGCTCCAAATATACATATTTTCATGGGTAACACCTTCCTTTAAGATGCTTTTTTAATGTTCGTTGTTTGAGCTGCTTTTAATTTTTTCCAGCCGGATACACGGCCTTCTATGAGTGGTTCTGTAATCAGGCGAATCGGTTTTGTCGACAATACATAAACGATCAGCGCTGCCACCCCGGTAAACACCAAGACATCGAGTGCACTGTCAAATATGCTGACTTCTATATCCTTTACCCGCAGGAACTGGATCAGAAAACCATGCAGCAGATAGACATATAATGTGTAAACCCCGACTTTGGTAAATGAGAACGATCTTCTTGGCACCCAAGCGAGCACACTAGCGGTCATCAAGGCACTTGTAATATAAATAAGCAAGCGACCCACACCGCCAAATGTCGGTTCTCCCAGAATGTCATAGGACTTGGAAGCCAGCAGCCATCCTGAATTAAAGTCCGGTGCCAACGCAATACCCACAGCGACTAAGACCATTATCACGATTGAAGCCACTTTCACTGGCGTCTGCTTGAGTTTCATCAGGTGTTCCTTTGTGACCCAGTAACCCATTAAGAAAAACGGGAAGAATACGAATGTCCGGGATAAGCTGAACGCCTGGCCGATATCTCCGAAGTAGCCGACAATCAATCCAACCTGCACGGCGATCAGCATTCCGAGAATTGGCGGCCATTTTTTGAATAAAATCAGTAGGATGTGCCAGCTGAACAAGCTGAACAAAAACCACAATGACCATTGAGGGTGAAAAAGCCCAGATTCCCAACCTGACTTACCGAGCAGGAAGTAGTAGCCGGTGTAAACGACCTGAAATATCACATACGGTACTAATAGCTTTTTTATGAGATTCTTTATATAGGACATATTCCCTGAACCTTTTGCAAAAAAACCTGCGATCAGTATAAATGCTGGCATGTGGAACGTGTAAAGCCACATATAGAGCGTGTTCAATGCTGCTGAATCACCTGTATACGGCTGCATCACATGTCCGAACACGACGAGAAATATGAGCAGCACCCTCGCGTTGTCAAAATAAGCATCTCTCACGTCAATCACCTTTTCCTTAAGTTCAAATAGACCTGTTCCTATGCAGGATATACCCGAATGTCTATTTGCAACACGGGGTTTTCGACGATTTAACGGTTTTGAGAATGAATTGTTGCCGAGATGACAATGACTGATATGTAATTGTCATCTTTTACATTAATTTGCGATATGAAACAACGCGCAACTCGGCTCGATACTGTTATTAAAACACAGCATCTTTAAACTGCGACGTACTATATTTCTAATGTCTGCGTTTACTCACGTATGTGTGTGTGATGCTCTCGTATTGTCTGTGTATGCTCTCGTAAGAGCGGGTCTTGCGCTCGTATTGTCTACGCATGCTCTCGTAAGACCGGGTCTTGCGCTCGTATTGTCTACGCATGCTCTGTAAGACCGGGTCTTGCGCTCGTATTGTCTACGCATGCTCTCGTAAGACCGGGGCTTGCGCTCGTATTGTCTACACATGCTCTCGTAAGAGCGGGTCTTGCGCTCGTATTGTCTACGCATGCTCCCGTAAGAGCGGGTCTTGCGCTCGTATTGTCTACGCATGCTCCCGTAAGAGCGGGTCTTGCGCTCGTATTGTCTACGCATGCTCTCGTAAGAGCAGGTCTTGCGCTCGTATTGTCTACGCATGCTCCCGTAAGAGCGGGTCTTGCGCTCGTATTGTCTGTATTTCAGTCAGTGGCCTTGGAAGCTTCTCACAAGTATTGGAATTTTACACTTCTCATAAAGCTCGGGAAAACACGGAGACTCCAGTAGGAGGATAAGCCTCGAAGAGGCCCCGCAAGCGCGCATTTAAGGAAGGAAGGCTAAATCGCGACGTCAATCGCCACTTCTTCATGACCCACGTCCTGTGGGCCGAGGCTTAGCAGCGCCCATGAGACGCGGAGTGTTTTCCCCGAGCGGTTGCCAGGAGCGGTCACTTCAGTTTTAAGCAAGGTTTTAGGATTTTGATGCTGTTTTCTTTTTGGTGGTTGCTGTTGTTTTTTTGCGTTTTGGTTTTGCTGGTTTTGGTTTAGGTTTGTCTTGTTTGGCTTTATCGAGTGAAGCTTGGAGTGCATCCATTAGGTTACTCACTTGATCATTCTGCGGTTTCGTTGGTGCAGTTGTGATGTCTTCGTTGTTTTTCTTCGCTTCGATGAGGTTGAGGACAGCCTCTCGATAGTCGTCCTGATAGTTCTCGGGTTTGAACTCGGTTGTCAGCTGTTCGATCAGCATTTTGGCTGTATCAAGTTCTTTCTTTCCCATGTCAACGTCATCCGGAACATTCGGGACGTCTTCTGCGCGTCGCACTTCATCTGGATAATGAATTGTTTCGACCACAAGGGCCTGCTTGTAGATACGGATGACGGCGAGCTGTTCTTTGGAACGTATCATCATCTTGGCCACACCGATTTTTCCAGTGTCAGCTAGAGCAGATCGCAGCAGTCCATATGCTTTCGAACCGCCTTCATTTGGTGATAAATAATAGCTTTTTTGAAAATAGATCGGGTCAATCTCATTAAGCTCCACAAAGTCCATAATTTCAACGGTCTGCTCACCTTTTTCGCCCTTAATGGATGCCAGGTCTTCTTCCTCAAGCAGAACGAATTGATTCTTCGCGTATTCGTACCCCTTTACAATTTCGTCATTTGCCACGTCTCGTTCACAAGCCGGGCAGACCTTTTCATATTTAATTGGGGACTGACAGACAGTGTGCAACTGACGGAATCTAATGTCCTTGTCTTCTGTTGCGGCATGCATTTTGACAGGAATATTGACAAGGCCAAAACTGATCGTTCCTTTCCACATGGTGTGCATGGTAGGCCTCCTTTTTAGAGTTCTTTTTAGTTAGTGTGGTTTATCGTAGGGTTACTATGCTTGTGAGTATTTGGCAGATGACGTGGGGATATTAAACCATTGGGAGGTGTTTGACATGCAACAGGTGATGAAGCCGGTAGCGAGAGCTGAGTGGCCGGTTGGGCAAGAATGGTTATATGAAGTGAAGTATGATGGGTTTCGGTGTGTGCTTGACTGGGACGGCAATTCAGTTTCACTGACGAGCAAGTATGGCAAGGATCTTTCGACTAAGTTTCCTGAGATTACAGAAGACGTCCGTGAAAGTTTTGCTGCCAAGCCGCCATTGACACTGGACGGCGAACTCGTTATTTTAAACACCCCATTGCAAGCCAATTTCTCGCTGCTGCAACAGCGCGGACGGTTGAAAAACGCTGGAACGATTGCTGAAAAAGCCAACATGCGTCCAGCGACTTATATGGCATTTGATCTGGTAAAACATAATGGGAATGATGATACTCAAGTTCCTTTTTCTAAAAGAAAAAAGCAACTGAAAGACTTGATTGGCACGGGTGGATTGCGTTTGCGCTATGTACCAGCGACGCGAGACATTAACGCTTTATGGCAGGACGTATTTGTTCACCGGGGTGAAGGCATCATTGCCAAACGGAAGACGGGTACATATCAGAAAGGCAAGCAGCACCATAGTTGGTTCAAAGTGAAAAATTGGCGCACCATCAAAGGTGTTCTGACCGGTTACAACACTTCGAACGGATATTTTACTGTACAAGTAAAAGACGGGGATCATTGGCGTGAGATCGGTAAATGCAAACATGGGCTGGATGCAGAATCCAGAAACACGCTTGAGCAATTTTTCAAGGCTCATGGGAAAGCGCACAAAGGTCAACTGGAACTGCCTCCAGCGATTGAGGCTGGAATTCACACGTTGGATTTGTATGAGGCTGAACTGAGGGAGCCGGAATTCGTTCGTGTCGGACCTTTAACAGAGCAATGGACTGCGGACCAGCTGGAACACGACTTAGCCTTGTATCCAGAATCAGTCGACCTCTCGAACGCCGATAAGTTGTTCTGGCCGGATGCCTTGCTCTCGAAAGGCGATATGCTTATTTTCTTGCGGAAAATAGCACCTTATATGCTGCCTTTTCTTAAAGACAGAGCGCTCACCCTCATCCGCTTCCCTGATGGTGTTACGGGCACACACTTTTATCAAAAACATCTGCCAGATTATGCACCGGACTTTTTCAAAAGGTCGGGCAGCGGGGATGACGTATTGATCCAGTGCCGGACATTACAAGAGCTTATATGGCTTGGCAACCACGGGACACTTGAGTATCACATGCCCTTTCAAATGATCGGAAAGCCTATGCCCTCTGAAATCGTGTTTGACCTCGATCCGCCTGACCGGGAACAGATGAAACTCGCCGTGAAAGCTGCCCACCTGATTAAACAGCTCCTTGATGGGCTGCATCTTGCATCTTTTATTAAAACATCTGGCGGAAAAGGTCTGCAGATTCACATTCCATTGCCTGACTCAGCGCTCAGTTACGAAGATACAGCTCTTTTCACAGAAGCGATTGCCAAAACAGTCGAACAGGCGCAACCGGATCTGTTTACGACCGAGCGGATGAAAAACAAGCGCAAGGGTCGGCTTTATATCGACTATGTTCAGCATGGCAAAGACAAAACGATCATTGCACCGTATTCACCCCGAAGTTCGGCGGAAGGAACCGTGGCCACGCCGTTATTCTGGCATGAAGTAACAGAAGACCTGCGTCCGGAAGCTTTTACAATTGAAAACGTTGTGTCCAGGGTTCAAACAATGGGGTGTCCTTTTGCCGATTATTTTACGGTCGGGAAAGAACAGAAGCTGGAGGCGCTGTTGGAGCGGATCAAGTGAACAAGTGCTGTTACCCTAACAACAGAGTCATCCCGCTCCCCAATACAACACCTGCTATCACGACGACCCAAGCCGGTAGCCTCCAGACAGACAACATGGCAAATAAAATGGCAGCCAGTGCAAAATCAGCGCCATTGGTAATCCCGCTCGTAAAAACCGGATCATAAAAAGCGGCCAACAGGAGACCGACAACGCCCGCATTCACGCCGGTTAGTGCCCCTCGGAACGTCGGACGTTTGCGTAACGCTTCGAAAAAAGGCAGCACACCGATGATCAGTAAAAACGACGGCAGAAAAATCGCGATGGTGGCAACAGCCGCTCCGGCTATACCATGGATCATGGCACCAAGGTAGCCGGCAAACGTAAACAATGGACCTGGCACAGCCTGAGCCATCCCGTAACCTGACAAAAATTCACTCCCTGTTAAAAGACCAGGCGGCACAACTTCCTGCTCCAAAAGCGGCAGCACGACATGCCCGCCCCCAAACACGAGCGAACCGACACGAAAGAATGTGTCAAAAAGTGCTATGAATGCATGATCTATTACTCGGGCCAAAACAGGGAGACCGGCCAACAGAAGACCGAGCGCTGTCAAAGCGCCTGCACCCACCTTTTTCGAGATTCTGATTGGAAAAGATGAGCCCGAGGCATCTGCTTTACGGGTAAAAAAAGCCACCCGACAAAACCAGATGCGACAATGACGCCGATTTGCATCCAGACAGACGGAACAAGGAGCATAACGAGTGTCCCAGCGAGTGCAATTGCAATCCGTGGCTTGTCCGGTGTCAGCTTTTTGCCAAGACCAAGGACAGCATGAGCCACCACTGCGACTGCCACAACCTTCAGACTTAGAATCCACGCAGGCTCCTGAAAAGCGAGTGATTGATAAACAAGCGCAAACAGAACGAGAACAACAACCGATGGTATGGTAAATCCAAACCATGCGAGAATACCGCCAGTGAGCCCACCTCTAAGCATCCCAATGGAAATGCCAACCTGACTGCTCGCGGGTCCCGGAGGAAATTGGCATAAAGCAATAATATCTGCATACGTCCGGTCATCCAGCCACTTGCGCTTGTCGACATATTCATTTTTAAAATATCCCAAATGTGCCACAGGGCCGCCAAATGACGTCAGCCCCAGCTTAAAAGCCGTCCACAAGATCTCCCATAATGAATGTTTCTGTCCCATGATTCCTCCAAAGTAAATGTTTGCGCACGCCGTGTGAACGCAATCCAATGAATAGTGGATCCTATCGGAGCAACAGTGCTTCCTATCAAAGCAAGAAGACGGTCTATCAAAGGAAGATCGCACTCTACCCGAGCAAAGGCGCTTTCTATCCAAGCAAGATCCCAATCTATCCAAGCAAGAATGCCTTCTATCAAAGCAAGAACCCATCCTATCCAAGCACGGACCCCGTTCAACGTGCTGCATGTGCTCTCATCTTACCATTAACCATGAATCAATTGGGAGACTTTACACAAAATTAACATCACGTTTTTGTTACTTTCCAGGCTGATGATCAACAATTTCTTTTAACACCTGAGCCTGGTTGTGCTGCTCATCTTTTGCACCGAAGAGCAATGTAAGATTTTTGTTGTGTTCCCGTGTCCGCTGTTTCAAGGTTTCCAGTGCTTCCTGTTGCTTGCCGCTCTCAAGCTCCTGTTTATACTTGGACTTGAAATCTTCCCACTTGTCCGGATCATGGCCAAACCATTTGCGCAGGTCATTGGATGGAGCAATTTCCTTCAGCCATTCATTAATTTTCGCATCCTCTTTGGCCATTCCTCTTGGCCAAATGCCATCCACCAATACCCGGTAACCGTCTTTTTCCTCTGCATCATCATAAATGCGTTTCAAATTAACTGGCATTTGTAAATACCTCCTATGTTTGTCTGATGGTACATCATTACCCTTTTTAGCCACATATTAAAAGCCGGGTAGTTTCCCAGAGGAAATACCCGGCTCTAATACCTTTATCAACTTGACTGTTCTTGTTCCGGCTGTTTTTTTGATAGAAACCAGCCCCTGCTGCAATTGCGACGAGGACACCATAGAATATCAGCTTCCATGGGGTGGAATGCGGAAATTCGTGCGGAATCCAGCCAATATCTTCATGAGCCATAACGATGACGGCCAGTTTGACGCCCACCCAGCCGACAATGTAAAAGGCAGCCACTTCAAGACCGGGACGCTTGTTCAATAATCGAACAAACACATTGGCGGCAAAGCGCATGATGATCAGGCCGATCATACCCCCGGCAAACACAATGATAAACTGACCGGTATCAAGGCTGCCGATCGTTCCCCAACCAGTTGCAGGCAGTGCAACGGCGATTGCAACTGCTGCCAGAATGGAATCAACCGCAAAGGCAAGGTCAGCAAATTCCACTTTTAATACAGTCATCCAGAAACCAGATCCGCTTGTATCGGGTTTCTTGGTTTCATCTTTTCTTTTGTATTTATCATACAAATGTTTAATTGCGATAAAGAGCAGGTACGCAGCCCTAAAGCCTGAACTTGCCAAATATCGACAAGGAACGAGATGATAAACAAAGATCCGAAGCGAAGTACAAAAGCGCCTGCCAAGCCATAGAACAACGCTCTCTTCCGCTGTTTAGGCTCAAGATGCTTAACCATTATGGCCAATACGAGTGCGTTATCCGCAGCGAGAAGCCCTTCAAGTCCGACCAAAACAACGAGAACCCATAAATATTCAAGCAGTAGCGAGATTTCCATATTGATGTCTCCTTTTTAAGTGATTCCGTTCCAGGAAAAAGGCATCAAAAAAGACCTTTACCCATCAACGGTAAAGGTCTCGCTAACAACGTGGTGTTGCCAATCACGCCGGAGATGAGATCTCGTAATGACGACGTTGATTGTGCAGCTACTCCCCTTTAAGTGTAATTTTATTAAAACCTGTTTGACGAAAAATGTCAACTATAAGATGGGATACCTTCATATTACCCGATTAAGCGTTAACTATACCATCCATCAATGCTTCCATTTCTTTTTTCATAGCCTTGAGACGTGTTTTGCTTGTGGTGTGATCGTTACTTGACACCCCGTAATAGCATTTGATTTTAGGCTCTGTTCCTGATGGCCGCAAAGTGACCCAGCTGTCTTCTTCAAGCAGGAATTTCACCACGTTTTCTTTAGGAAGATCGAGTGGTTCATGCTGATCTTTCTGAAGCAGAAAACGAGCGCCAACCATGTAGTCTTCCATTCTTTGCACTTCAAGCCCGCCAATTTCTTGAGGCGGATTGGAGCGAATTTCTGACATGATCTGATTAATTTGTTCCGAACCCTCGATACCTTTCAAAGTGAGTGAGGACATATCTTCAAAATAGTAACCATGCTTTTCATATAGTACATCCAAGGCTTCGAGAAGCGTTTTGCCTTCCTTTTTCCATTCATAAGCCATTTCACTGGCAACCATGGCGGCTTGAACAGCATCCTTATCGCGGGCAAAGTTTTGAATCAGGTAACCATAACTTTCTTCAAATCCAAACACAAACGTTTCACCCGTGGCGTCAAACTCACGAATTTTTTCACCGATAAACTTAAACCCGGTCAAAGTGTCAATTGTTTTTGCCCCGTAAGATTCAGCAATGCGCCGGCCCAGCTCAGTTGTTACGATGGTTTTCAGGACACGGGCGCTTTTGAGCACGTGGTGGTCTGTTCGCGCCAAGAGATAGTCAAGCATGAGAACGCCCAGCTGGTTGCCCGTGAGGACGGTGTAGTTCCCATGACTGTCTTTAACCGCTACCCCGAGTCTATCGGCGTCTGGATCTGTCCCGAGAAGTATATCTGCGCCTACCCGTGCGCCTTCCTCAATGGCCATAGCAAAAGCCTGATGTTCTTCAGGATTCGGTGATTCGACCGTCGAGAATTCGGGATCAGGTTCGGCTTGTTCTTCAACGACAGTGACATTGCTGAAGTTCAGTTGCTTCAATCCCTCTGTAACAAGTTTATGTGCGGTGCCGTGCAGGGGCGTAAACACGATGCCTATCTTTTTGGATTTCTGAAGTTCCGTTTCGTTCAGTTTCGAAACTTGCAGCAGTTTCTCCAGATATGCGTCGTCTACCTCACTATCGATCCAGTTCAACAGCCCTTTATCTTCAACTTCTTGCTGATCCAACACCGGTACTTCAAGCTCACTCTCAACACTGTTAATACACTGGATAACGTCCTCTGCTTCGGCTGGCACGATCTGGCCGCCGTCTTCATTATAGACCTTAAATCCGTTATACTCAGGTGGATTATGGCTCGCTGTAATCATGATTCCTGCAGCCGTTCCGAGGTGTCGCACCGCAAAGGAAAGAACAGGTGTAGGTCTGAGTGATTTAAATATGTATGTCTTAATGCCGTACACGCCAAGAACACGAGCTGTTTCAATTGCAAAAGCCTGGGATTGGTAGCGTGAATCATACGCCACCACGACACCTCTGTCTTTTACATTCACGCAATTTTCATTTAAATAGCGGGCAAGTCCTGCCACTGCTTTTCTCACTGTATATAAATTCATCCGGTTGGTGCCTGGTCCAAGTACACCGCGCATACCGCCTGTACCGAATGCAAGTTCTTTATAAAATGCATCCTCCAAAGCAGGCTCATTTCCTGCAAGGTCATCCAATTTTGTTCTGAGCGCTGGTTCAAGCTGTTTAAAATTGCTCCACCGCTGATAAGATTCCTGCCAAGTTGACATTTACTGACTTCCCCCTTGAAATCGTCATCTTTTGTAAAATAGTAACACATTTTGACCGTTTTATCCATTGGCTTTCGAGTTTGCCCATTATGTGCCACATTTATGGATCAGTATGTTAGACTATAGAAACAAACTTGAGTGAAAGTTGTGATGTGATTGGTCCAAAAACGCTGGTTCCAGACGATGATGTTTTTTATTTTGTTGTTCTTAATTATTTTACTCGTTGAGAAAACAAACTTTATTTTTGATCCCATATTTAAAACCATTGGTGCCGTCGCTATTCCGTTTATCGGCGCTGGTATTCTATATTACCTGAGCAAACCATTAATGCATCTTTTTGAACGGATCAAAATCAACCGCATTATTTCTATATTTCTTGTCTATATTGTCCTGGCACTCATTATATTTTTCTTTTTCATGTACATTGTGCCAATCGCCCAGCGTCAATTCTCCAACCTTATTGGGAATATCCCGAAAATGGTTGACTGGGCACAAGATCTCATTTCATACTGGCAGTCGAACCAGACAATTATACCTGATGAAGTAAATAGTGCGATTAATGACTTCATGAACAATCTGCAATCCTATGTGGAGAATGTCATTAATTACATTTTTGGGTTTATAGGCCAGTTGATCAGCTTTGTTACAGCTCTTGTACTTATCCCGCTATTTCTGTTCTTCATGCTGAAAGACGGAGATAAGTTTGTGCCTTTTATTACGCAGATCTTCAATAAAAAGAAAGCTGCAAACATCCGCGCTTTAATGGGCAAAATAGATGACACTTTAACATCTTTTATTCAAGGTCAGCTGATTGTCAGTTTTTGTGTCGGCGTTCTGCTGTTCATCGGATACTGGATTATTGACCTGAATTATTCGCTCACGCTCGCTTTGTTCGGCATGCTGATGAACGTGATTCCTTTTATCGGTCCGTTTATTGCTGTGGTGCCTGCCTTGATTGTTGGTGCTTTTCAGGCTCCGATTATGCTCGTATTGGTCGCGCTGATCATGCTTGTCGCCCAGCAGATTGAAAGTAATTTCATTTCGCCAAATGTGATGGGCCGCGCTTTGAGCTTACATCCGCTCACCGTTATCACAGTCATCCTGGCCGCCGGAAGCATCGCCGGCTTTATCGGCATCTTGTTTGCCGTGCCGTTCTATGCAGTGATTAAAACCATTATTGTACACTTTTATGAAACCTATGTGGATTCCAAGAAAAATAAAGATGATGCACTTATTTAATGTTACAACAAGGGGGAAACATAATGAATAAGAAAGAACTTGAAGAAGAATTGGCCAACCTAAAGGCAGATTACGTTCGCATCCAAAGCGACATGGACAAACTTGAATACGTACGCGGCAGAGTCTCCTCAGCTGAAGCCCAGCTCATTCGCCTCGAAGAAGAAATCGCCCGCGTCAACCAAAAACTCGACCAACTGCCAGAGTAAAGACATCGAGGTTAAAAACTAGAAATGACCGATTCTGGCAACCAGGCGAGGAAAACAAACACTCCGCTTCCCGCAGCGGAAATCACGGTACTCTCATAAACATATATAATGTTTTTCTTTCCAACCGTACATCGTATATTAAGAAAGTTGTGGTTTGTTAATTACCTTAATCTGAACAAAGAGGCTGGGCCCGGTTTGGTGGACTCAGCCTCTTTGTTATTAGTCTTTCTTTTTGAATGTGCCATTGCCGTTGCCGTTACGCTGATTTTCGAGACGCACTTGAATCTTTTTCTGCTCTTTATGACGTGGTGTAAAACTGACAATCACATCTCCTACCCCAGGCACTGTACGCATCTCCTCGGAGTAGAATTTAATCTGCCCTGAGGGTTTGATGAGATACAAGAGCACGGTCTCCTCATGTCGCTCAGCAATATATTGTTTATATGAATACTGCTGGGTAATCGTCGTCTGACGGAAAACGTACCCCTCTCGGACTTTATCAATCAAATCTTCAAGCAGCACCTCTTCATTAAACAAAATGCGTCCCCCAATTTTGTCTACCATATCACTTGTTCGCCCTGCGATCTGCTCAAGGGGCTGATTTTAAAGACATTGGTCCGGCCATATTCCGGCATAAATGTCGTACAGACAAGCGCATTGTATGAATGATACTCAGAGATTGCCAGCATATATTCATATGGTATTGTATCCAAATTGTACTCCGTCTGCTCTGACAGCATTTCCCCGTGATAAAACGGGACACCGCCATTACGGGCGTAGCGGAGGTTTTCCCAGGAAGAATCAACAATAATGACGGGTGCTTTTGACTTGGCCAATGACTTTGCGAGCTCAACCGTAAATGGGTTGCTGCCTACGATAAGTGTGCCTGGTCGTCCTTCCATTGATAAATGCAGTTTTCTTGCCAGCCAGCTGATGGAAAACCCGTGCGCCACTACTGTGAAAAATACAAGTCCAAACGTCAGCGTTGTCAACAGTTCGGCATCTTCATAGCCAGCATCCAACAGGATCGATGCAAAATAACTGGATACCGTCAGAGCCACAATGCCGCGTGGGGCAATCCACCCGACGAGAGCTTTTTCATTTAAGGATAACCCTGACCCAATCGTTGATATGAAAATCGACAACGGCCTAACGATAAACATCATTAATAATACATAGCCAATTATGCTCGGATTGAAAATGTGAAGCAATGTATCCACTTGTAGGGAAGCCGTCAGCATAATGAATATTGCAGATATAAGCAAAATCGAGATGTTTTCCTTGAAGTGTCTCATATCCTCGACAGAACTGATCCCCATGTTAGCAAGGGTGATCCCCATTGCCGTAACAGATAAAAGTCCAGTTTCATGCATGATCTCATCTGCCCCGGTGAAGCACAAAATCACCACGATAAACACAGCCGGTGACTTCAGAAATTCAGGGACATGCCCTGTTTCAAACATCCAGCCAATGCCACGGCCAAGCGCCCAGCCGAAGATTGCGGCAAATATGGATGCTGCAAAGAAGGCCACAAGTTTGGAGCCATCAGGATTTTGAGATGTTAAAAAAGCAATGATTTCAAATGCAAATACTGCTAAGAGTGCCCCGATTGGATCAACAATAATACCTTCCCATTTCAATATCTTAGCTGGACGCGGTTTAAGCTTGGATTGGCGAAGAAGCGGCATAATAACAGTTGGCCCTGTCACGATAAACAAACCGCCAATGACAAAAGCCACAGCCCAGGACAAACCTGCAATATAATGCGCCGTCAGCGAGCCCAAAATCCAGGCGAGAAACGCTCCAACAGTGGATATGCGAAATACGGGTTTTCCCAACCCGCGTATTTCTTTAAAGTTTAAATTTAAACTGCCTTCAAATAGAATGATGGCCACTGCCACTGAAATGATCGGACTGAACAAACCACCGAAGTCTTCTTCAGGATTCATCAAACCAAAAACCGGCCCAACTAAAAGCCCAGTAATCGACATCACTACAATCGCTGGCATCCTGTATCGCCATGCCAGCCATTGAGAGCCGATGCCAAGTAACCCGATCAGCATAATTTCAAATAAAATTGAAGGAACCATAACCTGCCCCCATTCGTTTCAAGCTTTTTGCGTATATTTATATCAATAAATCTCTACTATTTTCGATCACCATTAAAAGTTTGATAAACATAACGTCATTCTATATGTGAACCCAAATAAAGTAAACAGTTTTTCAAAGAAATATAATTTTTTACAGTCTAATTTATCATGCAGTTTTTTTTAATTAGTGGATTTAGAGCCTGGGAGAACTTTAATCTTCAATTTATTAAAGTTTTGAGGGTTGAAATTGGTGTTATGAGCTGGGCTATTTAAGTGTATCTTGATTATTAAAAATAAGTGCCCCTGTAATTAATAGTGTGATAGGATAGAGTCTAATGAGGAGGATCGGACATGTCTTCAAAACCAGAACATTTACTTAAAACATATTTCGGCTATGACGCGTTTCGACCTGGGCAAAAGCAGGTGATTGAGACGGTAATCGATCGCCAAAACACGCTCGCGGTGATGCCGACAGGCGGAGGTAAATCCATTTGCTATCAAATCCCCGGTCTGATGTTGGATGGGACTGCTATTATTATTTCTCCGTTAATCTCACTAATGAAAGATCAGGTTGATGCTCTGAAAGCACTCGGCATTAGTGCTACATATCTCAACAGTTCACTGTCACCCGGGGAACAAAACCAGCGCTTGAATGATATTGCTGAGGGCGCTTATTCTTTCGTGTATGTGGCGCCGGAGCGATTTGATTCAGGCCGGTTTGTCGATACCATCTCTCGTATGAACATTTCTCTTGTTGCTTTTGATGAAGCCCATTGTATCTCACAATGGGGTCATGATTTCCGTCCCAGCTACAGATCGGTTGTGCCCCGTTTAAAGGCCATCCCAAACATTCCCGTTTACATGGCACTGACGGCAACCGCAACAGAAGAAGTCATGGATGACATTCGCGCGCTTTTGGATATCACACCGGAACATATGGTCAATACTGGATTTGAACGTTCCAACTTGAATTTTCATATTGTCAAAGGGAAGAATAAAGCGCGTTACATCCAAGACTTCCTGGGACGTCATAAAGGTGAATCCGGCATTATTTACACAGCTACCCGCAAGCAGGCCGATACCTTATATGAACAGCTTTCACGCCGCGATCTTGCTGTGAAGAAATATCACGCAGGACTTTCAGAAGATGAGCGACGGGAAGCCCAGGCAGCCTTTGTGTATGATGAAGCCGCCATTATGATTGCAACGAATGCATTCGGAATGGGAATTGATAAATCCAACGTGCGGTTCGTGATTCATTATGCAATGCCGATGAACATCGAGTCTTATTATCAGGAAGCCGGCAGAGCTGGTCGTGACGGTGAAGCGAGTGACTGCATATTGCTCTTTTCCCCGCAAGACATTCAGCTGCAAAAGTTTCTCATTGAACAATCCCTGGCTGACGAAGGCGCTAAGCAACAGGAATATCGTAAGCTTCAGGCCATGATCAATTACTGTCATACGAACAGCTGTCTGACCACCTATATCTTGCAATACTTCGGGGATCAGCCAGCCCAAAGCATGTGCGGTCGCTGCAGCAACTGTATCGATGATCAGGAAAAAGTTGATATTACCGAGGAAGCTCAGATGATCCTTTCCTGCGTAAAACGAATGGGCGAGCGCTTCGGTGCTTCTTTGACCGCCAAAGTTTTAAAAGGCTCTCGCGACAAACGTGTCAGTTCGTTTGGTCTCGACCGGCTCTCGACATTTGGCCTTTTATCAGCCTACACAGAAAAAGATGTATCAGAGCGCATTCAATTTCTCGTGGCGGAAAATATCTTAGGAACCGAAGAGGGCAAATTCCCGACTCTGAAATTGAATCAAAACTCAGTGGACGTCCTAAAAGGCAAACGCACCGTCATGATGAAAGCAGCACCTTTGCCTGCTAGTGCGGGTGAGGAAGATTATCACGCGGAGCTGTTTGAGGAAATGCGGAAATTGCGGAAAACGATGGCGGATGAACAAGGGGTTCCGCCTTATGTTCTCTTTTCCGATGCCACATTGAAAGAATTTGCCCGATATTTGCCTGAAACTGAACAGGAAATACTGGCGATCAAAGGTGTTGGCGAGAAGAGATACGCTCAGTACGGAGAGACTTTTCTTGAAGTTATCTTGAGGTGGATTGAAGCTCATCCAGAAGCTGCGAAGAATAAAAAAGTGCGAATCGATCAAGGTCCTGTCGTCCGCGAAGTGAAAAAAGCGGAGAAAGATGAGCGGCCGAGCCATATGATCAGCTATAATATGTTTCAATCAGGCACATCGATAAAGGACATTGCAACCCGGCGCGACATGACACCTCAAACCATTGAGGAACATATTTTCAAAGCCGCCAAAGAAGGCTATCCGGTAGCATGGGCCATATTTTTCGATGAAGAACAAGAAACAGAAGTGCTGAAAGCCCGCTCAGAAATTGAAGAACCGCGTCTAAGGGAGCTCAAAGAAGTTTTACCAGAGGGATACAGTTATCCTTGTATCAAAGCCGTGCTCGTTAAAAATGGCTTTATGTAAAGATATTATAAAAGCCTCGTTCCAAAATTGGAACGAGGCTTTTAAATATTATTTACCGGTTACATCGATTGCCCATGTCCCTTTGCGGAACACAGCTTCTGTGGTACCGTCAGCTTTCATGCCGTCAATGTCCAGCTTTTCAGAGCCAATCATAAAGTCGACGTGGGTCAAGCTGTCGTTAACGCCATGTTTGTCAAGTTCTTCATCACTCATAGCAGAGCCGCCTTCAATGTTGGTCGGATAAGCCTTGCCGAGTGCAATGTGACAAGAAGCATTTTCATCAAATAGTGTGTTGTAAAAAATAAGTCCTGATTGTGATACAGGTGATTCATGCGGTACAAGTGCAAATTCTCCAAGACGCTTGGCACCTTCATCTGTATCCAAGAGATGCTTCAAAGTTGCTTCTCCTTGCTCAGCTTTGAAGTCGACGACCTGACCATCTTTAAAAGTCAACGTAAAGTTGTCAATCAGACTGCCACCGTAATTCAATGGCTTTGTGCTGGAAACATGACCATTGACACCGTATTTATGCGGCATTGTGAACACTTCCTCAGTTGGCATGTTCGGGTTGAACACAATACCCTTTTCGGATTCAGCAGTTCCGCCCTTCCAGATGTGTCCATCAGGCAAGTCAACTTCCAGCTCAGTGCCTGGTGCTGTCAGAATAAGTCTTTTGTATTTCTTTTCGTTTAGGATCGCCCGAGCTGTTTCCAGTGTGGCATTGTGATCATCCCACGCTTTAACAGGATCATCCTGATCAACGCGTACAATTTTAACAATGGCGTCCCACAGCTTGGAAATCGCCTCTTCCTTGGATTCGTCCGGAAAAATCTTCTGAGCCCAGTCACCGGTTGGGATAGAGATAATTGACCAAGTGATTTTATCGTTCATTGTATATTTGCGGAAATTCACCATCGCTTCCGAATTCGCTTTATTCGCTTTGGCAATGCGCCCGGGATCAATGTCCTTCAGCAAATCCGGATTGGTGGAGCGGATCGAGAGAACAGCTGCTCCGTCTTCCGCGTAGAAGTCATGCAGTTTCACACGCCATTCAGGCACATTCGTCAGCACTTCTTCAGGCGCATTCTCATACTTAAGCAAAGTCAGTTCGTCGTCAACCCAGTTTACATGAACATCTTTCGCGCCCATTTCGTAAGCTTTGCGGACAACAATCTTTGTGAAATCAGCACCCTCAATCGGTGCATTCAGCATAAGAGCCTGTCCTTCTTGCAAATTAACACCTTTTTTCAAAGCAAGTTCTGCATATTTTTCCTTCGTTTGTTGATCAATCATAATCCTTCCTCCAATTGTGTAAACAGTTAATGTTTGTATTATTTCACAAAAACCCAGCCGCCTCAAACAATTAGGTATACCGTATGTAACCATACCCTAAAGCACTTGCAGTTATTTTTTTAATGAACAATCGACACAAAGTGCGAACCAGTGAAAACTTGGAATGACTGCTTCTGGCAACTAACCATAATGAGAGTATCGTGATTTGCGCTGCGGGAAGTCGCTTTCCGCGGGCACGGCCTCAGCCTCCTCGCTCGCAAAGACCGCTCACTGTGGGGTCTTCGGACTCGTGCTGTTCCCGCAGGAGTCGACTTCCCTCCGCTCCAATCACTCTATGTAATTCAGAGGCTTGGACGGTTCTACTCACATAAGAGTTAGAGAATAACCTCTCATATCTAGCTCGGGGAAAACACGGAGACTCCCGTGGGAGTAAAAGCCTAGATGAGACCCCACAGCGCGCAGCGCGAGGAGGCTCATCAGCGCCCACTGGACGCGGAGTGTTTTCCCCGAGCGGTTGCCAGTGGCAGTCATAAAATTCCAAATTAGATCTAACTAATTAGTTCGCAGTTTACAGAAACTGGGTGCTAATAGATCATTAACGGATTCTTTTTTTAGCAAGCATAAATTGCAGTAAAGCGTAGGCGGCGAGGCGGCTTGTCATGTTGCGGATATCGACAGTTGGGTCGATTTCGACGATGTCCATGGAACGGACGTGTTTGTATTCCGCTGCAAGTGCGATCCCTTTCAGTAAGGTATCACTATCCATCCCCCCGGTCCGACCGCAGGGCACCCCGGTGCAAATGCCTGATCAACGACATCCATATCAATAGACAGATAGATTTCATCAACAACATGCGCCAGACGTTCGAGTTCTTTTTTAAGAATGGTTCGGATTGATTTTTCTTTAACATCGCCCATTGTATAGACGTGGACACCTTTTTCCGCAGCATAATCCGAATAAGCTTTTGCATTAGAAAAATCCCTGATACCAATCTGAACCAAGTCATGCCCGGCTATGGCTTCTTCTTCAATCAAACGGCGAAACGGTGTGCCGTTTGTCGGCCCGCCGTCTTCGGTGTTACGAAGGTCATGGTGCGCGTCAAACTGAATCACTCCAATACGTAAACCCTGATCAGACCGTGCCTTTATTGTAGCGTGACTGATGGAATGGTCACCACCGAGCATGATCATATGCTCGGCCGCTTCTGTTTCATAAGCATCTTTCATCCCCTCCACCAGCCGCTCCTGATTGCCTGTTACATCTGTTGGATCCATATAAAAGTCCCCAAAGTCGATAATGGTATCCTCGAGTTCAATCCCTGTTTCTCCTGAATAAGTTGAATACCCTGCCAGTGCCTTTCGTATCGCGCCCGGGGCAAGAGAAGCGCCGGAATGACTGATCGATGGTTTGGATAGCGGGAGACCCACTAGACCGTATTTTCCTTTTTCCCGGCCAGTCCACGGCTGAAGCAAGGTGTCCGCTTTCCTTGTATAGCGATCGACAAAGCCCGCGCCCCCCGCCTCTTTTAAATGACGAATCTGTTTCATTGTATCGCCTGCCTTTCATACATGATTCGGCCGCTTTTCAGTACTGTCCGGGCATGGTTCACCCCGTAATGGTACGGGATATACATATGATTGGGTGCATCCCAGATAACGATATCTGCTTGGCGTCCAACAGCGATTGTGCCTGCCGTGCTCCCACGGTCAATCGCATGTGCGGCGTTCACGGTTACCGCATGCCAGATTTCTGCTGGCGTCATTTTTAACTTTAGCGCCGCTATGGACATAATCAGCTGGAGATTTTCCGTGACACAGCTCCCTGGGTTAAAGTCAGTCGAGATCGCCACTGCCGCGCCCGCATCAATCATGGCACGGGCCGGTGCATAAGCATCTTTCCCAAGGTAAAAACTCGTTCCCGGCAAAATGACTCCGATCGTATCTGACTGCGCCAATCGGGCAATACCTTCATCAGACGCAACTGCCAAATGGTCTCCGCTCGCTGCGCCCACCTCTACAGCCAGCTCTGTCCCCCCAAGCGGATCAATCTCATCCGCATGGATTTTTACACGAAAGCCTGCATCCTTGGCTTTTTGTAAAAAGCGCCGAGACTGATCGACGGTGAAAACGCCCGTTTCTGTAAAAATATCGACAAATTCAGCGCATTCCTTTTCCTTAATCTCAGGCAGCATATCCGCCATTTTCTCCAAAAATCCATCTGTATCGTCTTTGTATTCAGGCGGGATGGCGTGCGCACCCAAAAAAGTTGAGATAAGGTCTGTCGGGTGATTTTGTTGAAGCTTCTGCACAACTTCCAACTGTTTCATCTCGGTTTCATAGTCAAGACCGTAGCCGCTTTTTGCTTCAACGGTTGTCATACCATGCATCATCATACGATCAAGGTGAAAGCGTGCTTTTTTGTAAAGCTCATCAAATGTTGCCTTGCGTGTCATATTGACCGTCGCCAGAATGCCGCCGCCCTCTTCCAAAATTTCGAGGTAGTCTACGCCCTGTTGTTTTAAAGCCATTTCCTTTTCCCTGGATCCGCCAAACACGAGGTGCGTGTGCGGTTCAACAAGTCCAGGGGTGACAAGGTTTTGGTCAGCATCAATTGTTTTTTTCGCTTGAATGTTTGTGGTTTCAGCCATGCTGCCGATCCATGCAACATGGTCACCTCGGATGGCTATGGCTGCATCATTTATGATTTCCAGCTCATTCATTGCCTTCCCTTTTACAGCACCATCCGCATTCATAGGTAACAGTTCTCCGATATTTGTTATCAGCACATCAACGTTCATCTTAATGCTCCTTTCCATGATTACTCATGCATCGGGATGTGTATGTTATGTTCATCGGCAAATTGTGTTGCTTCTTCATACCCGGCGTCGGCGTGACGGATAATACCCATTCCTGGATCAGTCGTCAGCACGCGTTCCAGCCGTTCCTGAGCAAGATCTGTTCCGTCTGCAACAACAACCATACCAGCATGTAGCGAATATCCCATACCAACTCCGCCACCGTGATGGAAAGAAATCCATGAACCGCCTGCAGCCGTGTTAATCAGGGCATTCAGCACAGCCCAGTCCGCGACTGCATCACTGCCATCTTTCATCCCTTCAGTTTCTCGGTTGGGCGAGGCGACAGAGCCACAGTCCAAATGGTCTCTCCCGATGACGACCGGGGCTTTTAGCTCGCCTGTTTTTACAAGCTCATTAATCGCAAGCCCCATTTTCACCCGTTCACCATAACCAAGCCAGCAAATGCGCGATGGCAGCCCTTGGAACGCCACCTGTTCCTGAGCCATGTCAATCCAGCGTGTCAATGGCTCATTTTTCGGAAAAAGCTCTTTAATCAGTCGGTCTGTACGGTAAATATCTTCAGGGTCTCCTGATAAGGCCACCCAGCGAAATGGGCCTTTCCCTTCACAGAAAAGCGGCCTGATATAAGCTGGAACAAAGCCGGGAAAATCGAATGCGTGCTCGACACCTTCATCTTGAGCGACCTGACGAATGTTGTTGCCATAGTCAAAAACTATTGTGCCTTTCTTTTGAAAAGCAAGCATCGTTTCTACATGGCGGGCCATACTTTTCTGGCTCAGACTGACATACAAATCCGGATCTCGTCGCCTTAGGTCATCTGCTTCAGCAACTGTATAGCCTGCTGGTACATAACCATTTAGCGGGTCATGGGCTGATGTCTGATCGGTCATAATATCGATTTGTATATCTTTATCAAGTAATTGTTCATGGACTTCTGCTGCATTGCCCAAAAGCGCGATCGACAAAGGGCGATTGTTGTTGCGAGCCTCTACGGCCAGACGGACGGCTTCGTCAATATCATCTGTGGAGACGTCACAGTACTTTGTGTCCAAGCGTTTTTGAATCCGGCCTGCGTCTACTTCCACCGCAATCACCACACCGTCATTCATCGTAACAGCGAGCGGCTGAGCGCCTCCCATCCCGCCAAGACCTGCTGTGAGTGTGATTGTACCTTTTAAGGAGCCATTGTAATGTTGTTTGGCGATGGCTGCGAACGTCTCATACGTTCCTTGCAAAATGCCCTGAGTGCCAATATAGATCCAACTTCCGGCTGTCATCTGGCCATACATCATGAGGCCTTTTTTGTCGAGTTCGTGAAAATGCTCCCAGTTGGCCCATTTGGGAACAAGAACAGAATTTGACAACAATACGCGCGGGGCATGCTTGTGTGTTTTGAATACCCCGACTGGTTTGCCTGATTGAATGAGCATCGTTTCATCGTTTTCAAGATTCTTAAGCGTTTTGACAATTGCATCAAATGATTCGTGATTCCGGGCAGCTTTGCCAATCCCACCGTATACAACAAGGTCTTCCGACCGTTCAGCCACTTCAGCGTCCAGGTTATTGCATATCATTCTAAGCGCCGCTTCCTGTTCCCATCCCTTACATTCCAACACAGTCCCTCGCTTTGCTCTAACCCCAACACGTTCCACAAACATCCCCACCTTTTTAATTTTTTAACAAACCTAATACAAAAAGTTGCCGATATCTCCTAAAGACCATTCGACACAAACTGCAAACTAGAGAAAACTTGAAATAACTTCCTCTAGCAACCACTCGGAGAAAACACTCCGCTTTCCGTGGGCGCTGCTGAGCCTCGGGCCCACAGGAGGTGGGTCATGAAGGCGTTGCGACAGGACGTCGCGGTTTTAGCCTTCCTTCCCCTATACCGCGCTTGCGGGGTCTCACCGAGGCTTATCCTTCCGCTGGAGTCTCCGTGTTTTCCCTGAGCTTGGGTAGAGCGTGTAAATGTCCCAAATGAATATTAGTGATGAGTCGTCCAAGCCACTGAATTATATTGAGTGATTGGAGCGGAGGGAAGTCGACTCCTGCGGGAACAGCACGAGTCTGAAGACCCCACAGTGAGCGGTCTTTGCGAGCGAGGAGGCTGAGGCCGTGCCCGCGGAAAGCGACTTCCCGGAGCGCAAATCACGGTGCTTTCATAAAAGTATATTGGGTTTGATTAGTTCGCAGTTTACGGAAGTTGCGCCTATAAATTGCAGCTGTTTATGTTGATTGATTTGCTGTGAGCTCACTTGATTTGGACCGTTTCACTGGTGTAGTTTGCGACGTCACTGTCGTTAGCATTTTTGAGCCAGTCGGTTACTTTTTCAATATCCTCTGAGAAAATCCGGTCTTCTGTAATACTTGGAAGCCAGGGTCTTACATTGTCATACAACCGGCGGGTCGCTGTTGCCATGCGATTAATGCCACGGTATTCCACCGCCTGCATCGCGCAAATCAGTTCGATCGCCACGACACGCCGGGTGTTAGCGAGCATGTCACGTGCGTGCCTTGCCGCAATAGTCCCCATACTGACATGATCTTCCTGGTTCGCCGAAGACGGAATCGAATCCACGCTAGCTGGATGAGCCAAGGTTTTATTTTCTGAAACAAGTGAAGCAGCTGTGTATTGCATGATCATAGCGCCAGATTCCAGACCAGGGTTCGGACTTAAAAACGGGGGCAGGTCATTCAGTTGCGGATTGACAAGCCGTTCAATTCGGCGCTCAGATATATTAGCTGTCTCAGCAATGCCAAGTTTCAGAAAGTCCATGGCAAACGCGACAGGCTCCCCGTGGAAATTTCCGCCTGAAACAACTTTGTCCGGATCTGTGAAAATAAGCGGATTGTCTGTAACGGCATTTATTTCCGTTTCGAGCACGTCTTTGGCATGGTGAACCGTCTGCCAACATGCACCGAGTACTTGTGGAATACACCGAAGCGAATAGGCATCTTGAACACGGATTTCACCTTGATGTGACGTAAGGGCACTGTCTTGAAGGATCTTGCGCATGCGGGAAGCCACATTGTTTTGCGCTTGGTGACCGCGGGCCTCGTGCAGGTCGGCATCATAGGCATCAATAATGCCGTTCAGCCCTTCCATCGTCATTCCGCCGATTAGCTCACTCTGCTTAAGAAGCTTGCACACTTCCCCGTACAAGATCACCCCTTGGGCAGTCATCGCCTGTGTCCCATTGATAAGAGCAAGCCCTTCTTTTGCTTTCAGCTTAATTGGCGTGATCCCGGCTTGTTTTAAAGCAGTACGGGCTTTCATGCGTTCACCATTGTAAAAGACCTCCCCCTCACCTAACAACGGAAGCGCTAAGTGTGCCAGTGGAGCAAGGTCCCCGCTTGCGCCCAGTGACCCTTGTTCGGGGACAACTGGATGAATGCGCGCATTCAACAAATACAAAATCTGTTCAATAAGCTCTGGACGTATACCCGATTGCCCCCTTGCCAGCGCATTGGCCCTGAGCAGCAGCATCGTTCGTGAAACCTCTTCAGAAAATGGCGCCCCAACCCCACAAGCGTGTGAATGTATTAAATTGCGCTGTAAGTCATCAAGATCCGCTTCTTCAATCACGACATCACTGAACTTCCCAAATCCGGTATTAATACCATACATTGTGCGGCGTTCCTCTAACATAGACTCGACTGTCTTACGGCTTGCCACAATCCGCTTTCTTGCTTTCTGGGACAATTCTATATGTTCACTCTGCCAGGCAATCGCATCCGCCTCTTTAAGCGTCAGCCGGTCCCCGTATAAAATCAACATCTCACACCTCCACAGCAGTGATTTAATGTATTAAAGTCCATAAAAAAAGAGCCCCGATTGTATGATTCATCGAGCCTCTTTCCTTAGGTGTTTGAATGTACTGCGCTCCCACCGGATCATGGACATCCCCCAAATATTCAAATATTTCTTGATTACCATTGTAAGCGTTTACCAAATTATTGTCAAGAAACTTTTGAGACCAGACTCCCAGAACTAAAATCCTAGCAGACTGGCCCCGTTTTCCCGTTTATTCGCGCAGCCATGGGTAATCTGTGCCGAATATCTGGGCAAATTCTTTTGATTGTTTACGTCGCTGCTTACGATGTGCGGCTCGCTCGGCAGCTTGTTCATTCAGCTTTTTCTCATGTTCCGATTCAGGGTACACCGGTGGCACCATATCTGGTCTCCCATCTTCTCCAAGAGCGACAAAGGTTAAGAAAGCAGTGGTGCACACTTTTCTCGCTCCCGTTAACAAGTCTTCAGTTACAACTTTAGCAAAGACTTCCATCGACGTTTCATGGGTCCAAGTGACAAAGGCTTCCACACAAACTGAATCTCCTTCACGAACAGGTTCGAGGAAGTCAACAGAATCCATTGAGGCTGTCACAACCGGCTTTCGGGCATGTCTGACTGCGGCAATAGCTGCCACATCATCAATATGAGCCACCAGTTTCCCGCCAAAAAGTGTGCCATGCGCATTCGTGTCAGGCGGCAAAACATGCGACGTCTTAACGGCTAATGAATAACTGCAAGGTTTTGCTTCCATAAAAATCTCTCCTTCATATCAGCTTTAATGTTATAAGATCGGTGACAACAACCGTGAGATGGACTCCTTAAACCGGATCCCGAGTGATCGTTTTTGGTAGAGGAGTTTCGTCATTTGCGTTGATTTATGAACATCTTTTTCAAACGCCTCTACCAGTTCTTGGGCAATTGCTGTGTCATACAAAAATGCGTTCACTTCAAAATTCAAGCGGAAACTCCTCACATCAATATTCGCTGTACCAACAGACGCAAGTTTCCCGTCCACCACTATCGTTTTCGCGTGTAAAAATCCACCTTGATAAATATACACTTCAGCACCCGCACTCAGCAAATCCCCAATATAAGAAAGCGTTGCCCAATAAACAAATGGATGATCCGGCTTATTAGGAATCATTATTTTTATTTTCACCCCGGACAACACTGCTATTCTTAAGGCATCACGCAGGCTTTCATCAGGTATGTAATAGGGGGTCTGAATATACACATACTCTTTTGCCAATAAAATCATCTTAATATACCCGTACTTAATCTGCTCCCACTCTGAGTCCGGCCCGCTTGAGACGATCTGTACGCCGACATTGCCTTGAGGTTCAGCATTGTAAAAACGTTCCTCATAGCCAATATGGTTGCGAGAAGCCTGGTTCCAATCCAAAATAAATCGTGTCTGCATATTTCTGACTGCATCTCCAGACAGTCGCAAATGGGTATCACGCCAATAGCCGAATTTACGGCTTTCGCCAAGGTATTCATCACCTATATTAAAGCCGCCAATGTAACCAATCTGCCCGTCTATAATAGCAAGCTTACGGTGGTTTCTGTAATTGATTTTAAAGTTCACCTTGGGATTTTAGGCGGGAAAAATGCATCCACATGGGCGCCGGCTTTGCGGAGCCGTTTAATGAATTTCCTGCTTAACAACCGTGAACCCATATCATCATACAGCACCCGAACCTCTACACCCTGTTGGGCTTTCCGGATGAGCGTGTCGGTAATCCGCTTCCCGAGTCTGTCGTACCGAATGATATAATACAACAGATGAATGTGATCTGTTGCCTGATCCAAATCATCCAGCATAGCGTTAAATTTATCATTCCCGTCGGTGAAGATCCGGACATCATTATCCTGGGTAAAAATGGCATCATTGTTACGAAGATGCATGTAAAATAAATCTTTATACGCAGCCAGTTCTTTGTCCTTAAAATTAAACTCATCATCTTCAATGGCTCTGAGCTGTGCCTGGACAGCTTTTTTTACACCCAACTTACTTTTGGTATCCCAAGTGAAGATTCGCCGCTTGCTCAACCGGCGCCCAAAAATCAGATACAGCAAAAACCCGCCGATTGGAATGAACAACAGCACCATCAGCCATGCCCAAGTCGCACTGGCATCTTTTCTCTCAAGAAAAATGATCGAGAAGCCGAGCGCAATATTAAAAAAAAGAAAAAATCCCAGTAAAATGTTCGGAACTGTTAAATACTCCACACACGAAATCTCCTCTCAGAACCAAAGAAACCATGTCATTTTCCTATACTTCCATATACCCATAATATAGCATACTTCATCCATAACCGGGAATCCTCAAATCCTAATACACAAAAACCAGCTGCAAAATTCCCGGGCAACTGGTTTTTATTGTTCATATTTGTTTACATTTGGTTCAAGGCTTGTTCAAGGTCTGACCAGATGTCTTCCCATGCTTCCAGTCCGACTGATAAACGAATCAGTTCATCACGAATGCCCATCTCCAGCCGGGCTTCTGGCGGAACAACCGCATGTGTCATAGAGGCTGGATGTTCAATCAATGTTTCAGCATCCCCAAGACTAACAGCAATTTTCAAGAAGAACAGGCGATTCAAGAGTGCTTGGGCATCTGCTTTTGTGCCTTTCACCTCAAATGCAAGCATTCCCCCGCCACGTTTCATCTGCCGCTCGCAAATATGGTGATCTGAATGATTTTCATCACCTGGAAAATACACACGTTCCACGTTCGGATGCGCTTGGAGTTTTTCGAAAATCCGTTCCGCGTTATCACAGTGCCGATCCATTCTGAGTGGCAAAGTTTTTAAACCACGCAATAACAGCCAGGCATCAAACGGAGCGATTACACCGCCAATATCTTTTTGCGTCGTCATCGCCACTTCATCCATAAAATCTTTTTTCCCAACCGCAAGTCCTGCAATCACATCTCCGTGCCCACCGATATATTTTGTGGCACTGTGGAGCACGACGTCACAGCCAAGGTCAAGCGGCCGCTGCAGATAAGGCGATGAGAATGTATTATCAACGACCACTGGAATGCTGAATTCTTTCGCAACCTCAGCGACCATTTCCAAATCAATCAGCTTCATCGTTGGATTGATCGGCGTTTCAATATAAATACAAGCTGTTTCCGGTCTGATCAGCGCTCTAATATCCTCTTTCGTCGCCATAGCCGAAAAGTCACTGTCAATGTTATATTTTTCTTTCATCATAGACAGAAGGCCGAATGTACACCCGTACAGCCCTTCAGAACATAGCACATGGTCGTTGGCCTTTGTCAACGCAACCAGCACAGCGGACACAGCAGCCATCCCCGAAGCAAAAGCAAGCCCGCGCTCTCCCCCTTCCAGCGCAGCAATCCGTTCTTCCAGCACCGTCACAGTCGGGTTGCCGAGCCGTGAATAAACATATCCGGGCTCTTCCCCCGCGAACCTCCTCTCCCCCTGTTCAGCCGATTCAAATGTGTACGTGGATGTCTGGAATAATGGCGGAACAAGGCTGCCTTGCATCGTCTTTGAATCATATCCCCATGAATAACCATCGTTTCCATCCGCTTATTTTCTTTATCCATACAACTCCCCCTCACTGTCTTTTTAAAAAATCCCACACCCCCATCATATGTGATTCACCAATAAAATGAAAGCGTTTACCGTATAAAAATACATTGCTTTTTATTCTGGAGAGGCTTAAAATAATATCATTTACTTTAAAGATAGCAATACTTACCTATATTTAAATGAATCTCCTTTTAATTTTGAGGCTCAGCATGTTATTTGACACGCTCAGTTCATTAATTGATGCGTTTGACTCAGTATTCGTTGCGCTCAGCTCATTAATTGACGCGCTCAACCCAGTATTCGTTGCGCTCAGCTCATTAATTGACGCGCTCGACTCAGTATTCGTTGCGCTCAGCTCATTAATTGACGCGCTCGTCCCATTATTCGATGCGCTCAGCTCATTAATTGACGCGCTCGTCCCATTATTCGATGCGCTCAGCTCATTAATTGACGCGCTCGACCCATTATTCGATGCGCTCAGCACTTTAATTGACGCGCTCAACCCATTATTTGATGCGCTCAGCTCATTAATTGACGCGCTCGACACGTTATTCGATGCGCTCAGCTCATTAATTGACGCGCTCGACACGTTATTTGATGCGCTCAGCACTTTAATTGACGCGCTCGACACATTATTCGACGCGCTCAGCAATATATAATCAAACTTTAATCGTTATACAAAGGGGTGATAGCCATGGAACAGGATGAAAAGTTCGGGATTTTGTATACAGCGGGGGCTTATTTTCTGTGGGGGCTGCTGCCGATTTATTGGAAGCTGGTGGACGAGGTGCCTGCGGGGCAGATTCTCGCTCACCGGATTGTTTGGTCGTTTGTTTTTGTGTCTGTCCTTGTCCTTATTACAAAGAAAGGGCGTCCATTTTTGCATGCTTTCAAAGCACTGTTTCAAACTAAAAAACAAGCGGTTCAGCTTCTGGCTGCTTCTTTGGTGATCACCCTTAACTGGCTCACGTTTATATGGGCGGTAAACAGCGGGCATGTTGTCCAGGCGAGCCTCGGGTATTATATCAATCCGCTCGTCAGCATCGTTCTTGGGATTGTCTTTTTAAAAGAGGGCATTTCCAGACGCTTAATCGTTTCCTTCATTCTTGCCTCGCTGGGTGTTTTGTACCTGACATTCAGCTATGGTGTATTTCCATGGGTATCAATCGTGCTTGCCTTGTCATTCGCCTTCTATGGGCTGATTAAAAAGACCATTTCCATCGGTCCCATGTTCGGATTGACAATAGAAACAATGTTTGTCACGCCTATTGCCCTGATCTATCTTTCCGCAGTCAGCAACCCGGCACTCACGCTGGAATCAGCGATCACGCCAACAGGCTTGCTTTTGATGGGGGCAGGCGCAGCCACAGCGGTTCCCCTATTGTTATTTGCTGCGGGGGCACAAAAAATCCCTTTGTCGATGGTTGGCTTTTTGCAATATATCGCACCGACGCTTATGCTCATATTAGGTGTTTTTGTATATAACGAAGTATTTACAAGTGCCCATTTCATTGCTTTTGTTCTGATATGGAGCGCTCTCTTCATATATATGAGTTCTTGGTTTAAGCGAGCATCGCGAAAAGATCGGCAAGCAGAACATTAAAACGATTAAGCTTCTATTACAGTTATATTGTACGACCTTTTTTCATGTTATACTTGTGATGACGGCGAGCTTATAGGTATGATTGATTTTGTTCAATTAGGGTATACAAATGAAATAGCATATCTTGTACGGTCCGCCCATATGAAATCATACAGGTGATCATTTATGAAACGAAAATATATATTGGCTATCTTACTCGGAATTTTTCTTTTGGGTGCCGGGGGTACAGTGTATTGGTTTGCAAACAGTGAAACAGCCGTGCCTGTCTCACTCAGCTCTGCCAATGACGAAGATCAGTCTGAACACAAACAAGCCGATCAGACCTCCAAAAAAGAACATGACGAGAATAAAGATGAGGAAACACAAGAGGATGAACCTGAAAAGACAGATATGGATTCTTTGACAGAGCAGCTGACGACCATTCTGTCAAAATCCATGAAAAAAGCGGTTGAATTGTTCTCCAACCAGGACACACATGTTACCGCTATTGGGGATTCCCTTACACAAGGTGTCGGTGACCAGTATGACAGCGGGGGCTACGTCGGCATACTTGAGCGCACCGTCAACACCAACAGCGACACGACTGTTACATTTGATAACTATGGCAAACGCGGCAACAGATCTGATCAACTGTTGAAACGGCTGGAAAAAGAAGAGATTCAAGATTCGATCAAAGATGCTGATGTGGTCCTTATCACAATAGGCGCTAACGACGTGATGCAGGTTGTGAAACAGAACATCACCAATCTAACATTCGAACCGTTCACCGCAGAGCGTGAGCGTTACAAAGAGCGGCTCGAATCCATTTTTGATAAAGTAACAGAGCTTAACAGTGATGCCGATATATACCTTATTGGTTTTTACAATCCATTCCAGCAATACTTTCAAAATGTAGAAGAACTCGATGAGATTATTAACGAATGGAATAGAACAAGCCGGACAGTGGCCAACGGAAGAGACAAAGCCACGTTCATTCCCATTGATGATTTATTCAGCAATACTGAGGAAGAACTGTTTGCAGAAGATCACTTCCACCCGAATTACAGCGGCTATAGGCTTATGGCCGAGCGTGTTCTTGAATATACTGGGCAAGAGGAGTGAGTTTGTGACAGAGAAACGTTCCCAACATAAGAAAAACAAATGGAAAATCCTTTTCTTATCGCTTTTAGTTGCAAATGGTGTGCTGGTGGTCGGCCTGTTAATCCTTTTGTTCTGGCCTGTTTCTGAAACAGACAGACCCGATGCCAAGCCACAGCCTAAAGACGAAAGCTCAGAATTTATCGTTCGGACAACAAAGCAAAATGTCGACGATCTGGCTAATGCGTATCTTGAAGAATTGCTTAAAGGAACCAATCATCAGTATAGCCTTTCCTTGAATGAAGATGTGGAGCTGAACGGGGAGTTGCCTGTTTTCACAACGACTGTTCCGCTTTCGATGCATTTCGACCCGGAAGTCCAGAAAAACGGAGATGTCGTGTTGAAACAAAAGTCCATATCAGTCGGGCTGCTCCAGCTGCCGAATCAGAAGATCATGGAATATATGGGTAAATACTTGCCGATGCCTGAATGGGTTACAGTTGATGCAAAAAAAGAAGAGATTTACGTCGCTGTTACCGAGATGGACATTAAAAGTAATTTCCATGTGTCTGTTGAACAACTCGACCTCGAATCAGACAACCTAGCCTTTAAAATCCGCGTCCCTTACAAAACAATGGGCATTGAGTGAAGGCTGGCTAGGCTCCCAATGGTTATGAACAGCTCGGATAATTTATAATTTCCTAAGCAAAGAAAAAAAGGCTGTTTTTAAGAAAGCAGCCTTTTTCTCTTTAATCCACTTCATACAATGCCTGCATGAGGTTGATTTTCTCCTTCACGTCTTCTACAAGGTGGGCTGGGGAGAGAACGCGGGCTTTATTGCCCCAGGTCAGAATCCAGTTGATGAGGCCGTCAGAAAGTTTTGCTTTTGTAGACAGGACAAAATGGTCGTCCCCATCTCTTTTAATATCAGCTTCATGTCCAAAATGGTCCAGAACAACGTTGATTAAATCATTATCGAAACGAATTTTAATGCGGCTGTTTTCACCGGCAAACATTTGAAACGTCTGATCCACATACGCTTGCAGTTCAAAGTCTTCTTTCACAAAATGTTCATCCGTAATGGTGATATTGCGGATACGATCGAGCCTGTAGTGCCGTATTTCGGCATTCGGCTGATAGTGCCCGATCAAATAATAATAATCCTTTTCCCATATAAGCGCATAGGGTTCAACATGATACACAGCTCCGTCCCGATGGAAACGAAATGCTTTGTCTACATCATACTTCCCATATTGATACGTCAGCACTTTCTGTTCGGAAATCGCTCTATGTACATAATCAATATTGAACTTCACCTGTTCATAATCCATATTCGTCGATTGATTAAACAGAACAGGTTCAGGGAAGGTCTTCCCAATATGTTTGCTCGTAAGCTGCTTCATCTTTTGAATCAGATTTTCTTTTTCATTTTTCGTGATAAAACGTGCTGACAGGATGGCGTCAATAATCAGACGCAGCTGATAAGTTTCAAACAGTCGTGACTGATGACTGTAGAAATGCTTGCCAAACTTTCTCTTATTCACAATCACTTCAAAATCAGCTTCGTCAAGAATTTCAAGGTCACGTTTGATCGTTCGTTTGTCAAATTTCCCTGTAACCCCGGCATTTTGGAGTTTAGAAATGAGTTCTTCAATCCCTAATTCATGTTCTTCGTCCGTTTCTTCAAACAGCATATCCCGCAACTTCATTAATCGATAATTATTGCCGCGTTCCATCGATTCAACCTCCTGTTATGTATCAAGAGCCCTTCAACTAGCCAGGCTCTATTATCGCATGACGAATCGCTTGATCTGTCTGGTAATGTTCAGTTTAAACGAAGACTGTTCGCCAGTTTCTCTTTCTGCCTCTTCCTTGTCATGGGTCAGGAATGACTGAGACTGATAGTGACCGAGTGATCCGCGGTAAATCAGCTCCATCCCTTCCATATTGCGTATGTCAGCTGGCGTTATGAAACATGGCTCTTTAATGAATCTGGCCGAAGCTGAGTCATTGAGGACCGTCGCTACAAACTGCGAACAGAACATGGCATGAGGCCGATCAATCTTAATCCGCAACAGTACACCGAATAACCCCAGAAAATTATATTTATAAAAATCCTTTTGAGCTTCTATCCCTTTAATTTCTGAAATCACGCGTTCATATTCAGTCTGTGCGATCGTATATTTATAAATGGCACATTCCGAGTTTCGCATAAAATCACTTTTAATGTCTTCTTTCACAAATCCCCAATAAATGGGTTTTTGGGACGTTTCCTGCCGAAGCTGTAGACTTCCGACAATTCGTCATCAAACCCAATTGACACATGATTCAAAGGCTGTTTTGTACAATAGTTAATCGCCTTTGACAAGTATGTTCCTGTGTCTGTAAATAGGAAATAAACCGTCTGTTCCCCCATGTTTCTTTCTCCCCCTTCGCTTTAACTGAGCGATGGTATATCGTGTAACACGTTTCTGTATATATGAGTTACTTCATTATAACAGATTTTCCCCGAAGCGTTCGTTTGCTTTTGACAAAAGTCATTGTTAAACTAAAAATTTGCGATTAATTGTTTGACGTGAGCGGCTAAATCGCTTAAGCTAACCTTGTTGCCAGTGAAACAAACTGGCACCAATCTACTTGATTGATGGAGGCATGAACCACAAATGATAAATGTAACCAACGTTGGTTTAAGATATGGTGATAAAAAACTGTTTGAAGATGTCAATTTGAAGTTTACCCCTGGCAATTGTTATGGGGTTATTGGTGCAAATGGTGCAGGTAAGTCCACTTTTTTAAAAATCCTCTCAGGTGAAATCGAACCTCAATCCGGCCATGTATCACTCGGACGGGATCAGCGACTGGCCGTTCTGAAACAGGACCACTTTGCTTATGAAGACTATCAGGTGCTTGACACCGTCCTGATGGGACACGAAAAACTTTACAGCGTGAAACAGGAAAAAGACGCTATTTATATGAAAGCCGATTTTTCCGAAGAAGATGGCATGCGCGCGGCTGAACTCGAAGGTGAATTCGCTGAAATGAATGGCTGGGAAGCCGAATCTGATGCAGCTGTTTTATTAAAAGGGCTCGGCATCGATGAATCTTTACACCAGCTGCAAATGTCCGAACTGAACGCCGATCAAAAAGTCAAAGTCCTCCTTGCCCAAGCTCTCTTTGGCAACCCTGATGTTCTCTTGATGGATGAGCCGACAAACGGGCTCGATATCCAGGCAATACAGTGGCTTGAGGATTTCTTGATCAACTTTGAAAATACCGTAATCGTCGTTTCACACGACCGCTACTTTTTAAATAAGGTATGCACACACATTGCAGATGTTGACTACGGCAAGATCGAGATCTATGTCGGCAACTATGACTTCTGGTATGAATCCAGCCAGCTCGCCAAGAAAATGGCACAAGAAGAGAACAAGAAAAAGGAAGAAAAGGTTAAGGAATTACAGGCGTTCATCGCCCGTTTCAGTGCCAATGCTTCCAAATCACGACAGGCGACATCCAGAAAGAAACTGCTCGACAGCATCACCCTTGACGATATTAAACCGTCCTCACGCCGTTATCCGTACATTGCCTTTACACCTGAACGTGAGATAGGGAATGACCTCTTACAGGTACAGGGTCTGTCAAAGACCATTAACGGTAAAAAAGTGCTGAATAATGTCAGTTTCACAATGAATAAAGATGATAAAATCGCGCTGATCGGAAAAGACGACATCGCTAATACAACACTGCTGAAAATATTAATGGGTGAAATGGAACCAGATGAAGGGACTTATAAATGGGGCGTGACCACGTCACAATCCTATTTCCCTAAAGACAATTCAGCTTACTTTGAAAATAGTGATCTGACACTTGTTGACTGGCTGCGTCAATTTTCACCTGAAGACGAAACAGAAACATTTCTCCGTGGTTTCCTCGGACGGATGCTTTTCTCTGGTGAAGAGGCCCTGAAGAAAGCAAACGTGTTATCCGGTGGAGAGAAAGTGCGTTGTATGCTGTCTAAAATGATGCTCTCAAACGCAAACGTGCTATTACTCGATGAGCCAACCAACCACTTAGATTTGGAGTCAATCACCGCTCTCAACAACGGCTTAATCAAATTCAAAGGGTCTATCATTTTCACAACTCAAGACCATGAATTTATCAATACCGTTGCCAACCGACTGATTGAAATCACGCCGGGTGGGATCTTTGATAAAGAAATCTCTTATGAAGAATACGTTCAGGACAAAGAGATTCAAGACCGTGTCGAAGCTATGTATGCCGTCTAATTTTCAACCGTATATTAAAAAGAAAAACGCGCTGATCCCTGTATGGTTCAGCGCGTTTGCTATTATTTATTACGAACTTTTTCCAGCATGTCTTTGGTCATGGCAGCGAGGTCGTATTCGGCTTTAAAGCCCCACTCTTCTTTGGCGGCTGTCGGATCGATACCATTTGGCCAGCTTTCAGCAATACGCTGGCGGGCCGGATCGACATCATAATACAGTTTAAACTCCGGAATATGTGCCTGAATTGCTTTCTCAAAATCCTCAGGTGCCGCAGACATAGCTGTAATGTTAAAGGCATTTCTATGTTTAAGCTTAGCGGGATCAGTTTCCATTAGCTTAATGATTGCATTTAAAGCATCTGGCATGTACATCATATCCATATATGTACCTTCTGCAATAAACGAGGTGTAGGATTGCTGTTTAACCGCTTCATAATAAATGTCAACGGCATAATCAGTCGTCCCGCCACCCGGTAGTGTCACATATGAAATCAAACCTGGGAAGCGCACACCTCGCGTATCCAGTCCGAAACGATGATAATAATAGTCGCAAAGCAGCTCACCAGCTACTTTATTCACACCATACATCGTTGTAGGCCGCTGCAACGTGTCCTGTGGTGTCTGATCTTTAGGTGTGGATGGTCCAAATGAGCCAATTGAACTTGGCGTGAAAAATTGTGTATTTAAATCACGCGCTACTTCAAGCGCGTTTACAAGCCCACCCATATTAAGGTCCCAAGCAAATTTAGGATTGTTTTCTGCTTTAGCGGACAGAAGTGCTGCCAGATGCATAATCGTGTCGACTTGATATTTTTTTGCAAATTCATGGAAGCGCTCGCCGTCAGTAACGTCCAGTGTTTCATATGGGCCTTCAGTTGATTGGCCGCCTGATTTAATATCTGTTGCAATAACATTTGACGCACCATAAGTGTGGCGCAGCTGATCAACAAGCTCAGATCCAATCTGCCCCATGGCGCCGGTTACAAGTATCTTCTTCATAAGATAACCCTCTCTTGATATCAATTAATGTATGATTACGATTTACCGGGCACTGAGAACCCTCAGTGCCTCTTATCTACTGCTTTCGTACATATCTTAAAGACACAGCTCCCATAAACCACGATGTAAGTGAGCATATTGTGACTGCCTCGCACCACCGAGCTCCGGGAAAACACTGCGCTTTCCATGGGCGCTGCTGAGCCTCCTCGCGCTGCGCGCTGTGGGGTCTCATCTAGGCTTTTGCTCCCATAGGAGTCTCCGTGTTTTCCCGGAGCTCGATGAGGGTGTATTTCTCACTTTTTTCGTGAGCACGTCATTTTATATTTTCCAATTATAAGCAACACAACCTTGTGTGGCAGACTCTAAGCGGAAAAAACACATGACGACTCCTGCTGGAAAAGCACGAGTCCGAAGATCCCACAGTGTCACATTAAGGAGGGGCGACTAAAAATCGTCCTTTGCGGACAACGTCAACATCCCCCCTTGCCGGGGCAAGGTGGCTGAGGCCGTGCCCGCGGAAAGGGAATGTATTTTCGGAGCGGTCATATTAGCAGTCATTTAAAGTTTCCACTATGTCTCAGTCTGTAATTTACTCATGACTGATGTTGATAGCCAATTTGGGTGTTTCAGGTTAGATAATGTTCATTTCTTTGCCGACTTTTTCGTATATTTTAATGGCTTGGTCGAGCATTTCTTTTGTGTGGGCGGCGGTTGGCATGTTGCGTACGCGTCCTGTGCCGCGTGGAACGGTTGGGAATACGATTGACTTGGCATAGACGCCTTCTTCGTATAGGCGGCGGCTGAATGTTTGGGTGTCGTTTTCATCACCGATGATGCATGGTGTGATTGGTGTTTCACTTTCACCGATGTCGAATCCAAGTTCCTTCAGGCCGTCTTTAAGATAGCGCCCATTTTCCCAAAGTTTGTCATGCAGTTCTGTGCTTTCCATCAATATCTCAACGGCCTTAGTGGCAGCGACAGCGTCTGCTGGAGTGACAGCTGTTGAGAACAAGAACGGTCTGGAGCGGACTTTCAACCAGTCGATCAGATTTTGTTTACCCGCAACGTAACCGCCAATAACGCCGATTGCTTTTGAAAGTGTGCCCATTTGGAAATCAATTTTATCCTGCAGGCCAAAGTGTTTAACTGTCCCAGCGCCTTTACCAAGCACACCTGAACCATGTGCATCATCGACATACGTAATTAAATCAAATTCTTCAGCGACCTCAACAATTTCTGGCAGCTTGGCAATGTCACCATCCATGGAGAACACACCATCTGTTATGACCATGATCTTATTATACTGACCTGATTCCACAGCCTCTTTCGCCTTTTGTCTCAGATCATCCATGTCAGAATGGTTAAAAGGAATGATTTTTGCTTTTGACAAGCGGCACCCGTCAATGATGGAAGCATGGTTTAAAGCGTCTGACAGTATAGCATCGTTCTTGTCCATTACAGCGGAAATAGCTGCCATATTACAATTAAAACCAGATTGAAATGAAATGACCGCTTCTGTACCTTTGAATTCCGCAAGTTTCTTTTCTAACTCCAAGTGAAGATCCATTGTTCCATTAATGGTACGGACGGCTCCTGCACCGACTCCATGGGAATCAACAGCTTCACGAGCCACTTTTTTAAGTCGATCATCAGTAGCCAGCCCCAAATAGTTGTTTGAAGAAAGGTTGATTAATTTCTTTCCTTCGATTGATATTTCCGGACCATTGGCGCCTTTTATCGGATCTATTTCATTGTAGAGACCGCGTTCCTTCAAATCTTTTATGTTCTCGTCCAAAAACGTTTGCAAAATATGACTCGTCATGTAAAATGTCCTCCTCATTTATGTTTGCATTAAAATTACCTTCATATCCATACACATCATAACACAACTATAGGGATCTATTCATCAACAAGCTATACGTGTTTTTCTAAAAAATACCGTCTTGTGGTTAGTGAAAAATCGGTTATAATATAATTTGTGTGATGAAATTCAAAAGGAATGATCAAGATGCTTGACACTCCCACAGCTAAAGCAGTGGGATTCTCGAGTGCTAAGACGTTCGCAGTCCCTTTCGGTTTTGAACTAGCCTCAAGTTAAGGGGGCTGCCATGGCCCCGTCCAACTGCGTTATGAATTGTACCGCAATTGGCGGTATACCTGTTACCGGTACACGAGTTATATAACTTGTTTATGTTTGGAGATGCCTGACAGGGCTTTTGCGATATTGATGCTTGCATTTAAATCCGCGTGGTTTTTATAGCTGCACTTTTTACATTTGAACCTCAAACCATTGCGGTTTTGCTTGTCACAATTTCCGCATTTACATGTTTGCGATGTATAATTTGGCACGACATATTCAACCGTGATGCCTGCCATTTCTGCTTTATACTGAATGAATGTCTGAAGCTGATGGAAACTCCAATTGTTTAGGTTTCTGCCTGCTTCTTTTTTTGATTTAGCCATGCGAATACCTGTCAAATCTTCCATTCTGATCAGTCCAACACCGTTGGACCTGGCAAAACGTATGATTCGACGGGATATGGTATGATTCATTTCTCTCATCCAAAGCGACTCTTTATCTTTTGACTTTTTGATAGCTTGAAGTTTTTTCAGCTTGCCCAGCTTGCGTCTTCTTGAAGAAAATCTTCTTCTTTTGAAGGCTATTTGATTGCCTTTAAAAAATAAACTTTTCGTGCCGACGCTGCATGTGGCGATGTTTTTCAACCCAAGATCAATACCCAATACCTTCTCGTTGGTCGTTTTTTCTACGTCATAGGAAATGGCAATTGTCACAAACCAGCGGCCTCTCTTTTTAAAAAGGTCAACCGTACCTTGTTTGGCTTCACCGTTTAAAATCTTATCGAGCCATTTTTGCTGAAACGGTCGGACGACCAAAGGCACGCCGATACGTTTTTCAAGTGTCGGAAAGCTGATTTTATAAAGCCTGTCATATTCTATTTTGGCGTTTTGGTTATTGAATGCACACCAGAGCCGTTTATATTTTTTCGCTTTTTGGTGTCTCTTTTGACTTTTCACGTCCCGAATCGTTTGATTAACAACTGCTGAGGGCAGTTGTTTGTTGGATGAGAACAGCTTGAAAACTTTGGATGTCGCTTTGTTTAGATCGTCATAAGTTAAAAGCCAATTAGCGAAATCCGTGTTTGTTTGTGTCATTGTTTGATACACATTTTGTTTTTCTATTGTCGGCTTTAGCAATTCTACTTTCAGAGAAATTGTTGGCACCACTTCACCTCCTCCACTGTATTATATCAAATCAAGAACATATGTTCCAGTTTTATTTTAATTGCTTTGACCCTACTATTTTTAAGATCATGTCTTAATATATTCGCTCTCATCCCACACCTGAAGGAATGGGCTTTCCCGCTCATTAGTACGGTAATCGGATTTGGGATTGTTGGATACCTTCAGCCTGATGGTCCCGGTCAAGTTGTTGATCCGGAAAATGGCAGTGTTTTAAGACCTGCCTAAAACTTTGTACCTAGTAGAAATGCAATTAAAAAAAGCCACTCGCTCGTTATCTCTAACAAGCAAAGTGGCTTTTAAATCTATTATTCAACGATTGTTACGTTAACTTCGCGGACGCCCCAGCTATACGCTTCTTTTTTAGTAGGAACGTGGATATCGATACGGTTACCTTTAATTGCGCCGCCGATATCTGCTGCTGTAGCGTAGCCATACCCTTCAACATATACTTTTGTGCCGAGCGGAATCACGCTTGGATCCACTGCAATCACTTTGGCATTCGGATTTTGATTTAAATCGAGACCTGTGTAAGTGACACCGGAACACCCATCGCATTTAGCCGTATAGGCTGTTGCTTGAACACTGATGGTTTTACCGTCTGCTTTTTGCTCAGTTGGCTGACTCGCTTTTGCACTGGAGTTTGAAACCGTTTCGGCTTTCCTTGTGTTAACCGCTTGTTTTGCGGCTACTTTGTCATCGTTTGACTGTTGTTCGGTTCGCTTGGCTTTACTGGCTGTATCTTTTTTGACTGCTTCAGCACCATCTTTGATAGTTAATTCTTGTCCAATCAAAATTAAGTCGGAGGACAAGTCATTCCATTCCATTAAGTCTTCAACTGTAACATCAAAAGTTTTACTAATGGCTGAAAGGGTGTCTCCCTTTTCCACTTGATACGAATCATACAGTGTGATACTTTGTTTTGGCTGTATGACGGTTGTTTTGAGATTGTTAATCTCAATTAATCTATCGACACTCATATTATTCTCGTTGGCAATCTTCCAGAGGCTGTCTCCTTTTTCAACTTCGTAAACCTGTGCTGAAGCGGTCACTGTGCCTGTAGCTACAATGAATAGAGTAGCACATAACGCTACTAGCTTCCTCATGGGCAATACCCTCCTTTAAAATTCACAATGTCTATCCTATCACACTAGGACGGCCATTGTGGTTACAAGACTTTTAAGAGTCTGTTACAAGGGTTGCCAGTTTTTCTATAAAATATTACATGTTTTAATAGAAAACTTTAAGCACAGCAAAAAACCTCTCTAACCTAATCATAGGCAGAGAGGTTTTTTCTATTTATCTGATTTAGGGTTTAATGCATCTTTGAGCCCTTCACCGATAAAGTTAATAGATAATATTGTAATAACAATGGCCATAGCTGGTGGAATCCATATCCAAGGCTTGTCCTGCAAAACATCCGGTTCATTAGCTGAAGACAGCATGTTGCCCCAGCTTGGAACTTCTTGCGGGACACCAAAGCCAAGATAACTCAAACCAGCTTCGGCAACAATCATGCCGGCAAATGTTAATGTTGCCTGCACAATAATTGTCGACAAAACATTCGGCAATAAATGTCTTGTAATGATTTTAGATGATGGCGTTCCGATTGACTCAGCCGCCAAAATATACTCATTTTCTTTTTCAGCCAGTATTTTACTTCGGACAATACGTGCTATACCACCCCAACTGAGGCCACTGATAACGACTATCAGTACCCACACACCACTTACTTGTCCAAATAAAAGGGTGTTTAAGACAATAACGAATACTAGAAATGGGAAATTCAATACAAAGTCGGTAAAGCGCATTAAAGCACTATCAACAAAGCCGCCAAAATATCCGGCAATCGATCCGATCAATGTACCAAATACGATAACGAGGGCTGTAACCGACAAACCAACTGTCAAAGATACCCTTCCGCCATACAGAAGTCTTGTATAAACATCCCTTCCACTTTTGTCGGTTCCAAGCCAATGATCAGAGGAAGGTGTGAGAGAAGTTTCACCAATATTGACACGAGATATATCGATTGTCGTAATATATGGGGCCAGAAAAGATATGACAATAACGAAGATCAGGAAGAAAGAACTGATCATTGCCAGTTTGTTGGTTAAATATTTTCTTCTGGCTATCGCCCATGGTGATGTGTTTTGCTTTTTTTTCGGCTGTTCTATAGTTGCTTGTTCCATATTCACGTTCTCCTCCCTCCCTTAGTCCAATCGAATCCGTGGGTCAACTATTCCATAGAGAATATCTGCTACAAGGTTCCCGACTAAAACAAGCACGGAAAACATCATTGTAATGGCCATAACAACCGAATAGTCTCTGGAGTTTACTGAGTTAACGAATAGTTGTCCAATACCAGGATACGTAAAAATGGTCTCAGTGATAACTGCCCCGCCGATAATCGAGACGATATCAAAACCGAGAAATGTGACCAAAGGGATAATGGAATTACGCAAAATATGAACGTTATAGATTTTCGTACGCTTAGTGCCCTTTGCTCTTGCAGTCCGGACAAAGTCTTTTCTGCTGTTTTCAATGATGTCATTTCTTAAGAACTGAGTATAGGTTGCTGTACCCAATGCACCAAGTACAATTGCTGGCAATATAACATGGTGTAGTCTGCTCAACCAATAATCGAGCGTACCATTCTGAACCATTATGTCGACAGAACCGTTGGACGGGAACCATCCTAGCTGGAACGAAAAGATATAAATGGCAAAAACGGCTGCTACAAAAGATGGGATCGCAAGGCCAAGATAGTTTAACCCACCTATAGCATGATCACCAATCGTGTACGGCTTTCGTCCGGCATAAATACCCATGATAAAAGCGAGTATATACGTAATGACAAGAGACATTATCCCAAGAAATATCGTGTTAGGCAGTTTCTCCTTTAAAAGATCGAGTACTGGCATTTTGTATTTGACGGACTTTCCAAAATCGCCTTGTACAAAGCCACCGACCCAGTCTATGTACTGCTGATAAATAGGATCATTATAACCCAGCTTTTCACGCATTTCTTCAATGTATTCCGGGTCAGAGTTCTGTGGATCAATCTCTCCACCAAGGGCATCCCCTGGCATCATTTTTGCCAGGGTGAATACCACGATGGAGACAAGGAATAACATTGGAATCATGCCCAGTATTCTTCTGAGGGTGTATTTCAACATAATGCAATACTCCTTATCTAGTACGTCGCAACTGCTTCGTAATCAATTAGTCTTGCTTAACCCACCACTCATGCGGGCTGTTTGTTCCGGATAGATCCATTTCCACACCTTGGAGACGTTTGCTTGTAGCCATAACTTCTTCAAGTTCAGAAATTGGGATCATTGGAACATGTTCGTTGATGTTTTGCTGCCATTCAACATAAAGTTCTTTACGCTTATCCTGGTCAGTGCCAACAACATCCATATCAAGTGCATCTTCCATCAGCTGGTCGTTTTTCTCATTTACCCAGCGTGGGAAGTTCCACAGAGCATCTGAATGCCAAAGTGCTGTCGGATCTGGATCTGCACCTGTAGACCAGCCGCCGAAGAAGACTTCCATACCTTCGTCTGCTTCTTCAAGCAAGTCGTAATACAGACCAGAGTCTGTCATTTCAAGCTTTGTCTTAAGACCTACATCTTCCCAAAACTGCGTGATCGATTTTGCACGTGTTTCAAACGTTGGGTTGTTTGTTGCATAGTGACTGAACTTCACGACAAATTCTTCACCGTCTGGATCTTCACGCCAGCCGTCGTCGTTCGTGTCAACATAGCCTGCATCATCAAGCATTTCTTTAGCTAGTTCTGGGTCATACTCGAAATGGTTTTCGAGGTCAGAATCATCTGCTGCAATCCAGTGTGCAGATGGTACTGGACGGTTGATTGGTGAACCAAGTCCAAAGAAGAACTCGTCGTTCCAAGCTTGACGGTCAATAGCGTGTGCCATAGCTGTACGCAATTCTTCATTCTGATACTTCTCAAAGTCCATTGTAGCTGTTTCGCCGTCATAGCTTCCGAGACGGAAACCAATGTAGTAATAGCTTACGCCAGGTGCTTTGAGTACTTCAACATTATCCAAAGCATCAATTTCTTCATAGTTGCTTGGGTGGAAAGAAGTCATGTCAAGATCTTCGTTTTTCAGTTCACCGATTACGAGACTTGGATCAATAACTTTCAAAACAACACCGTCGAGATGTGGCTTACCTTGCCAGTAGTCTTCAAACGCTTCAAACTGAACGGATTCGCCGGGAACAATCTTGGTAACTTTGAATGGACCTGTACCTACAGGGTTTTCACGAACCTGTGGTGAAGAAGACATATCTGCAACTTCAACACCTTCAAATTCTTTTTCAGACATTGGGTATGTCCAAAGGTTTTCCAAGTTGTTTACGCGTGGCTGATCAAACGTAATTTCAATTTCATAGTCACTCACAACATTTATACCGGAAATGCTATCTGCTTCTCCATCACGGAAGGCCTTAGCACCTTCAATTGTTTGAACGTTTGCCCAACGTGGACCATCATAGTCAGGGTGTGAAATGGTTTCAAGTGCAAACACCCAGTCATTAACAGTCAGTTCTTCACCGTTGTGCCATTTAACGCCTTCTTGGAATGTAAATGTATAATGCTGATTGTCATCAGTTTCCCAGTCAGCAATATGTGGCTGAGGTTTTAATTCATCATCATATGTGATTAAACCGTCATCGAAAAAGTCAATAACCTCGGCGTCAGTAGCTGTGCCGTAGAAGTTAATGTTGTAGATACCATCTGGTTCAGTGTCAAGTGCGTACACCATTGTGCCGCCTTCCTGAGGTCCGGATGCTTCTTCACCGCCATTGTCATTTCCACCGTTGTCTGAACCGCCATCATTTCCACCGCTATTGCCGCCTGTATCATCTGAGTCTGAACAAGCTGCAAGCATCAGTGTCAAAGAAAACATTAATACTAATAAAACCAATAGCTTTTTCTTCAACAAAATTTCCCCCTTAATTGTTATAAATTTATTCCTCATCATACAGTAAACATGCGACTTCGTGGTTCGGCCTCACCTCCTTTAATTGAGGCACGATTTCCTTACACTTCGGCATCGCGACCGGACACCTTGTGTGGAAGACGCACCCTGAAGGCGGATTTTCCGGACTTGGAACATCACCTTTTAAGATAACCCGCTCTTTCTTCTTAGTCGGATCCGGCTCAGGAATCGCAGAGGTTAGAGCCTGTGTATAGGGGTGGAGCGGTTCTCTGTATACTGCTTCGTTAGAACCAACTTCCACCAAATGCCCTAAGTACATAACGCCAATTCTGTCACTCACATGTTTTACAACGCTCAAATCGTGTGCAATGAATAAATATGTCAGATTGAATTCTTCCTGCAAATCCTGAAGCAAATTCAGTACCTGTGATTGAATAGATACGTCCAAGGCACTTACAGGTTCATCTGCAATAATGAGTTTCGGATTAACGGCGAGTGCTCGGGCGATACCGATCCGCTGACGCTGACCACCTGAGAACTCATGTGGGTATTTATAATAATCCGTATCTCTGAGTCCCACACGTACCAATAATTCTTTTATTTCTTCTTTAAGTTGTTTGCTAGATTTGTTGGTGAAGTTACGAAGTGGTTCATCGACGATGTGGCCGACCATCATTTTCGTATTCAAGGATGCATATGGATCCTGGAACACCATCTGGAAATTCTGTCTGAATTTTCGCAGGCGCGTTCCACGCAACCTTGTGATGTCTTCGCCTTCAAATAGAATTTCACCATCAGTTGGGCTGGTCAGACGCAGAATTGTTCTGCCGGTTGTTGACTTGCCACAGCCCGATTCACCTACAAGCCCGAATGTTTCACCTTTTTTCAAGGTCAGCGAAACATTGTCAACTGCCTTAACATCTCCTACTTTTCGCTTGAAGAAACCAGCTGTTACAGGGAAATATTTTTTTAAATTCTTCACTTCAAGCAAAACATCTGAATCTGTTTTTGCCTGATTGCTTGATTGTTCCATTACTGTCTGTTCACTCATCGTACGGCTGCCTCCTTGTGCTCTGGATGATCCTCTGGATAGCTTTCTTTGTTGAGAAGGCATCTTGCAAAGTGTCCGTCTGCAACTTCAGCGAGTTGTGGTGTTACTTTTTTACAATCACCAAACGCCATCGGGCAACGATCGGCAAATCGGCATCCAACCTGTGGCATATTTTCTATAGAAGGCACGATGCCGCCAATTGTGTTCAGCCTGTCTTGTTTTTGATCCATTTTCGGGATACTCGCGAGCAGTGATTCAGTGTATGGGTGTTTCGGATTAGCAAATAATTCCGTCACTTCAGCGTCTTCGACAACTTCCCCGGCATACATGACGACGACTTTGTCTGCTACCTCTGCCACAACACCGAGATCATGCGTGATAAGCATAATAGCCATATTTGAGTTTTCCTGAATTTGATTCAATAAATCTAGAATCTGTGCTTGCACTGTTACATCAAGTGCAGTCGTTGGTTCATCCGCTATCAGCAGTTTAGGATGCAGCGCAATTGCCATGGCGATCATGACACGCTGTCTCATTCCGCCTGAAAGCTGATGCGGGTATTCATCTATAATTGCTTCCGGACGTGAGATTCCAACTTCTTTCATCAACTCTATGGATCTCTCACGCGCTTCTTTTTTATTCATTTTGGTATGATTAAACAAAACTTCCTGCAGTTGATAACCAATCGTAAACACTGGGTTTAAAGCTGTCATTGGCTCTTGGAAGATCATGGCGATGTCTTTTCCGCGCACTTTGTTCATTTGCTTATCTGTTTTTTGGATGAGGTTTTCCCCTTCAAACAGAATTTCTCCACCATCGATCTTTGAAATTAATTCCGGAAGCAGCTGCATAATTGACAGAGACATAACACTCTTACCACACCCTGATTCGCCTACAACGCAGACAACCTCTTTCGGTTTGACTTCGAAGCTGACATCTGACACGGCGTGATGCAGTTCACCCTCTATGTAGAAACCTGTCTTTAGATTTTTAACCTGGAGCAGATCTTTCTCTTGTTGTGACAACTGCTCTTCCCCCTTCGAGAATTAAAATATTCTAACATATCAAGTAAAAAAATAAACAATTTATGTTCATTGCTATTTGATAATATTCAAACAAATTTGTATTTGATAGTTTAAATTATATAATATACTGAGCTGTAACACAAGGCTTTTTTGTAACTTATTTGCAATAATTGAGTTAAAAGGCTGGATATATTTGGCCTATTTAGTCATAAAACCTTATATTCCGATATACCCAGCCATCTTCTTTAATGCTTATCTCGCTTTCGATAATATTCTGCATTATACTATATTCTATTGATATTGCAACTTTGTTTTTTTACAGGACATAGGAACCATTGTTTTGTTCTATTCAGATCCCAATAACCCGCCAAAGAAATCGCCAATAGAGTTAAACAAATCGCTGAAAAAGTTACCGACCTTCTCCCAAAAGCCTGCGTCCAGACCCAGTTCATCCATTTTATCTTTTACCGTATTGGCAATATCCTGAAGCTGCTCCTTAACCTGGTCAAAATCGATGTTCAGATTCCTCATTTTCTCAAACAAGTCGATCAACATCTGTTTGTCGGCGTCCGACAGGGAAATGTCCAGTTTCTTCAATTGCTCATTGACAATCTGTTCTACATCTTCTTTTGTGGCCGGCTTATTTTCCGAGATGGCTTGTTTAATTTCTGTCAGCAACTGGCTGACTTCTTCTTGACTAAGGTTGCTATCGTTAACAAGATCCGTCGCCACGCCCAACTCTTCATTAGCGAGCTCCATGCGTTCTTTATCAAGTTGTGCGCCTTCCGCGTCATAGGCTTTATATATGCCTGTAAGAGCAGAATGACCGGTAACTTTCACCGGAGATGCTACGGCAACTGTTGCATTCTCGACACCTGCCGTAAGTAAAGCATTGGCATACATATCTGATGTTACTTGGGTGATCTTATCTGGTGTCACAACGTTAATATCGATCCCGTGTCCCTTTTCTTCCCAGACAATTTTAACGGAAGAATACATATTCGCAGCAGGGTTGCCCCGATATACTTGGCCAAATCTTCCCCTGTAGCACTGTGTTCTTCAACCTTTTGATCGTCCGGCACTTCAAGCAGTTTTTTCGTTTCATTAATCTGGGCATCGCTCAAATTACCGCCATACACCACAATCGGTACCCCGCGCTTTTCATCTATGACTTTATCATCCGCCTGGACAGGTAAGGCTGCCATTAATATAAGCAGCACCGTCATTAGTCCGAACACACTTTTGCTGAATAGCTTTTGCATAGCCACCATTCCTTTCAAATAGGTAAGTCTCTTACCATCATATGCTTTGGTTTGGACAATCATTAAGCTGGCTTTCATATATTATAGCGTATTTGGACAAGATATCCATAATTGCTTTTGGTGACCACTATATACCATACGCCACTATGCAAGCAAAATCCTTTATTCCAGGGAAAAAATACGTTATATTTAGGGTAACGAAGTATTTTTCGAAAGAAGGGTCTGCAATCGACGATTCTAATAATATGATTAAACGTAATTTGGCAATCATGTGGTTTGCCAACTTTTTTATTGCCGGAAGCATGACAATGGTCCTCCCGTTTATCTCTTTGTATATCCAGGAATTTGGCGATTTCTCAGACGCTTATGTGCAAAGTTGGTCAGGGTGGATTTTTGGAATTACTTTTGTATCGGCATTTATTTTTTCACCGATATGGGGACGTTTCGGTGATCGGTTTGGACGTAAAAAGATATTAATGATCTCGGCTGTCGGCCTTGGAATCTCCATTATGCTTATGGGCTTTGCAACTTCCGTAATGCAGCTGTTTATCCTCCGGTTGATTATGGGCGTGTTTACTGGGTTTATCCCGACATCACAAGCGTTTATTTCGACACAAACACCGAAACACATTGCTGGCAGAGTTCTAGGGACTCTTCAAACAGGAAGTATTACTGGAACACTCATGGGCCCGATGCTTGGTGGTGTTTTAGCAGATCTATTCTCATACAGTGACACCTTCAAGTGGACATCTTTCACAGTATTTCTCTCTGCTGCCATTGTGACGATTGGGATTAGAGAACTGAAGAAAACGCCTGAGGATGATGAAGTATCTAAAGTCTATTCAAGTAAAGAGGTCATCAAGCATATTACAGGACACCCCGTCCTCTTAATTGTGATGATCGTCTCTGTTCTGGTACAAGTGGCGCATTTCAGTGTTCAGCCGATTTTATCATTATATGTTGCTGAACTGCACGGACCTGAGAGTATCGCCTTTTTCTCAGGAATTGCCTTTTCAGCTGCGGGTCTCGGCAACCTTTTGATGACCCGGAAGTGGGGTAAACTTGGAGATAAGGTTGGATACATCAAAATCCTGATCATTCTATTGTTTATGGCCGGTATTGTGTACTTTCCCGGGGGCTTTGTCACCTCAATTTGGCAGCTCGTCATACTGCGCTTTTTGCTCGGTGTATCTATTGGTGGAATTATTCCTGTCAGGGTCGCTTATATCCGGCAGGAAGCACCGCTTGCCATGCAAGGTGAAGTGCTTGGTTACAATACGAGTCTCCGTTTTCTCGGGAACGTTATTGGCCCGGCTCTTGGGGGAATGCTTTCCGGGTTCTTCGGAATTTCGTCTGTCTTCTTCGTAACCAGCGCATTACTCATTCTTGCCGGCATCATCATGCTTCACGCTTGGTACAAACACGAATACGCCGGACACAAATCAATGTCAAAAGTGCGAACCTAGTCTTTTAACAAAAGACTAGGACGAAAGAAATTCAACCATAGAAAACCCGAACAACTCCATTTCACAATGGATCATTGCTCGGGTTTTTATGATTTAGCGGAGGGAAAACACGGAGACTCCTCTGGGATGCAAAGCTTCGGTGAGACCCACAGCGCGCAGCGCCCACGGAAAGCGCAGTGTTTTCCCGGAGCGGTATCACAGACGCTCGTTTAGATCAGCCGAGATATGCTACGACGTCCATTTCAACGAGGACGTTTTTCGGCAGGCGGCTGACTTCTACTGTAGCACGTGCCGGATATGGTTTTTGCAAATAGCTTCCATAAATCTCATTCACCACTGCAAAGTCATCCATCGAATCAAGATAGATGGTGAATTTAACCACTTTAGAAAAATCAGCACCAGCCTCTTCTAAAATAGATTTTAAATGACTGAGAACTTTGTTCGTCTGATTTTCAATTCCTTCGACAACATCTCCCGTATTTTCATCAAGTGGGATTTGGCCCGAAACATAGAGAAAGTCACCTGCTTTGATCGCCTGTGAATATGGTCCGATGGCTGCAGGGGCTTTATCTGAGTGTACTTGTTTAAGCATCTCTGGTCCTCCTTAAAGAATGTGTTTTTGGAATGCCGTTTCTATCATATCAAAATTCATTCACAAAAACTTATCATATGTTTATACTTTTGAATCATTTTTCAGAAAAGACGTGCATCATTTCTAAATTTGTGTATAATTGTTACAAGGACATTTTTTTAACATAATGTCAATTGTAATATTAGTAGCCAAATTCACTTGACAATTTTATGAAAATTCCCTATCGTGTCATTAACACCTCTGTAAAATAGAGTGTCCTTTATTATAAATTGGATAAATACCTGTAGCTAAGTACAGGTTTTTATATATAGAGAGAGCTTCACCACATCATATAAATTTTAATAGGAGGCAAAAAAACTATGAGGGTAAAAGTTGCTGTGTTTGGGAGGAAGGAGATTATAGACAAACTTGCTCAACATGAAACAGACCGCAAGTCTGAACTGTTTCCATTTGTCTATGAAGATGCAGCTGAAGTCTATGACCTTGTGGAAAAGGCTGTTATGTGCGACGTCTATCTATTTACAAGCCCCTTGTCCTACCTGTACGCAAAAGACAAGATTGACAAAAAGCGGCTGCCAGCAGTCTATGTGCCAATAGACGAGTACATGATACTTAACGCGTTTTATGAATTGAAGACACAAAATGATGATACCTTGCCCCGCATGTCCATTGACATTGATGACCGTAAGTATGTTGATGCGGTTGTCGCTGAACAACAGTTGGACAAGAGTGGATTTCATGTGTACAGCTATGGAAACGACCGGTCGATCGATATTGATCAAATCGTGTTCTTCCATAAAAATTTATGGGAGTCCGACCATGTCGATCTCGTACTGACTTCAAGTAATATCGTGGAAGAGAAGCTAAAACAAGCGAACGTCCCGGTTGAACGCATCCAGATTCCAATGGTGAATTTGCTGAATCGCATTGAAGAAGCGAAATCCATTGCACTTGTGAATCAAAACACAAGTTCACAAATGGTATCTGGGTATGTCCGTTTAAAACACGGTGACGGAAATGAAAATGAGAATATGGATAAAATTAAAGACATCCTTGACGAGTTCGGTGATGTGACGAGTTCTGCTGTCGTTCAATCTGGAGATGCATATGTTATTTTTGGCACGAAAAAGCTGCTTGAATATATCACCAATAATTATCGCCATTTCCCGCTCCAAAAAGAATTGAAAGAACGGGTGTCTGGCGAAGTCGACATCGGTTTTGGCTTCGGATTATATGCCAACCAAGCTGAACATTACGCCAGATTAGCACTCAAATCCTGTAGCAAGGAAGAAACGGGAAGTTGCTTTATCGTTAATGAGCGCGGTGAAACAATTGGTCCAGTCGGTGTCGAGAAAAAATTTGACACTGGCAAGCTCTATCAGGCTCTTATCCATAAAGCCCGCTTAAACAATGAGTTATCATACAATTTCCTGGACTTTATCGCCAACCGAAACAATGAGCCATTCTCATCCCAGGATCTCGCCACTTACTACGGCGTTACAAAGCGCAGTGCTGAACGGACGCTGGGCAAACTGATAAACGGCGAAGTCATTAAGGCGGTAGGTGAAGAGAAACCTTACCTCCGCGGCCGCCCAAGAAAACTTTTTCAAATCAATCAGTAATTATACACAAAGCGGCATCTGGTGTTAAATACAACAGATGCCGCTTTGTGGTGCTGGAATATACATTTATTGATCGGGTTTCTGGTGTCCGCCTGATTCACGCAAGATATTCATGGCCTTAGCATAGTCCGATTCATCAACACTGGCCGTCAACAGTTGTGTCATCGGGCCGTCCTGATCGGGTCTCGCTTCAGCCATTCCAGGGAATTCAGCTGGGTCAGCTGTACCGGCGACACCAGGTGTCATACCGCTGACTGGAATCGGGAAGAAAGTCAACGTTTTGGCGTCCTCACCCATCTCTTCCACCTGTATATCAGCTGTTCTAAGTGTTTCCAGACGGGCACGAGCACTTTCTGCATCATCTTCAGTTCTAAAGTAGGCATGAATTTGTTGGTCCATAAGGAATACCCTCCTCATTTCAAATGATCTTTATTGGAGTATTCCCACATTCTTGTCATTCTAATCCTTGCGTAAGCCATATTAAATGCTCAGCAATTCCCGGACATCATCCTCGGACAAGCTTGAGAGCATCGTTTCGCCGGGTTGGATGACCTGATCGATCAACTCCCGCTTTTTCTGCTGCAATTCATATATTTTCTCTTCAATCGTGCCTTCGGAAATGAGTCGGATCACTTGGACGACATTTTTTTGTCCGAAACGGTGCGCTCTGCCAGCAGCTTGGTCTTCCACAGCCGGGTTCCACCATAAATCATACAGAATGACTGTATCAGCTCCAGTCAGGTTCAGACCTGTGCCCCCCGCTTTCAAGGAGATTAGGAAAACATCCTTTTCACCGTCGTTGAAACGATTGCTCATCTCCACGCGTGCTTCGGAGTTGGTACCTCCATGCAGATAGAAGTAATCAATGTCGCGTGTATCCAGTGCTTTCATAATGATCTCATGCATGCTGGTAAATTGGGAAAAGATCAACATTCGCCGACCGCTGGCTTTGGCGTTCTCCACCGTTTCAAGCAATTGCTCCAGTTTACCGGAATGGCCGGTGTAGTTCTCCATGAACAAAGCTGGATGACAGCAAATCTGTCTCAAACGCGTCAAGCCAGCTAGTATTTTCATGCGGTTCTGATTGAATCCGCCTTGTTGGAGTGAAGCGGCGGTTTCGGATTGCAGCTTCCGTAAATAACCGACGTACAGATTGCGCTGTTCGTCCGTCAATTCTGAGTGATGGACTGTCTCAATTTTCTCCGGCAATTCTGTCAGGACATCCCTTTTCAGACGGCGTAAGATAAATGGCCGCGTCAAAGCAGCGACCTTTTCATGTGAAAGTTGACGAAACGCACGTTGATTGGGCATCAACCCTGGTAAAATCACTTGGAAAATCGCCCATAATTCATCTATTGAATTTTCAATCGGGGTTCCTGTCAGAGCAAAACGACGTCCAGCTTTAATTTGCCGGATCGCACGAGATGTTTTCGTTGCATAGTTTTTGATATACTGGGCCTCATCCAGAATCATCGTTTGAAACGTCTGCTCTTGATACAGTTCAAAGTCCTGCCGCAGAGTCCCGTAAGAAACAATCCATACATCTGCGTCCTTGCGATCAGTCAGTTTCTGAAGCCGTTCCTGGGGAGTACCGGTCATAATCGCCACCTCAAGGTCTGGGGCAAATTTGTCACATTCATTCTTCCAGTTATAAACAACTGAAGAAGGCACAACAATGAGATGCGGATGTTCTTTCGGCTCCGACAGCAGATAGGCGATCGTCTGCAATGTCTTACCAAGACCCATGTCATCAGCAAGAATCCCGCCCAGATGATAATGGCTCAGCGACTTGAACCACTGATATCCAGTAATTTGATAGTTCCGCAACGTTGCATTGAGATTGTCCGGCAGGTCATAGACCTGCTCTTCAGGTGCTTTAAGCTGATGGAGCAATTTCTGAAAAGAGGGATCATAGCTCTTTTTCGTATCAATAAGCTCGTCAACCTGGGTGCTCCGGTAAACAGGCATCTCTACACGTCCGTCTTGAATATCTCCTTTATCAATGTTCAAATCGGCAAACAGCTGGCCGACCGATTCGAATTCATTGGTTTCTAAGGACAACAAGCCGCCATTCTTCATCCGGTAATACCGCTTCTTCTCGATGACAGCATCCAAAATGTTTGTTACTTCATCTTGATCGATACCGCTCAAATCGAAGCCAATTTCCAACAGGTTTGTGGCCGCGTCAACACTGACTCTTGTTGTTGGGGACGGGGCATTGTCGACAATGAGATTCTGGACAGCTGTGGTCAAATAGAGCTCTACATGCTCATCCAGTACAGGCAGGATCTCATACAAAAAGACATACAAATCATCTTCATCAAGCTGAATGTATAAGTGCCGTCCATTATAACGGAAATTGGCGTATTCAATCAGCTGCATGATTTTTTGTTCCTGTTCAACATCCCGAACGATCATAACGTCACGTTCGGCATCATCTTGAAAAGGATGGATCAGATGGTGTCCGTAATGGTATTCCAAGTTGCCTGTAATGGCAGCTTCCTCAAGATCAAGAAACAGTTTTGCTTTAAGCGGTTTTTGCACAATACCCCGCGCCACATCGTCACTGATACCCACGCTGCCCAGCTTCTTTAACGAAGGCAGAACTTCAGAGACGAAAGCATCAGCCTGTTCTGCGGGAACCGGCAACTCACCGCTGATCTGGCCCAGGTCATAAAGGGAATCCAAGAGCGCAAGTTGTTGGTTGTCAGGTCTATGGAAAGTCCCATTATAAAACAACAATTTATAGTCACTGAAATATTCCATTTCCTTAAACCGGCCAACATCAAGCACGAGATCGTCTTCAGCATTCTTTTGCAAAGCAAACTGAAGTGGCAAATCGCCTGTCACCATAGAGATATCTTCATACGACCCTTCGTTAGTCTCTAATTTGACATCCCGTTCTGACAGCAGACTCAAAAGCTCATGGACCACAAGTGGCGGTATCGTGAGACGGCGTTTAGAACTCGACCATGTATCCAGATAATAGGGGATGTCCCCTCTGTACAGTTCCTCATTTTGAATAATGGCATTGAGAATTTGAAAAATGGCCCGGTCCTGCTCGAGAAAATAATGCTCTTCCGAGGAATAGGCAAATGTTTTCGTGAATGTGTAGCTTGCTGGTTCCTGCAAAATATGTTCTAAAAAATCACCGATATTTTTAACGACATACAAACGGGCAGCACCAGCTTTCATTTCCAACTGCAGCCTATCATTATGGTCTTGTTTCAGGATATATTCCACGTGCATCGGCACACGCTCACCCTTAAAATCAAGATTTCCTCGGGAGGCTTCATTGGTTCTTGATACAGCTTCCATGAACCTGTTCGTCATTTTATATTTAAGAACAGAAGGGTCTTGAAAATCGTCGTTGGCAATGCTCAGAAGCGCTGCCACCACATGCTTACAGGAATCATATGTTGCATAGGCGGGGCATTCACACCGAGTCTTTAGAATTCCATTTCCCAAGTCCGATGTATCGATTTCAACAAAGTAATCTTCAGTTCCGCTGACAATAGCCGTCCATAGTTCGAAATTGCGGTCATATTTGAGATCACTGACAAGGTTACGCCGGTAATAGTCAAAGCCGCGGCGAAACGTCTGATCCGGAAAAAGGCGCTGGATATTCAAATTACTAATGGCATTCATGCTCTCGCTCCTGTCTTCCCTTTAAATTTACGCTCGAATTTGTTCAATCCCATATTATACATGACTTTTACTCAAGTTAAAAGCACTCCATCAAGTACTCGGTGTGTTCTTTCGGGCTCTGAGTAACAAGTAAATATACAGCATCATCGAAAAGAGCACCGAACCTGCTGCTGTTGCATAGATCACCGCATAGTCAAACATAAAGGCAATTTGCCCAAATATAAGAGCGCCTAACCCAACCCCGAGGTCAAAGAATGAGAAAAACGTGGCATTCGCCATGCCTTTACGATTGCCTGGCGCTTCGTCAACCGCCCATGCTTGCAGGGCAGGCTGTACAGCACCAAATCCGAGCCCGTAGATGCCCGCGGCCAATAGCATAACACCCATATTTGGCAGCCATGATAAAAGGATCATGGCAATAAAAATGAGAACCGTGCCGGGGAGAAAAACAGCAATATGGCCACGCCGGTCATAGATTTTTCCTGCGAACAAGCGGGAAACCATGAGGAACAACGCGTACACCAGGAAATACCCTTCAATGCCTGGGATGTCTTTTTTAGCAGCATATAAAGGTAAAAATGATGCAATTCCACCAAACGTGAACGTAATGAAAAACAGCAGAATAGACGGCTGCAATGCTGTTTTCTCAAAAATATCAAATTTAACAGTAACTGCTTTGTTCGGTGACTGTTCTACCTTTTTATAACGAATGAGTGATGCAAGCAAAAAGGCTGTCAAACCAAGGGCAGCTGTTATCAAAAACAAAGCCTTGAACGAGATAATGCCTGCAAGGGTCAGTCCCAGTGCTGGTCCGAATGCCAGTGCAAGGTTACCGGATAAACCAAAGTAACCCATCCCCTCTCCGCGCCGTTTTGGAGGAATAAGGTCTGTTGCAATGGTCCCTGTTGCAGTTGACGCAAGGCCAAACCCGATTCCCTGAGCCATGCGCATCATGATTAGGAAGGCAATCGTTGTAATAAACGCGAACGTTCCGAGTGAAACTGTAAAGACAGCAATCCCTACCATATAAACAAACTGACGGCCTTTTGATTCCAGAGCATGTCCGGCATAGGGCCGGAAAATCAGTGCAGTAAACGTGAAACTGCCCACGATCACCCCGATCATCTGATCACTTCCGCCCAGTTCTTTCACAAACAGCGGCAATGTCGGCAGTGTCATTTGGAAGCCGAGAAAAATAAAAAAATTAGCCAGACAAATGAGCACGAAATCTCGTGACCAAATTTTATCTGGACTTGATTGTGTCTGTTGAGTTGTGTTGACGTCCATGGTTTGTCCCTTCTTTCGTGTATAGAAATATATTATACAGGACAACGAAGGCAAAATAAACAAAGACTTGTTTCCGGTTCATTATTCAAGAGATTGACGATAACGCGCATACATTTTTTCAGTGCATCTGACCCAATGTCCTGGTTTAATTTCCATTAAGGACGCCGCTGCGTCTTCTGCTTCCCACGCTGATTCATCATAATGCATACGCTCTCGATAACGTTCCAGGCGCGGATCTGGTGTGAGCACCGCTGACAACAGCGATTGTGTATAGGGGTGAAAAGCATGATTGTACAGTTCATCGCTATCAGCCATTTCAACAAGCCGGCCATTTTTCATAACACCAATCCTGTCGCTTAAATATCTGACCATAGCCAGGTCATGAGCGATAAACAAATATGTCAGTCCGAATTCTGTTTGTAGTTCTTTAAGCAAATTAATCACTTGAGCTTGAATCGATACATCAAGTGCACTGACAGGTTCGTCAGCAACTACCAGTTTAGGCTGGAGTGCCAAAGCACGTGCAATGCCTATCCGTTGCCGCTGCCCGCCTGAGAATTCATGCGGATAACGGTGTTGACACTCCCACAGCTAAAGCAGTGGGATTCTCGAGTGCTAAGACGTTCGCAGTCCCTTTTGGTTTTGAACTAGCCTCAAGTTAAGGGGGCTGCCATGGCCCCGTCCAACTGCGTTATGAATTGTACCGCAATTGGCGGTATACCTGTTACCGGTACACAAGTTATATAACTTGTTTATGTTTGGAGATGCCTGACAGGGCTTTTGCGATATTGATGCTTGCATTTAAATCCGCGTGGTTTTTATAGCTGCACTTTTTACATTTGAACCTCAAACCATTGCGGTTTTGCTTGTCACAATTTCCGCATTTACATGTTTGCGATGTATAATTTGGCACGACATATTCAACCGTGATGCCTGCCATTTCTGCTTTATACTGAATGAATGTCTGAAGCTGATGGAAACTCCAATTGTTTAGGTTTCTGCCTGCTTCTTTTTTTGATTTAGCCATGCGAATACCTGTCAAATCTTCCATTCTGATCAGTCCAACACCGTTGGACCTGGCAAACCGTATGATTCGACGGGATATGGTATGATTCATTTCTCTCATCCAAAGGGACTCTTTATCTTTTGATTTTTTGATAGCTTGAAGTTTTTTCAGCTTGCCCAGCTTGCGTCTTCTTGAAGAAAATCTTCTTCTTTTGAAGGCTATTTGATTGCCTTTAAAAAATAAACTTTTCGTGCCGACACTGCATGTGGCGATGTTTTTCAACCCAAGGTCAATACCCAATACCTTCTCATTGTTCGTTTTTTCTACGGCATAGGAAATGGCAATTGTCACAAACCAGCGGCCTCTCTTTTTAAAAAGGTCAACCGTACCTTGTTTGGCTTCACCGTTTAAAATCTTATCGAGCCATTTTTGCTGAAACGGTCGGACGACCAAAGGCACGCCGATGCGTTTTTCAAGTGTCGGGAAGCTGATTTTATAAAGGCTGTCATATTCTATTTTGGCGTTTTGGTTATTGAAAGCACACCAGAGTCGTTTATATTTTTTCACTTTTTGGTGTCTCTTTTGACTTTTTACATCCCGAATCGTTTGATTAACAACTGCTGAGGGCAGTTGTTTGTTGGATGAGAACAGCTTGAAAACTTTGGATGTCGCTTTGTTTAGATCGTCATAAGTTAAAAGCCAATTAGCGAAATCCGTGTTTGTTTGTGTCATTGTTTGATACACATTTTGTTTTTCTATTGTCGGCTTTAGCAATTCTACTTTCAGAGAAATTGTTGGCACCATTTCACCTCCTCATATATATTATATCACAAAGGGGAACATAAGTTCTAGTTTTATTTTAATTGTTTTGACCCTACTATTTTTAAGATCATGTCTTAATATATTCGCTCTCATCCCACACCTGAAGGAATGGGCTTTCCCGCTCATTAGTACGGTAAAAAGAGCCGCTGTTGTACAAATGAAACAGCAGCCCTTCAAAATATCATTCAGCCCCAATCACACCACATGCAATCCGATCTCCCGCATCACCAGCCGGCTGTGATTTATAATCATCGGCTTTGGCATGAATCATTAATGCCGTACCCTCTCCATCAAGGAGTGAATTGGGCTGATCAGGCTTTAATGTGACTTTGTCAGCTAAGGCTTCAGTCATAACTGTCCCGCTTTTGGAAACTTCTATATTAAGCAAGTCGCCTGCATGGGGGCCTTCAGGATTGTCAAACCCATGCTCTTTGTTGGTCGGGTTGAAGTGCCCCCCTGCACTTTTGAAGGATGGCGGTTCACAGACACCCTTTTCGTGGATATGAAAACCGTGCTTGCCCGGCGGAAGATCCTTTGCCTCAAGCTTAATATGCACCCCATCAGGTTTTTCCGTTAAAACGGCAGAGCCAATTGTTTCATTTTCTGAGTTAATGAGCGTTGTCTCTACCTGCTCAGGCCCTGCTTCTGCGGCTTTAGACGTCTCCACTCCAGGATCTTCAGTTTCTTGTTGCTCAGGTGTAGCATCCGGAGAAGGATTACACGCTGCCAGAGTGATCACAAAAAAAGTCAAAACACACCCCAGCAGCCAGTTTTTATTCAACATCACACATACCTCCATATCATTGATCTATATCATTTCAATTATGCTCATGGAGGTTGAGAATTAAACGTGTGGCTGAACAAAAAATGATAGATCTATATCCCATGCAGCTGTTATAATGAGAGCACATATTTTGGAGGTGGTACAGATGGGTTTGTTTGATGGCATGATGGGCAATGCGTCTGAAATAGCAAATTCTGACGTGGAAAAGGAACTTGGGGAATTATTATCTTCTGGTGAGAACGTGGAGCACGCGTACAAACTGGTTCGGGATCTTCTCGTTTTCACCAATAGACGACTGATTCTTGTAGACAAGCAGGGTGTAACCGGAAAGAAGACCGATTATCATTCTATCCCGTATAAAAGCATCACTCATTTTTCAATCGAGACGGCTGGCACCTTTGACCTTGACGCAGAAATGAAAATCTGGGTCTCCGGCAGCAGTGCACCGGTTGAAAAAACATTCAACAAGCAGCTGAACATTTTCAAGGTGCAAAGTGTATTGAATGCGTATGTGACAGGCTAATTCTATTAATACAACAACCGGTGCCTCTACCATGGACACCGGTTGTTGTTTTATTAGGACACTATTATTAATGGGGGTCGTATAGGGTTTTAATGAATATTAAGGCCCAATATCCGTAAAACCCGAACTTACTAGGTCTCTAAAAAAGTGATGAAGCACGTTACATTTCTTCATGAGAGCATCGTGATTTCCGCTGCGGGAAGTCGCTTTAACTTCACCACAGCTCAAGTGCGACATCTGTTTAAGAAAATCACTTTCACAGTGTCTTCTAGCCAAGGGGCCTGCAGGAGGCAGGTCGTTCGATGTTGGCGCAGGACGCGCCGGTTTTAATCGAACATCCCCTGATGCCTCCTTGCCCCGGCAAGGGGTATGTCGACGTTGTCCGCAAAGGACGGTTTTAGTCGACCCTCCCTAATGTAACGCTGTGGGTTCTTCGGACTCGTGCTGTTCCCGCAGTCAACCATGTATCGCAAAAAACGCTATACACCACAAGGGGATGAAAATAGATGTAGGGTGGCGATACTAGTGCTACGGCTGGATGAGGAAGGTCGATACTCCTTGGTGCCTTAGAGCCCTACCCGCAGTCTGACTCCTTCGACCACGGCGCATCACTTATTGTTGCTCCCTTTCGGGAAGCACTCATGGTAGATTAACCCTATTCTGGTTGTTGCGCCAGCCTTAAAATATTTGATGCCGTAGAAAGGATGCTTTTCAATGGATATACTCATTGAAAGAGCATGCGGTTTGGATGTCCACAAAGACAACATTACTGCATGCATTATCACACCAAAAGGAAAGGAGATTGAAACATTTTCAACCAAAACTGTTTATCTGATCGGATTAGTGGATTGGATCAAGGAACACAAATGCACACATGTTGCGATGGAAAGCACGAGTGTCTACTGGAAACCAATTGTTAATTTGTTAGAAGCAGAAGATATTGAATTCCTAGTAGTGAATGCGCAACATATTAAAGCTGTTCCAGGAAGAAAAACAGATGTCAAAGATGCTGAATGGATTGCTAAGCTTCTTCGTCATGGTTTACTAAAGGCTAGCTTCATTCCAGATCGGAAACAAAGGGAACTACGTGAACTTGTTCGGTATCGTAGAAGCATCATCGAAGAACGTGCGAGACAACTCAATCGAATTCAGAAAGTCCTAGAAGGCGCTAACATCAAACTAGGTTCTGTTGTTTCTAACATTACAGGCGTCTCTTCTCTTGATATGCTTCGGTCTATAGCTAATGGCGTTGAAGACCTTGATGTTTTAGCCAATTATGCAAGAGGCGTAATGAAACAGAAAAAAGAACAACTAAAACTTGCTCTACAAGGTTATATACAAGATCATCAGCGGTTCATGATAAAGACTATTATAGACCACTATGATTACCTTACTAACACAATAGATATGCTTGATGAAGAGATAGCTCAAAGAATGAGTGAATATCAGGAAGATATTGAGCGACTGGATTCAATCCCAGGAATCGCAACAAGAATGGCTGAACAAATACTTGCAGAGCTTGGAACAAATATTAAAAAACAATTTCCTACTGCACCACAAATGTGTTCATGGGCGGGGTTAGTTCCCGGTAATAATGAAAGTGCTGGGAAACGTAAATCATCTAGAACTAGGAATGGAAATAAATATTTGAAATCTGCATTAATTGAAGCAGCTCATTCACTTCGGGGTTCCAAGACCTATCTCGGAGCACTCTATCGTCGTACGGCTGCCCGTAAGGGTAGAAAACGAGCAGCAATTGTAGTTGCTCATGCCATTTTACGAATAGCCTACTATCTACTAACTCGTAAAGAGATGTATGTAGATTTAGGCGAAGATCACTTCGACAAGCAAAGAAAACAATCTATTGTTAACCATTCACTGCGCCGCCTAGAAAGTTTAGGATATACAGTTGATATTAAGGAACAAGAAGTATCTTAACATCTTACTGATTCTATAGCCATTAGACATTGGCGCTCTCCTACTTTTTTAAAAATGAATGAGCTGCGTCTACTTTAGTGTTGCCATTTTTAAGTTTTATAGTATTTTTATTTTCATGGTAGGAGTCGACTTCCCTCCGCTCCAATCACTTTATATTAATTGAATGCTTGGACGGTCCTGTTCAAGAAAACAAGTAAGAACGTGAACACTCTTAAACAGTTAGTACTAGGTCCATTTATACGTATTATTTCCAATTCAGACGTAATCTCGGTTTACTTATGAGCATTTATTCCGTTTATGAGTGATTTCCAGCCCCTATATGCGCTTCAACGTTCAACCCAATAAAGCAAGAAGATAAACAACACTCCCCTAGCTCGGGGAAAACTCGGAGACTCCTGTGGGAGGAAAAGCCTCGGTGAGACCCCGGAGGTCGATAGACCGAGGAGGCTCAACAGCGCCCACTGGACGCGGAGTGTTTTCCCCGAGCGGTTGCCAGAAGCAGTCATCCCAAGTTTTCACTGTTTCGCAGTTTGTGTCTACTATTCGTTAGTGGGATTTAACGTAAAAGCAACAACCTTTTTAGAGATAATATAAGTAAAGACCAAAAAACCGGTGTACTTAACAAGCACGCCGGTTTTTTGGCTATCTCCCCTATTTATTGGTAATCAAATTACCTTCTTTGTCGCGAAACTTACCAACCAAAATGACAATGAAGTCAACTAGGGTCCACACACCAAAAGCTCCTAGTGTTACAAGCATCAAGATACCGGTTCCGATTTTACCAACGTAAAAACGATGTACACCAAATCCGCCTAAGAAAAATGATAGCAAAACAGTTACAAGCCAGTCTTTGTCTGATTTCATCTATTATCTCACCTCCCCTCAACAAAATGTCAAAAGTCATTGTTTTCTTTTTTTCGACAAACTTTCGACACATTTCGTTCACATCGTAACTATACCTTAACTAAATTAACTATGCAATTATAATTAATATTAAATGTGAACTAATTTAACCTGACGTCAAAGCAAACGTTAAAGCTCATACTCCCATTCATCTCGTAAATTCAAATACAAAACGATCAGGATGTCTTCAAGTTGCTTATTTGTTTTTGTTCCGACGGCCAGATTCGCTTTAGGGAAGATGGCGCTGGCGAGTTGTCTTGTCATGGAGACTCTGGTTGATGGATCCAGTTGCGGCAGTCTGTGGACATACGTTTTAAGCAAATTCCATTCCTTTTGTCCAAGGGCACTCAGATTCGCCCCCGCGATCAGAGTGCTGTCTTTGGTAAGTTGCCGCATGCTGATTTCTGTTTCCAGAGCAGAAGATGCCTTCTTTTTCACCTTTCGCTCATGGACAACAATTGTCCCGGCTGCGAGATCTCCAAGACGTTTATGTTTCGGATGGAGGAAGACCATCAGCATCCCAATAAAATAACCTTGTGGCAGCATGTCTACAATTCGGACCAGGTTACGAATCAGACTGGACAAGAGCGTGATGCTGTGGCCATTTTCCTGAATAACACGAATCCCCATTAAGCGTTTGCCGATTGTCCGACCTGCAAAAAAGTATTCCGCTACGAAATAATAGCCATAGTTTAAAATGAAGACAACAATGATTAATACGGCAAATGGCCACAAGGAATCACCGACTAAATCCGCTCCCATGGCAAAGAAGAATATCAACATAAATGCGAGCATGACAATTGATATGAGAATTTGGTCAATGATCAATGCGGCTGCGCGGCTCCCGAGTCCAGCCAGACTGAAATTGAGCGAAACATATTCCGGTGTTTTAACATCCACCCGTTCTTCCTGCATAACAATCACCCCTTTCAAATCAAATGTTTTCATTCTTTAAAAGACAACGTATAATAGAAGCAATATCAACGACCGTTAGGAGGGTTTTTTTGAAGGTTCAACAATTTGTTAAACTGCACCGGGATGAGTGGCATGAACTTGAAGCTGTGATGGCAGCGCTGCATAAAAACCGCAAACATGTGACAGGTGCAGAGATTGAAAGATTTAATGCACTTTATCAAAAAACAGCTCAGCATTTATCGTACAGCCAGACCTATTTTCCCGATGAAGAGGTAACATTTTACCTCAACGATCTTGTAGCGAAAAGCCATAATTTATTATACAAAGATCAAGTCTCCAGCTTTAAACAAGTGCGTCATTTCTTCAGTACAACGTTTGTCGGCCTTTTGATCGAACAGTGGAAAGCAGTCCTTGTGGCCACATTACTATTTGTTTTTGGCGGACTGGCCGCGTTTCTAGCGGTGATCAATGATCCGCTGCATATTTACACGATTCTGCCGAGTGATATGGTTCAAAGCGTTGCTCCTGATCAATTGGGAGAAAATCATGATTCTATTGACTCTGCTTCCATGTCTGCAGAAATTATGACCAATAATATACAGGTCGCTTTCCTGGCGTTTGCCGGTGGCGTCACGTTCGGTCTTTTAACCACTTACTTAATGGTCTATAACGGGGTGCTCATCGGAGCGCTTGCCGGGTTATTCTGGAACCACGGTATGACTTACGAGTTCTGGGCTTATATTGTTCCTCACGGCATGATCGAGCTGGCAGCTATTTTTATAGCAGGGGAGCCGGGCTGCTGATGGGCTATAAATTATTCGCTCCGGGAGCCTATTCCAGAGGATATCAGCTCAAAGTGCAAGCACGGCGTTCTGTCCAGCTCCTGCTCGGTACGATTCCGTTATTCGTTATTGCCGGGATCATCGAAGGCTTCATTACGCCAGCCAGTTTATCACTTGAAACAAAGTATGCCGTTGCGATTGTCACTGTGTTTGGTCTGATCCTCTACACCTTGGTTGGGAAATTGCTGCTTGATAAGGCCGATGCTAAAGCAGCCCTTGATTCATAATGCGAATATAATTGGAGACGGCTGCTGTAGCCAGTCGCTCCTCTTTCGCTTCGATCATCACAAGTCCTTGGCGTTCCCATTTTGCTTTTCTATGCTTTTTAATTTGCATTTGCTGCTGGGCCATCGTTTTGGTCATGGCACCACGCACTTCATCCGGCATCGCTTTTGTTTGGGCTTCAAGCCACTCGTCCAGAACACCGATCATCATAAACATATGACGCCTGCGAAGCCGTTGTAAATAAACAAGGGCGCTCTCTTCGTGCAAAAATGTGTGTACATCACTAAACAGCATAATCAGGCTTCTTTTTTCTGGGTGGTCTGGAGATAGGTCATCATCTCTGCATAGTTGGATTCTCCCGCCTCCACCTTAAGGTTATAAATCGCATGCAGAATGGTTTGCATATGATCCATACCTTTTGCTGCAGGGACATGCGTCTGAACCCGTGTTCCAAAGGCAAGCAGCCCTACGTAATCTCCATTTTTCAAAGCCGCTGCTGCCACAGTCATTGCTGCCTCGAGTGCTTTTTCGAGACGGTTGCCTTGAGACAATTCACTCCCCATCATCCGACCGCAATCAATTAAAATCGTAATGTGTTTGCCATGCTCAGGTTCGTATTCATTGGTCATCAGTTCACGCAGTTTGGCTGTTTGCCGCCAATTGATCTTACGGGGGTCATCCCCCACCACGTAGTTCCTGATCTGGGCAAATTCTCCTTCACCTCTATGCATTTTACGAACCTGAATCCCTTCATGCAGCAGAAATTGCTGGGCATTTTCGAGGAAATGCCTTGTGTCGGTCAAATCTGGGATGACTTTATATGAATCTGAAAGCTGTACCGCTGTTTGCTTCTCCCACAATTTGAACCTGCTCGCAATCCGCACAAATAATGCCTCCAAATGGTAATCCCCACGTATCGGTGCTGTTATTTCATATGAAGCAGTTATACGCGATTGAGGCGGTACGTACGTTTTTAAAGGCAGTGCCGCATGGATGGACTGGTGGACATCATCTTTTATAATAAGGCTTCCCGTCCGGCTGGATGTATTGGTGATGGCCAATGTCACTTCCGAGGTCACATCACGTTCCAGTTCGTTCGGCATCTCGCGTTTAAAAGTCAGATCTTTTCGTCTGGGTGAGGCGACCTGATCAATCAGGCTGAGCGCAATAAGCAAAACCGTTGTCACAATGAGCTGTAACCAGCCCATGCCTGCTGTTGCCGCCAGTACGATCATCACCACACCGTATATCCCAAACAGAATCAAAAAGCGTTTTGTCGGAACAATCCCTCTATCTCGGAACAGTAACCGCGCCCACAAGTTCTTCAACGATTTGGTCAATGGTTACGCCCTCCAGTTCCATATGAGGAGAAATTTGTATCCGGTGTCTGAGTGCAGGAACGGCCACCATTTTCACATCATCCGGTGTGACGTAATCTCGATCTGTTAAGTAGGCCCAAGCCTTCGCTGCACGTCCAATAGAGATCGCCGCACGTGTGCTGGCACCAAAGCGAATGGATTCCGTTGTGCGTGTCTGCCGGACAATTTGCATAATGTAGCCAAGCACGTCTTCATGCAAGGTGACCTTTTCGATATCCTTTTTAATGGCGAGAAAAGTGTCCATATCCAAAAGAACTTCACTTGCTGACGGGGCCAGTGTACCTTCAATCACCTGCTTTAACACATCGGTTTCTTCTTCAAACGATGGAAAATCAATCTTCAATTTGAATAAAAAGCGGTCCTGCTGTGCTTCTGGTAATGGGTACGTGCCTTCAAATTCGATCGGGTTCTGTGTGGCCACGACAAAAAATACGTCAGGCAAATTGTAAGTTGTTCCGTGGATCGTCACTTGCTTTTCTTCCATGGCTTCCAAGAGAGCAGCCTGTGTTTTTGCAGGTGTCCGGTTAATCTCGTCGGCTAGCAGCACATTTGTGAAAATCGGCCCTTTCAATGTTTCAAAGCCGCCATCTTTCATGTTGTAAATTTCACTTCCGGTAATATCACTTGGCAGGAGATCTGGTGTAAACTGAATCCGATTAAACGTTCCACCGAGAAGAGCTGCCAGCGTCCGCACCATCTGAGTTTTACCCGTGCCCGGCACGCCTTCGAGCAGAACATGGCCGTCTGATAGAATCGCCGAAAGCAACAGTTTCGTATTTTTCGGTTGTCCGAGAATTTGTGTTTCATATCTTTCGAGTAATGCGTTTAATTGTTCCCTCATCATGCTTCTACCTCTTTTCTCACTTGATCAATCCTTTTCGTCCATTGCAGAAATTCCTGTTTACTCATACGGTCTTTTTGCAAGACAACTTCAAGGTCTGTTATAAACGATTGGATCTCTTTCTCCGGTATATGATTGAGTTTCCTCACCAGCATGTCAGTAACGTCATGCCATGGATGTCTGTATGGAACCCCCAACGTTCCTGAAGCAGAAATTTAAGAAAATCCGCCTGAATGGCTACAGCGTCCGGATACTGCTGGCCGCGTAAATACCAGGCTCCGAGCGCCCTGATTCGCTCATCGCTGAAACGGACAGTTGCTTCGCGCGGCGTGACGACTCTGCCGAAACGTTTCCCTTGATACAATAGCCAAAAGACTGTCCAGACAAGTGCCAATATCGAGAGCGCGACAATCCAGTCGGGGAATACGTCGATCAGCCGCCCTCCCGTGGCTGTTCTTCCGCTGGACGTATCAAATAGAATTTGGCTTTCGCCGGCACCTGCTTCTGCAAATATATCCAGGACGAGCGGCAGATGATCATGTTCAAGGATCTCTTCGTTGGTCATCCAGTTTGGGGCATTAATCGCAATGAGTGTGCCTTCACCAACAGAACGCTTAAGTCCAATCACACCGTCATCATCTGAAAGGAGCACCTCATCATCCTGTTCAGCGCGTAAACGCACCATGGAATTAATCACTGCTTCATGATCTTGTTCCTGATGATCTTTAACCACAGTCTCTGGATCGAGCGGCATAAGTTCCGTCTTGATACCGAGCATCCCATCCGGATTTGACATCAGCATGAGTACTGTATGGCCATTTTTGATATAATCCAGATAGGCCTCTTCAACCTGACTTTCTTCTATATAAGGCGGCTGCGTCATCACCAGCAGCTCATCCTTGCTGTTTTTTCGGGAGGAGAGTTTTTCTGGTGATGAGCGCCATTCTGCTACATCAGCTGACGTATCTTTCAAATATGTATAAAACCCTTTAATTCCATCTGGGGCAGGAGAGTCGAGGGTATACGGCGGGTATGGTTTGGGCTGATCCGATTTGGTCAAATAACCCACCCCGATCAATACGATTAACAAGCCGGCAATCCATAGCCAACCTTTTTTATCTGCTAATGCCGTTTTCACAAATCACCCTCCCCTCTCAACTTTCAGCCTTCTGATGCAAACGTTCCAGCTCTAGCCATTGATCGGCTTCTTTGCGATAACGTTCATAATCGGCACGTTCCATTGACTGGCCGCCGTAAAATACTTGATCAAAGATAAGTGCCAGCCGTTGAAACGCCTCGGCTCCATTTTTATCTACACGCTTCAGCTCAGCAAAATACTCCCAATTTGTTTTCCAGCTTCTGGCTTTAACCCATTCAATCTCGTCAAAATACAAAAGCAGCGCCAGGAACACGTGCCGGGTCGCCTCGGCAAAATCACCCTTATCGCTAAAATCATCAGCCTTGGCCAGGTGTTTTTGCCATGACCAGGATAATTCATTGCCCGCCTCAAGTGGCGGATGGGCACCGAATTTTCGTTTCCGTCCTGCTGAACGAACTACCAGCCAGATGGTGATCCCCAGGAGAGCGACAACCAACATTATGAGGACACTGACCACGGCATTGCCCAGCGCGTTGGACGGCTCCAATGATGTAAATATCTGTGACAACAGGTCCATCACCCATGCTTTAAGCTTATCCCAGGCGATCTCCAAAAAGTTGCGGTTATCCTCGTAGTACACTTGATATTCTCTTTGTGACAAGATTTTATCCAGTTTATCGCGGGCTTCATCAACGTTAGCCACTTCATCACCTGCTTTAGTGTTTACTGCTGATATGGAGGTTCAGTTGGTTCTGTCTGACTGTAATCTGCAATCATACCCTCCAGATCATCAGCATCATTTCTGACTTTAAGATCAAAGTAAACGACCGCATATCCGACATACATAATGACATTAAGAACGAGCGTCACCACACCCGTCAAGACAGTGTGCAACACACTATAGCCCATCAAAAGCGTCATGACAAAATCGATCACAGACGTAATCGTCCCTGTAATGATGAACAGTATGAGAAAAATACCGACGATTTTCCAAGTCTGCCCTTTAGAAAGATGCCAGCTTCTTCCTATGCCGGGGGTGTTGTTTTCAAATGCAACCGGTCCAAGATAAAAACCCCAGCGCGCAGCAAGCAAAGCGACACCGAGCATTAGGCCAAGCCCCATTAAAACTGAGAAAAGGATGGCCGAAATCGGTTCAATAAACGCTCCGAAAACGCCCATGAAAATAATGATCATCAGCGGTACAAACACGATCGCGAAAAAAATCACCCCAACCAGCAGACTGCTGCCAATAATCGGCCAGAGTTTTGCCAGCGGTCTTCTAAGCAGATCCCCAGCATCAACTCGCTCTCCGCGGCTCGCATGATGGACACCATGCATAATACCAACAGCTGCAAGTGGTCCCAGAATGATCGAAACCAACCCCGTCAGCATCAATAAAACATCTTGAAACAAGCTCGTATTTGCGGTCTCATCAACACTTGATACGAGTCTGTCCAGATACGATCCGCCCTCACTAAGTCCTGTTACGAGACTGGTCCCTGAAGCAAGCTCGATTAAAGCTTGGATTAAATAAACTGGTCCGGTAAAGATAAGAACAATCAGGAAAAAGTCCTTAAAATAACGTTTACTTAATCTGAACGTATAGTCCAGGATTTGTCCAAAGCTCTTTGGACTTTGTGCGTTCCCATTCATCGTTTGAGGTCCTCCCTTTGAATCTCCCGTTTTTTTATCCGTATAGTCCATTGTATCATCTTTTATATGTTTATCACGTGAATTTTGTCTTTTTTTCAAATGAAGATATGTTTTGCTATACTGGACGTAATCCCAGCGAAATGAGGTTTGATGTATGATGGATGAACGCTTGCAAGAAGCAGCTGATGATATTCAAAAACGACTCGGTTTTGGCGATCAGTATCGACTTGTTCGTCATGAGTTGTTCCCCGAGAAAAACATATTAAATGAAACATATTACGTATTTTCAACGGAGTGGTTCCCAGTTGATGCCGCAGATGATGAAGACTTTAACCCCGCTGGCACTGCTGTTGTCGATATTGATTTGCATTCAAAGGCACTGCGCCGGCTTGTGTTTGTGCATGAGACGACGTTAGCAGATCAAGCATCTTATCCCGAGCCTAATGAATCTGATGTTATTGAGTGGATTGAAGAGATGACCGGGCTCGTTTATGGCAAACAATTCACCCTCGCTCAACAGAATGAGGATGAATTTGCGTTCGCGGCTGCCGTGGATCATATCCCTGTCAGCCCAACTGGTTGGATCGGAGTAGAGTTTGATGATGGCAAGTTGACGATGTTCACAATGGACGGGCATTTCCCTAATGACTCTGAAGTAGAGTGGGAACCGTTTGCCCTCACTTTTGACAAGATTGCATATGTGGCAGAACAGCAGTGCCGTCTGATTGATATACCGATTGAGAGTGAAGAGCGTTGGCAGCCAATCTATACAATTGAAGAAGCCTTTGTTAAGAATGATGGTCGGGAAACGATCAGTCTTTCAAGTCAAAATGTGCTCGGAACGATGATTGAAAAGGACTTGATTCTAGAGTGGGATGAGCGGGATGAGACCCCTTTTGAGCAGCAGGAGTTGGATCTTGCTCTTAAGGCAACTGCGGACGAGGCTTTTAATCGCAAGGCACATCCGGATACATTGCCAATTACAGCAGAAGCTGAAACAGTATGTGTTGAAGAGGCCAAGCGTTTTCTAAAGCGCGTTTTTCCGGAAGACAGCGGCCAGTGGCGTCTTGTCGGACTGCGTCGGGAGAACGGCTATATTTTCGCTGACCTGAAGCCCGCTGACGTTGGTGACGCTTATTTCCAGCGGAAGATTCAGGTCGTATTGGACGGCACTGACTATGAAGCTGTGAATGCCATCGATAACAAAATGCTTCTGGACATGTTTGAAAATTACACTCCAGCTGAAAATGCCCGTATTTCAGCAAAGGAAGCCTTTGAACAGTTGCGGGACGATATTGAGTTAAGCCCCACCTATGTATATGATCAAACACTCGGTCATTATGTCCTCAGCGGCCGACTCGACTGCCTATATGGCATAGACGCCACAACCGGCCAACACATCGAACTCAACGAACTCTAGCACACACAAAAATCGGGAAGTGAGAAAAACCGGGAAGTGCCTGTCACTTCCCGGTTTTTGTCGAATGGCCCTCCGGGAGGTCTGGCTGTTATTTAAAAGATTGTTGTTCTTATATTTATAAGCCTTGAAGGACAGTAGACACAAACTGCGAATCAGTGAAAACTTAATAAACCTTCTTAGCTCGATCTTAGGAAGTTTTAAATTACGGTTTATATGGCAATTTCATGTGATTTTCCGATATATGAGTTGAAAACGCCGATATATACCTCAAAAATTCCGATATAACCCTCAGAATTTCCGATATCCTAGGTGAAATTTCCGATATAGCTAAATCCGAACCTCATATATGTATGTTTGTAAGAGCACCGTGATTTCCGCTGCGGGAAGTCGCTTTAACTTTATAACAGCTCAAGTGCGACATCTGTTCAAGAAACCTACTTTCACAGTGTCTCCTAGCCGCTGGCACGTCGCCCCTCCCTATTGTAAGGCTGTGGAATCTTCGGACTCGTGCTGTTTCCGCAGGAGTTGACTTCCCTCCGCTCCAATCACTTTATTTAATTTAGTGGCTTGGACGATTCTACTCACATAAGAGTTAGAGAATACTCTCTCATACCAAGCTCGGGGGAAACACGAAGACTCCTGCTGGATGCAAAGCCTCGGTGAGACCCCGGAGGTCGTCACAAAGGATGGAAGGCTAAGTTCGCGACGTCCTGTCGCAACGCCTTCATGACCCACATCCTGTGGGCCCGAGGCTCAGCAGCGCCCGCGGAAAGCGTAGTGTTTCCCCCGAGCGGCCGCATGAGGCAGTCATAGTTAGTTCGCAATCTACAGACACTACGCTTTAATTCATAATTACAACCTTCACGAAAACAAACTCTACCGTTTCTTAAGTTCTTATAACAAAAAACGAGTGTGGGACTTCGACAATATTTGACAAATATCGGGAAGTGACAGGCACCATTGGAAAAAGCGCGGCTGATTCCTCTCAGGGATTCAGCGGCGCTTGTGTTGTTTTATAGGTCGTCGAAGCCGTTGAGTTCGCTTGTTTTGGTGTACTGTCTTGATTTCTGTTCGAAAAAGTCGGTTTTGGTACCGTCAAAGTTGTCGACATAGGCTTTGATCCATTTCATCGGGTTGTCGACATAATCAGGGTAGATTTCCTCCAGTCCCATCATCCGCAGCATTTTGTTTGCACGGTATTTGATATAGCCTGCCATTTCCTCAAGGTCGATGCCTTCCACTTTGGCCAGGACATATGTGGACCATTCGATTTCCAGTTCAACCGATTGCTTGAACCGCTCGTATACCCAATCAGTCAATTCTCCTGTGTTTTCTTCCGGGTTTTCTCCAAGAGTTGCACGGAACAATTCTGCAATAAAACGTCCATGTTCAAGCTCGTCTCTATTGATATAGCTGATCATCGTAGACGTGCCAACCATCTTATTGTCGCGCGCCAGATTGTAGAAAAAGGCGAAACCGGAATAGAAGAACATGCCCTCAAGCAAAGCGGTATACACCATGGTTTTCAAGATGTTTTCCACAGTCGGTTCTTCCACAAACAAATTATAATGCTCAGTAATTGCTTCGTTCCGCTTGATCAGAACAGGATCACGACGTCCCATTTCAAATGATTCATTTTGTTCTGCAAGCGATACGACAGATGACAATACATATGAATAACTTTCATTATGCACAGCTTCCTGTTGAGCAATGACAGCCATGATCGATTGAACAGATGGATCTGTTGCATACAGTGACAACAGAAGTGCTGTCCGGGTCTGCGGGCCATCCAGCGTTGACAAAAGACCGATGATTTTCAGATAAGCGTCCTGCTCATCTTTTGTCAGCGTAGCAAATTGCTTCACGTCCGCCGACATATTGACTTCATCTGCCTGCCAGTAGTTACCAACAAGCCGTTTGTACATTTTATACCAGTGTGGATAAGCAATATCATTCCAATTCAAAATACCGCTGGATTCGCCACCGAACAGACCCGTTGATTTATTTGGATTGCGTGGTTCCAGTGTTTTAGCCTTACTAAGCAAAGACGACTGCATCTTCCAACACTCCTTCCGTCCATTTTCTAACATCCGTTTCTTGTGAGCCGCGTGGCGACTGTTCGATTTTCAGCCCGGACCAGCGACTGTTATAAAAGTAAGCAAGTTTGTCCACAGCCCGACAGAACAAGGCATCTCCTCCGAATTGAGTGTCACCTGTTCCAAACACAGCCACATTATTCGGTTTATAACCGACTTCGAGCACAAAGTCTTTAAACTCATCAGGAGTTGCCCCCTGATCCCATGTGAACGTGCCTAGAAATATATAATCATAGCGACTGACCTCAACAGGAGCATCAAGCCCGATTTCATGCATGTCAGGCCTGATACCATACTGCTCCACAGTGTTTGCAATCAGCTCGGCAACCTCTTCTGTATTGCCGCTAAATGATAAATACGCAATTAACGCTCTCATTCTGTCTCACCCTCTCTTTCATAGCCTTTAAGACTCACACCACTCGCATTCTTCAATATCGTTGGCGGTTGAACGGACATAATAAGTGGTTTTCAGTCCTTCACGCCATGAGCGCATGTGCAGATCGAGTAGAACGGACGCCTTAATGTTGTATGGAACGTAAAAGTTAAACGATATACTCTGATCTACGTGTTTTTGTCTAGCGGCATTCTGGCTCACCGACCACCGCTGATCAACAATATAAGCGCTCCTGCGATAAATGTTGTACGTACGATGATCCAGCTCAGGTGCAGCATTCGGGATCTTAAAATCTTTTTTCTCTTCATAATAGAAAGCTTGGAAGACTGGATCAATGCTTGCAGTAGAACCGGCGATCATCGATGTGCTGGAGTTTGGCGCGACCGCAATCAAATAACCATTACGCATGCCATTTGTCTGAACATCCTCTTTGAGCGCTGTCCACTTGTCATCTCCATAGCCTCTGATGTCAAAGTAAGATCCATCATCCCAGCGGCTGCCTTTAAATGCTGGATAATTGCCTTTTTCGCGTGCCAGTTCCATACTGTTTTTAATCGTTAAATATGCAATGGTTTCATACAGCTCATCAGCATAGTTGACGGCTTCTTCGGATTCCCAGGCCACATTTTCTTGGCAAGCAGATGATGCCAGCCAAACGTACCCAAACCGATTGCACGATATTTATGATTCGTCATTGTAGCTTGTCTGATCGGAAGCGTATTGATGTCGATTACGTTATCGAGCATCCGCACCTGAATTTTTATCAGGCGATCAAGCACATCTGCCGGTACTGCCCGTCCTAAATTAATAGAACTTAAATTACAGACGACATAGTCACCTGATTTGTATTTCTTTACAATTACACCGTCATCATCTGTCGTCTCCCCGATCAGCTGAGTGGCCGACTGGTTCTGCGTGATTTCTGTACAAAGATTCGAGCAGTAAATCATGCCTTCATGCGGGTTATTGTTTTTACGATTAACTTCATCACGGTAAAACATAAACGGTGTACCGGATTCGAGTTGTGATTTTAAAATACGTTTGATAAGTTCAATAGCAGGCACTGTTCTGCGCGATAAGTCCGGGTTGTCCACGCAAGCCTGGTAGCGCTCGCGGAACGAACCGCTTCCTTTTTCTTCGTCATAAAAGTCCTCAAGAGAAAAGCCCATCACCTGGCGCACTTCATGCGGGTCGAATAGATGCCAATCATCACGTGCTTCAACTTTCTCCATAAACAAGTCCGGTAGTGTGACCCCAGTGAAAATATCATGGGCCCGCATGCGTTCATCCCCATTATTCAATTTCAAATCGAGGAATGCTTCAATATCTTTGTGCCAAATATCAAGGTAAACAGCGATCGCACCTTTGCGCGTTCCAAGCTGATCGACGCTAACCGCTGTATTGTTGAGCTGTTTAATCCAAGGCACAACACCGCTTGACATGCCTTTAAAACCTTTAATGGCACTACCGCGGCCGCGAATTTTACCCATGTAAACACCGATACCACCGCCATTTTTTGAAAGTCTGGCAATGTCTGTGTTCGAATCATAGATGGATTGCAGGCTGTCATCAACCGTATCAATAAAACAACTTGACAGCTGACCGTGTGTTTTTCCAGCATTGTTCATCGTCGGTGTCGCCACAGTCATATACAGATTGCTCAGAGCCCAGTAAGCTTCAGTGGCAAGCGTCTGGCGCTTTTCCGCCGGCTCATCCTGCATCAAATGCATTGCAATGATCATCCAGCGTTCCTGTGGCAATTCATATATATTTTTCTCGTGATCAGTTGCCAGATAGCGCGTTGCAAGTGTATAGAGTCCAAGATAGTTGAATAAATGATCCCGCTCCGGCACAATGGCCGCTTCAAAAGCACTAAGGTCTGCTTCAGTGTATTTTTCAAGAAGAGCTGGCGTATAGATACCTTCATCAGTCAGAACCTGGACCAACCTTTGAAAATCTCCATATTTCTTGCTTGCTTCATAGTTACGGTTTTCGGACGCTTGTTGATATAACCCGTCCAAATAAGCTCGGGCAGCCACATATGTCCAATCTGGTTCAGACTCATCCATTCGTTCAAGGGCTGACTTGACCATGATATCCCGGACACGTTCAACAGATTGATCGTTTGAGAGCTTCTTAGACAGCACCTTATGATATTCTGCGCCATCAACCGAAAGCCCCTCAGTTAAAAGATCAACCTTCTCAAGCGCCTCACCCGCCAGATCATTCATAACAACTTTCCCCATAATATTGCCTCCTGTTCATTCAATATGTATAATATATTTTCGTGTTTCTATTAAATATGTAACCAGTAGCTGACACAAACTCCGAACCAGAGAAAACTTGATAAACCTTCTCAACTCGATCTTGGGAAGTTTTAAATTACGGTTTATATGACAGATTCATGTGATTTTCCGATATATGAGTTGAAAACGCCGATATACACCCGAAAAATCGAGTATTAACGTGAAGATTTCTTGAGCTGGATGCTAATAGGTATTATTCCTTGTTTAATCGTACTCTCGGCCTACTTATGGGTATTTATTTCTGATTATGGTTTTTTCCATATATGCCCATTCACACTTTCATCCGTTCTGCTCACGAAAGCGAGAAGAAAGATGAACACTTCTCACCAAGCTCGGGGGAAACACGGAGACTCCAGCGGGAGGACAAGCCTCGGTGAGACCCCGGAGCGCGGTAGCGCGAGGAGGCTCAGCAGCGCCCGCGGAAAGCGTAGTGTTTCCCCCGAGCGGCTGCATAAGGCAGTCTTAAGTTAGTTCGCACTTTGCAGAAATTACGACTCTACAAGCACTTCCTTTAAGAAAATAGTTTTAAAAAAGCCGTCCCAGGGTAAGCAGGACGGCATAAAACGACAGATTTCGCCCGAGCGGCGGCGTCTGTCGTTCCATCCGCTTTCTGCCCGAAGTGATGAAACATTTTTAAAGAGGCAGGTTTCCTGGCTTGTGCGTCTTCCTTCCTGAGCCTTCCCATATGACCATCCATACAGTGGTTCTCTCATTCGTCAGCACTCACAGTTGCGGGGACAGCTCCGGAATGGCCGGATTCCCTTTTAAACAGTTGTGTGTCACCTCTCGCAAAAACACTATATATTGTATTAAACATGATATTAACTATCTATATCTTGTATACCACACTACCATATAACCAAAACCTTAGCAACACTGAAAAATACCTAATTCTGATTTAGAAATTCACACTCAGCTAATATTACAGCGAAATAACGCGAAAAACAAAGCAATCGAATCTATCTTTTTAAGAATATTTTTAGTAACTAGTTCTGAAATCTTTCCAATCTATCAAAGAAAGCCTGTGCAAACCCATGAAACAATTCTTCTGTTGGGAGCAATTCTCGGTCCCGTGGCACAATCAACCCCACTGTCCGCCCCATATCCGGCTCTTTAATCGGAACTTGGACGGTTGCCCGCGGCAAACTGTCAATTAATGTAATTTCAGGGACAAGCGACACACCGAGACCCGCCGAAACAAGCCCTTTAATGGCATCCATGTCTTTCCCTTCAAATGAAACATTTGGGCGAAACCCACTTTGCCGGCAAGCCTCTTCTGTCATATCTCTTAATACATATCCTTCTGGGAACATGACAAAGGGATCGTTCCTTAAATCGTTCAATGTAACAGCTGTTCTGTCAGCCAGATGATGACCAGCAGGCACCAACGCAGCTATTTTTTCAGTAAATAAAATGGTGCCTGCCACTTTCGGATGATCTGCAGGAACCGGCCCAACCATAGCCATATTGACCTCACCTTTGACGACCGAATTAATGATTTCATAATAGGACCCTTGCTTGAGTTCGAATTTCACATTCGGATAATCACGACGGAATCTAGAAAGTGCAGTTGGTAGAATATATGCTGCAACACTGCTCGGAAAGCCAATATGTATGGTTCCTCGCTCAGGGTCTGTATATTCTTCAATAATGCGTTGCGCGTCATCAAAACGATTCATCGCCCGTTCCATTTGTTCAAGAAACACCTTACCGATCGGTGTCAGCCTCACAACACGACCTTCTCTAATAAAAAGAGCTACCCCCAGTTCTTCCTCTAGTTTAGCAATTTGCCGACTGACCGCAGATTGAGCAACATGAAGCGCGTTCGCCGCCTCAGTTACATGTTCACGCCGGGCGACCTCCATAAAATATTTGATTTGCCTGATTTCCATATTCACCCTCCTTCTTTCAAATCGAGTATTGTCAAAAGTTCTATAGCTAAAACTTACGTTTTCGTTGATATAAAGCCTTTTTATACAAAAAAACTTGCCACCCCCTCCAAAATAGGGTATTTATTGAGGTAACCACACGCCCAAAAATACCTATTTGGAAAGGAAGTGACAAGTTGTTACCTCAATTTATAACTTATTTACTTACTTATATCAAGTTTCAAGAGAAAATTATTTATGGCCTTCTTGGCATCATTCTTGGTAAATCAGTCGCCAGGGCATTATACGATGAGCCAGTTAATAAACCTTATCGAAAAATGGAAGTTGATGAAATGCCCGTCATTGAAGTCCCAGAAAAACTCGATTATAAAGAGTTACTTAATGATTACCAAGCTTCGCATGGCAAAGAATTAAAACCAGTCAAACGTCACAAAAACAGTGTGGTTGAAGTACCGGCGACAATGACGTGCCCTAAGTGTTCCGCGCCTGCGGCCTATCTGTACGCTAACAATGGCGGTAAAGGTCAATATCAATGTAAAGTGTGTGCGTGTCTGTTTAGTAAGCAAAATCGCTACCTGAAGCAAGCAATCATCAAGTGTCCGCATTGTCTAAAGACCCTTGAAAAAATAAAGGAGCGCAAGGATTTCTACGTTTTCAAGTGTAAGAACAATAACTGTTCGTTTTATCAACAGAAACTAAATCAGATGACTGCAGATGAAAAGAAGCGATTTAAACAGGATCCACAAGCATTTAAAGTTAGGTATATCTTTCGTGAGTTTACCTTTGATTTTAAGCCTTTATCCAAGGGCTCGCCTGTTAAACCGAAAGTAGATCTTTCGCGAATCTATGTGTCACCACATACGCTAGGACTTATATTAACGTATCACGTGAACTATGGCCTCTCCGCGCGCAAGACAGCTGCATTGATGTACGACGTACATGGTATTAAAATCTCACATCAAACGATTCTGAATTACGATAATAGCGTTGCTTTAATCGCCAAGCCTTTTATTGACAATTATCCTTATGAGTTATCCAATAGCTTTTGTGGGGATGAGACCTATATTCGTGTCAAAGGGCGTTGGCATTATCTCTTCTTTTTCTTTGATGCAGTCAAAAAAATAATTTTGTCTTATCCTGTCTCGCCCAATCGAGATACACTCTCCGCAATTAAAGCGCTGGATCAGGTCTTACAAAAGTTTAAGACGATTCCGGAGGACCTGATGTTTGTCGTAGACGGTAATCCGATTTACATCCTGGCTCAACATTACTTTGCGCAATATGGCATTCACTTTGATATTCATAAGGTGATTGGGCTAACGAACGATGATCCTGTTTCAACCGAATATCGTCCACTAAAACAAATTATTGAACGGCTGAATCGCACCTTTAAGGGGAACTACAGAGCGACAACCGGTTTTGGTTCCCAAGAAGGTTCTGTCTCATTTGTGACGCTGTTTGTAGCATATTTTAACTTCTTAAGGCCACATGCGTCGCTGGAATACAAATCACCTGTAATCATTCCAGAACTCGAAAAAATGCCGAATATGCCGGAAAGATGGACCAAGTTAATCTCAATAGCTCAGGACTTCTTGGTGGACGAGCTGTCAGCCTAGCTTTTGTTTAGCTGAGCCCGACGAATTAGCCATCGGCGTAGCGAACTCTTGACAAACCGAACTGGACAATGGTTTAAAATGGCAAAAGTCAAGGGCTTATTAATCGTGCCTTCTTTTGTTCCCTTCGCCCTTGACAACTCATATATAAACCATTGGCGTGTTTGTCAAGAGCGATGGCGGTAGCTTATCACCATTTCAAACATCTGACTTTTTTATTTTTCAGTTGTTTTCATAGAACTTTTTACACTACCTCAAATCGATCTCATAACAGCATTGATTATATCTATATTTTATATTGTTTCGATTGAAAAAGCCATGTAAAATGAAAGAACAGTGTTAAAATACCGCACAATGAAATGGAAGGAGTGAGTAAGGTGCATAAAACATTAATAAAAGATGAAACCAAATGGGAAGATCAGGTCCAAGACTATATCGATCGTGTTTTTGAACAAATCAAATGGCGCGATCCTCACGAAACTGAATTCCATCAAGCAGTTGAGGTCATTTTCAAATCAATTAAACCCGCACTTGTGAAAAATCCCACATATGTAGAGAACCATATCCTCGATCGCCTGACCGAACCAGAGCGCACCATCACCTTTCGCGTTCCTTGGGTAGATGATCACGGCGTGGTGCAAGTCAACCGTGGCTTCCGTGTGCAATTCAACAGCGCAATCGGACCTTATAAGGGGGGGTTGCGTTTTCATCCCAGCGTAAATATTAGCGTTGTTAAATTTCTTGGTTTCCAGCAAATTTTTAAGAACGCACTGACAGGACAGCCAATTGGTGGCGGAAAAGGTGGTGCTGACTTTGATCCGAAAGGGAAATCAGATGGGGAGATCATGCGATTTTGTCAGAGTTTTATGTCTGAATTAACCCGCCATATCGGCCCCGATGTCGACGTACCTGCTGGAGATATCGGTGTTGGCTCCAGAGAACTTGGATATTTGTTCGGTCAATATAAAAAACAGCGCGGCCGCTTTGAAGCAGGCGCCATTACAGGGAAAGGACTCAACTTTGGCGGCAGTCTGGGACGTAAAGAAGCAACTGGCTATGGTGCGATTTACTTTGTGGAAAATATGATGAAGGCAAAAGGACTTAATTTAAAAGGACAGCGTATCATCGTATCCGGATCAGGCAATGTCTCGATTTATGCCATGGAAAAAGCGATCGAACTTGGTGCAACCGTTTTAGCCTGCAGTGACTCAGATGGCTTTATTCATGATAAAAACGGCATTAATCTTGAGACCGTGAAACAACTTAAAGAACAAGACAACCGAAGAATCCATGACTATCTGGACTACCATCCAGATGCTATTTTTTCAAATGAGCCATCTGGCATTTGGGCAATTCCGTGTGATATCGCCCTGCCATGTGCCACCCAAAATGAAATAGACGGAACAGCGGCTCAAACACTTATTAACAACGGCGTCCAAGTTGTGGCAGAAGGCGCGAACATGCCGTCCATGACAGAGGCGGTCAGACTTTTTGTTGAAAGCGATATTCTCTATGCTCCTGCCAAGGCAGTGAATGCGGGCGGTGTAGCTGTGTCAACTCTGGAAATGACGCAAAACATATCGGGCATCGCCTGGACTTTTGAGGAAGTTGACAAAAAGTTAAAAGACATCATGGGAGATATCTACAACAATTGTTCCGAGGCTGCCAAAACCTACAATGCGCCCGGTAACTTCGTGGTAGGAGCTAATATCGCCGGATTCGTTAAAGTGGCGGACGCAATGATTGAGCAAGGTGTCATTTAACCCATTTGTGAATGAGCTAATTAATTCCCCTCGTCTGATTAAGGCGGGGGTATTGTTATGTATCGTATTGACTTTAGAATTAAACAATCATATAATAATATTCAAAATTTAATTTAAAATTATGTTTTGTAATCGTTGTCAACATGAATAAATGAAGTATTGACGTCATAAACATCTTTGATGAGATACAAAACCACTGGGAGGAATTGATCTTATGGAGGAACTTGTTTTTGACAACTACCCACAACAGCCGCACGGGGGAAAACTTGTCGATCGCGTGTTGACAGGAGAGCGACGAACGGAAGCCATGAAGCGAGCGAGAGAAATGCCCTCTATCATGGTAGACCTTGAAGCGGTCATTACCATTGAGATGATTGCAACGGGGGTGCTTTCTCCAAATGAAGGGTTTATGAACAAAGCGGATTATGATTCTGTCCTCGAGCATGGCCGCCTGGAAAACGGCGTCGTCTGGCCAGTACCACTCAGTTTTGCACCGATTGGCGAGCTAAATGATCAGGTTGTATCTTCCCTCTCCATTGGGGATGAGGTTGCGCTGGTCAACGATCAAAAGGAACCGGTTGCCATTCTAGATGTAACGGATATTTTTAACTATGACAAAGAAAAGCGGGCGCACCACGTCTTCGGCACAACCGACCGTAATCATCCTGGCGTTGACGCCATTTACCGGCGTATGGGAGATGTATCGTTAGGCGGCCCTATTAAATTGCTCCAGCGCGCCGATTGGGGTCCGTTTGAAAAACTGCGCACAGAGCCAAAAGACATGTGGCATCGCTTTTATGAAGAGCGCAAGTTCCGCTCAGTTGCCGGCTTCATCACCGGAGCCAATCCGCTGCACCGCGGCCATGAGTACATTCATAAAAATATCCTGGAAGAAGTTGACGGTCTGTTAATACAGCCCCTTGTGGAAATGGCCAAACGGGAGTATACACGACATGAGTTTCGCATGTTGTCATATCAAAGCGTCATGGATACCTATTATCCAAAAGGACGTCCTGTTTTGTCCCCGCTTAGGGTCACATACATTTTCGCCGGGCCGCGGGAGACCATCCTTCATGCACTGATCATGAAAAACTACGGCTGTACCCATGCCTTGATTGGGCGTGATCATGCAGGAATTGGGGATTATTATGACAAGTATGCCAGCCACACAATTTTCAAAGACTTCCCGCCTGAAGAATTGGGAATTGATGTCAGACTTTATTTTGAAGTATTTTATTGCACCAGATGTGATAATCCCGCCACCCAGCAAACGTGTCCACATGACGAACGTTTTCGCATTAACATTTCCGGGACAGGCATAAGGGAGCTATTGCGTCATGGCGTCTTGCCACCGAAGGAAATCGTACGACCAGAGTCTGCACGGATAGCCATTCAAGGTGTGCAGCCAAAGGGACTCGACGACAACAATCAGTCCATTACCCCAGCTGGAAAAACGATCAAAAGCATTTTCCCGTATTATCTGGATAAGACTGGATTAGGGGAAGCACACGCCAGAAGCAACTGACGATAGAAGAACTGACAAATCGCGATCTGGAGTCAGCCGTGCTCGATGCACGCTCAAATGCCGATCGTATTTATAAAGAGGTGTATGATGCGTATACCTATGCGGGTGATACGAATCGTAACCTGCAACCGGAGTGGGTTGCTGACGCTCGCGCTGCTATGCAGCACCAGCAGGAAATGGTGATTAGTGATCTTGAGGAAAAGGTTCAGCAAGCACCAGCCTCGGCTTCTGATGAATATATGTATCAGGACAAAGCCGAAGCTGAAAAAGAACGGGATGTCGCCCAGAAGATACTTGCCGATATTCCACCCGCTATCAGAGCAGAAGATGTTGCCTACCGCACATGGAACCCAATGCCATACCGCCGCTACCGAAGCGGGGATGACCCTGAAGAAACAGAAACCAAAGACAAAACCGTAGCTGGAGAGAAAAAGTAAAAACCATTAGTGGTCTAGTCGACGACTGTTCATAGGGGCTGATTTTCGTATTCGTTTGAATGTGCATATCTGGGAATGAATGTGTATATAAGCGTTTGAAGGTGCATATCCGGAATCGAATGTGCATATAAGCGCTTGAAGGTGCATATCCAGGATCGAATGTGCATATAAACGCTTGAAGGTGCATATTCAGGATCGAATGTGCATATAAGCGCTTGAATGTGCATATCAAGGGATGAATGTGCATATAAGCGTTTGATTGTGCATATCCGGGATCGAATGTGCATTTTCGTTTAAATGAGCACCGTGATTTGCGCTGAGGGAACCCCTCTTCAAGCTCGAGGTAAATACGGAGATTCCTGTGGGTCCGACGCTCAGCAGCGCCCGCGAAAAAGGCAGTGTTATCCCGAGCGGTTGCCAGAAGCAGTCATCCCAGACTTTCACTAGTTCGCTATTTGAGTCCACTGTTAAGTAATAGTTCAAGAGGCTACGGGCTGGCAGGTGAATGGTTTAATAGATTTGAGGGTTTAGGAGATACATCTAGTGCGTTGCATAGGCGCGGCACTTGAATCAATGACAATCTGGTGCTGTCGTGAGAGAATAGGGGCAGTATAGAGGATTGGGAGTGATGTTATGCAGCAGGTGGCAGAGTGGCTGCGTGCAGCGGAGCATACCGTTATTTTCACAGGTGCGGGCATGTCAACCGAGAGCGGCCTTCCTGATTTCAGATCAAAAGATCGTGGACTTTGGGAAAAGTTCAATCCCGATGAACTGGCAAATGTCGATGCGCTCCTCAATAACACTGAGGAGTTCGTCGACTTTTACCGATTTCGTCTTAGGGAGGTTAACAAGTATACGCCCCATGCCGGTCATCATACCTTGGCAAAGTGGGAGCGGCAAGGGCTGATTGACGGGATTATCACACAAAACGTGGATGGATTTCATACGGATGCCGGCAATGAAACAGTGCATGAACTGCACGGCACTTTTCGCAGGTTCCACTGTCATGAATGTGGCAAAACATATGAGCGTGATGCCTATCTTGATGGTCATGTTACCTGTACATGCGGGGGGACCATCCGACCCGGCATTGTGTTATTCGGTGAAACACTGCCGCAAACAACTTTTTCCGCGGCTGAACAGCTTACGATGAAAGCGGATTTGTTCATTGTTCTCGGCTCATCATTAAGCGTCACGCCGGCCAACATGTTCCCGGCCGTGGCGAAACAAAATGGTGCAAAGCTTGTGATTATCAATCGCGAACCGACTGTCATGGATTATATGGCAGACAGATGTATCCATGGTCAAAACATTAAACACGTGCTGAACGAAATTGATGCATTACTGGAAAATAGCAAATAGGGCGCACAAAAATAGTTCACTTACCCAAGCACAGCGCGATCGTTGCCGAACGCCGCACCTTGTTTTTCCTTAATTTTATGCAGAAGGGCTTCTATCGTCAATGCTTGTTTCTCTGCGCCTTCCACTTCGAATATAATCTTCCCCTTGTCCATCATGATCAGACGGTTGCCGAGGTCAAGCGCCTGTTGCATATTGTGGGTGACCATCAGAGTCGTCAGGCCAAATTTTCCCACGACCTCTTCAGTCAAATTCGTGATCAGTTCAGCCCTGGATGGATCAAGGGCTGCTGTATGTTCGTCAAGCAGAAGAATGTTGGGCTCGGTGAACGTCACCATTAACAAGGACAAGGCCTGGCGCTCACCACCTGACAGCAGACCAACTTTAGCATTTAGCCTGTCTTCAAGGCCGAGATTAATAGATTCGAGGTATTCACGAAACATATCTTTACGCTTTTTTGTAACGCCAAGTTTAAACCGGCGTTTTTTATTGCGGGCATAAGCCATGGCCAGGTTCTCTTCTATTGTCATGGACGGAGCAGTGCCTGCCATTGGGTCCTGAAATACCCGGCCAATGAGGCGTGACCGCTTGTATTCAGGTAAGTGCGCTACATGTTTTCCATCAACGACCACGTCCCCTACATCCGGAATCAGAGTCCCTGAGATGACGTTCATTAAAGTCGACTTCCCAGCACCATTACTGCCGATTACTGTAACGAAGTCACCTTTGTTCAACTCAAGACTTACATCATTCAATGCTTTCTTTTCGTCAGGAGTGGATTCGTTGAAGGTCATTGAGATGTTTTCCAGTTTCAGCATGTCAAGCTCCCTCCGTTTTAATGGCTTCGAGTTCTGCACGTTTTTGCAAACGGCGCTTTTTCTCTTGTCTTGCTTTCATGATCTTTGGTGTAACAAGTGCAGCAATGACCAGAATAGCCGTGATGAGTTTCATGTCCCCTGTGTCTAGGAAATCTACACGCAGAGCAAATGTGACAACGATCCGGTAAATAATTGCCCCGCCGACAACGGCTAATGTCGCCCGAGCTATCGTCTTAATGCCAAACAGCGCCTCCCCGATAATAACCGACGCCAACCCAATAATGATCATGCCAATCCCCATATTCACGTCGGCAAAATCACCATGCTGGGCAATCAGTCCGCCTGACAAAGCAACGAGGGCGTTGGACACTCCAATTCCTGCGATAATCAGACGATCCGTATTGGCAGAGAGACTGCGGATCATCTTTTGGTTATCTCCTGTTGCCCTAAGCGCCAGCCCCACTTCGGTTTTCAGGTAATAGTCTGTCAGCAGCTTAATACCCAGTGTTACAACCATCATGACACAAATAATGCCCCAAGTGGACGGCAAGCGATCAACGCCAATGGTTGTCAAAAAGCTGTATAAGACATTATCGATTCCAGTCTTTTCCCATACAGACCGCAATTGTTTAAAAATCGTGGATTCATTTAAGAGTGATAATGTCGGTTTTCCCATGATACGTAAGTTGATCGAATACAGGGCGATCATCATAAGGATCCCGGACAGCAGTGCATTGATCCGGCCCTTGGTGTGCAAAATACCTGTCAAACAACCGGCTAGAAATCCAGCAAATGCTGCGAATATGCTTGCCAGGATTGGCGAAACTCCGGCCATGACTGAGATGGCGGCTACACCTGCACCGGTTACAAAGCTCCCATCTACTGTTAGATCCGGAAAATCAAGAACACGGAAGGATAAATATACCCCAAGTGCCATGATCGCATAGATGATTCCCAGTTCGATTGCATTAAATAATGATAAGAGCATCGTGTCCCCCCCGATTGGCTATGAAATGGCAATACATTTGGTTGAAGGGAAAAAGGGCTTCTTTCCCGCCTTCCTCACTTCTGGCTACCTTTTATTCTTCGGTTTCCACCATTTCTGCGTCATCCCAGTCATCGTTCCACTCGATACCCTGGGCTTCTGCCGCTTCTTTATTAATGAACAACTCCATTCCGGATGGATACTCCACAGGAATGTCTTTTGTCGTTTTATCGCCTTTTAAGATCTCTGCCGCCATTTCACCTGAGCGGTAACCAATTGTATAGTAATCAATTCCAAACGTTGCAAAGCCACCCTTGGCGAGTGAATCCGGCTCAGCCACAATCAGCGGTATCTTTTGCTCATTGGCCACACCAACTACACTGTCCAGAGCTGACACAACCGTATTGTCGGTAATAATGTAAAACACATCAACCTCACCCGCAAGAGATGTGGCAGCTTGCTGCACTTCACTTGAGTTGCCTACTGTTCGCTCTTCAAAGCTGAGGGAGTTGCCATCGGCTGCTTCTTTGATTGCGTTAATCTGAGACACGGAATTTTGCTCGCCAGCGTTATACACTAAACCGACTTTGGCACCTGAAAAATATTGATCGATAAAACCAACTGTTTTCTGGATCGCTTCCGGATGCTGGTCAACGACACCCGTAATGTTCTCACCTGGCTCATCCATAGCCGTGACGAGATCACTTTCAACCGCATCTGTTACCGATGTGAAAATGATTGGGATATCCCCGCCTGCTTTTGCAGTTGCCGACAGCGCACCAAGCGCACTCGGAGTTGAATTGGCAAAAATCAAATCAACGCCATCATTGACAAAATTTGAACTGATCGTAGCGACGTTGTTTTGATCATTCTGGGCACTCTGGTAATCGTATTCCACATTAAGTTCAGCATCTTCAAGCGCTGCCTTGAAACCATCATACGCCGCATCCAAAGACGGATGTTCCAAGATCTGTGTGGCACCAACCGTGTAAGAATCATTTGAAGACCCATCAGTAGAAGCATCAGACCCACATGCAGCTGTTACCAACAACGCTAAAATTGCCATTCCCGTCACCAACCATTTTTTCATTGCCCATCCCCCACTTTTTTATAAAATTTTAAAGAGTATATCACACATATATGTTTAGTCAAGGTGTTTTAGAAACTTTCAGTATAAAAACACTTATTAATCTTGTCTACTTGACACTTCCATACGCAGTGCAGGCATGTTGTGAATGGCATGGCCTATCAGATCCTCAGCTGCTTCTTGCAAACTTTCGCCGACGCCTGGATGAATCATCATCGGATAGATCATATCCTCTTCTTTAGCTGCCATTTCAAGCAGTTGTACGAATACAGCAGATAGTTCCGCAGCTCCGTCCCCGATCATGTGGACCCCGAGAATGATCCCGGATTGTGAATCGGTAATGATCTTAATAAAGCCATCAGATTTGTCTGTTAGAACACTGTAGCCATTCCCGCTGAGATTGAACCGACCTGTTCGGACCTCCAAGTGTTGTGCAATGGCTTCTCGTTCGGACGTTCCGACTGAGACGACAGACGGAATGGTTCGGGCGATGGTAGGAACAAAAGTTAAATTGACGTCTGGATGTCCTCCTGCCGCGGCTTCAGCTGCTGATTTCCCTTCTTTGATGGCCTTTACTGCAAGTGGCGGCCCTTCAGTAATATCTCCAATAGCATAAATTGCGTCCATCGATGTTTGCTGCATTGGATTCACTTTAACAAAGCCTTCTTGCGTCAATTCTACGCCAATTCTTTCCAAACCAAGTTCAGACGTATTCGGACACACCTCTCCGCTTACAAAAAGGTGAGTGGCTTCAATTACCTGTTCCCTCTCATTCGCTTGATTCCAGGTAATGTTCAGACCCTGATCATGTTCTGCTACCTCAGTGATCATTGCCTGTTTATGCATTTTAATTTTTTGTTTTTTAAATTGACGGGTCAGTTCCCTGTGAAGCGATTCGTCAAAAAGGAGCTCGCCCTTGTTTCCCAGCAGCAATGTCACTCTCGAGCCATAAGCAGCATAAGCGGATGCCATTTCAAGGGCCAGGTAGTCATCTCCATAAACGACGAGATGTTCAGGCAATTCATCCAAACGATACAGATCATCCGCAAGTAAAACGCGGGGTATATTCGGTGTGATACCTGCGGGCAATCGCCGGGTGCTTCCTGTTGCAATAATCGCCTTGTTAAATGTATATGTTTGGTATTGGTGTCCATGCTCGACGCCAACCTTATTCACACCTGTGAAAATAGCCTTTCCTTGAATCACTTCAATCTGATTCCTGTTAAGCAGTGTTTCTATGCCTTGCTTCAATTGCTTGATGACAGCATCCTTGCGTTTGAGCAATTTCTTAGGATTAACCGCAGAGGTTTCCACATCAAGTCCGAGAATGCCTGCCTTCTGAATCTGAGCATGCACGGAAGCAGCATGGGTCCATATTTTTGAAGGGATACACCCTCTATTCAGGCAAGCACCACCAAGCTCCTCGGCTTCAATCAGCGTCACTGTCATACCGAGCTGGGCGGCTCTGATCGCTGCGTTATAGCCACCCGGACCGCCGCCAATAATGATAAGATCACGTGTCTCGCTTAATTCTCCAACGACCATTTATATCATCTCCAGCATCAATTTATACGGATTTTCCAGGAGGGTGGCGAAGTAATTGGTGAAACGTACAGCTGTCGCCCCGTCCGCCACACGGTGATCAAATGATAGGGATAACGTCATGATCTGGCGGATAACAATTTCATCATTCTCGTCAACGACAGGGGTTTTCTTTGTTTTATGAAAGGCAATCAGGGCGGTTTCCGGATAGTTGATGATTGGTGTTGCACCAGTGCTGCCGAGAGGACCGACATTACTCATGGTAAAAGTGCTGTCCTGCATATCTTCCCGGGAAAGTTGATTGGTTGTGGCTTGATCGGTAAGACGCCTGATTTCTGCGTGGAGTTGTGTTAAGGATTTGAGGTGGGCATCTTTTACGACCGGTACAACAAGGCCATGCTCAGTATCAGTCGCAACACCGATATTATAGTGGTGATACAAAACAATTTGTTCATTTTTCTCGTCAAGTTCAGCATTGAAGATCGGGAATTCTTTCAAAGCATACACCAGCGCTTTAGCTAGAAAAGCCGGAACAGAAATGTGGATCCCATCTGTCTTAAGGCTCGTACGCAGATCTGACAGCCTGGTCATGTCAATGTCGTCAAAGTGTGTCACATGGGGAATCGTATAAAGCGATTTTGTCATGTTACGGGCGATTTGCCTGCGCATGCCCCGAAAAGGTATCGTCTCTTGCTTTTTCTCAATCTCTGGCGTTTCTGGTGCACGAAGCGTCTCCACCGTTACTGCTGTTTCAGTTTTATGTGTCTGAGACGCCTGTTCCCCCGACGCATAGGCGATTACATCTGCTTCACTCACCCGCCCGGAAGCGTCAGACGAGGGAACCTGTTCGATATCAATGCCCCGCTCCCTGGCAATGCGTCTTGTATGAGGCGTGGCGAGCACGCGCTTAAATACACGGCCGGCTTGTGTTGGCTGAGGTGTTTGACGCATGGGCTTATGGTCTATTTGCGGTTCTTTTTCCATTTGTGAGGGTTTAACAGCGGCATCACCGGCACTGTCAATGTACATCAGAGTTGTGCCTACTTTAACGGTTTCACCCGGTGTGACGACAATATCCGTCACGATACCTTCTGCAGGCGAAGGGAGTTCGGCGACCATCTTATCTGTTTGCACCTCCACAAGAGGCTGATCCGCCTTAACCATGTCACCCTTTTTCACGAGATAGTGAACAATTTCTCCTTCTGTCATACCTTCCCCGATGTCGTGCAGCTTTACTTCCAGCATTGTTGTCACCTCCTAAAAGTTAACAGTCTGTTCAATCTGTTTCAAAACACGAGGCACATTCGGCAAGTAATGTTCTTCCAGCGCAAAAAACGGCACCGGCACGTCAAAACCAGTGACCCGTTGAACAGGTGCCCGCAAATAAAGAAATGCTTCGTCATTAATAATAGATAGGATGTCATTGCCCAGTCCGCCTGTTCCTTGAGCTTCGTGCACGATCACAGCGCGACCCGTTTTCTGTACGGAGTCACGGATCAGATCACGGTCAAGCGGATAAAGCGTTTGAACATCGATCACATCACAACTGATACCCTTTTCCGCGGCTGCGTCTGCCGCTTGTTTTGCAACTGGGACCATGGCTCCCCAGGCAATCAGGGAAATATCATCCCCTTCTGCCACCTGCCGCCCTTTGCCAATCTCGCATGTATAAGGTGTTGTCGGCACGGCTTCTCGCTCTGAGCGGTAGCTGCGCATCGGCTCCATGAACAAGACCGGATCCGGATCATCAATCGCAGCCATAAGAAGCCCTTTCGCTTGGTGGGGCGTCGCTGGGCACACCACTTTTATGCCGGGCATATGGGTGAACAGCGCTTCTGCACTGTCAGAATGCACTTCAGGTGCTCTGATGCCTGCACCATATGGCGCTCTGATTACCATAGGCACAGTAAACCGTCCCATCGATTTCATCCGCATCCGGGAAACATGGGTCATGATCTGGTCATAGGCCGGGTAAATAAAGCCCATAAACTGCATCTCAACGACAGGTTTAAATCCATTGACAGCAAGGCCAACAGAAGTTCCGACAATCCCTGATTCCGAAAGTGGTGTATCCACTACACGCGTCGACCCATAAGCATCATACAACCCTTCAGTCGCCCGAAAAACACCCCCATTTTTGCCAATGTCTTCTCCTAAAAGGATCACTGCTTCATCTTGATCAAGTTTGCTTTTCAGAGCGTCATTAATTGCCTGAACCATCGTCATTTGGCGAGTGGCCGGCGCCGTTTGAGTTTGCGTGTGAACCATTTAGGATTCCTCCTTTAAATCTTCCATATAAGCAGACTTCTGCTGAGCAAGATGTGAGGGCACTGCGTTAAAAACATGGTCAAACATATCAGCAACATTGGCTTCTGTATAACTTTCCATCTCTTTCACAGCCTGTTCAACTTCCGTCTCCCGCTGCTCTTCCATATCGGCTATTTTTTCCGCATCCCAGTAGTCGTGTTTCTTCATAAAGCGTTCCAGTCTGTCGAGAGGATCGATCTTGTCGGCCCCGAGATGATCTGGCCGGTACTTTGTTGGGTCATCCGCTGTTGTATGGGCGCCTGTTCGCCATGTGACGGCTTCAATCAAAGTGGGCCCCTCACCTTTTCGGGCAGTTTCCACAGCCTGTTTTGTGGCAAAATAAACGGCAAAACAATCGTTGCCATCGATCCGCACACTTGGAATGTCATATGCGATCGCCTTTTGGGCAATTGTCTTACTGTTGGTCTGTTTTTCAAAAGGCACAGAAATGGCGTACCCGTTGTTTTGGTTGAACAAGACGACTGGCGTTTGGAAGACACCAGCAAAATTGAGCCCTTCATGAAAATCGCCTTCCGAGGTCGCACCATCGCCGAAGTAAGCTATGGCCACATTGTCCGTTCCTTTCATTTTTTCTGCCTAGGCAGCTCCCACAGCATGGGGGATTTGCGTAGCAATTGGGACAGCCGCTGGGAAAATACGTTTGCCCTCCGGCGGTACACATCCCTCCACCCGACCATTCCAATATAAAAACATCCGGGTCATATCCGCTCCAAACGTTAAGGTTGCACCGTGATCGCGATAGGTCGGAAACACCCAATCATCTTCACCAAGTGCAAGTGCGCTCCCAACCTGTGCAGCTTCCTGCCCTTCAAATGGCGGATATGTACCAATCCGACCCTGCCGCTGCAGACTGATCGCTTTACGGTCGAAGGTGCGGATTCGGTACATATGATCATATAAACGATATGCCAAATCAACGTCGATCAAGGTCTCATAAGATTCATCGAGCAATGTCCCATCATCATTTATGATCTTCGATATTGGAAATTCATTCTTCACTGGCCCCTCTCCCTCCATTCATTGTGTGCGTCGTGCAAGATTCCACTTCGGCCGGACAGACCGGGTATAAAAGCTGTTTAGGCGTTTTCGATCGATCAGCACCTGTCTGCAGATTCGATCAGCTGCCTCTGCAGTCGGGATCTGATCACTCTCTGCCTGACGGTAGACATCAAGCATTATATGATAGATATCTTTGGTTTTTAGCAGGACACGTTGTTCGTTTGCGCCATATAACTCGTCTGCCACTTGAATCAGACCGCCAGAATTAATGATATAATCCGGCGCATATAAAATCCCGCGTTCAGCAAGCTTGCTCCCATGCTGATCTGAAGCAAGTTGATTGTTGGCAGACCCTGCAACGGCTTTGACACGCAGCTCACGGATAGTGTGATCATTGAGAACGCCGCCAAGCGCGCACGGTACAAAGATATCTGCGGACTGACTGCAGATCGCACTGTCCGGTACTTTTTCCAGACTGCCGGGAAGACCAGCTGCTTCAGCCTCCAGCTGGCCGACTTTTTCATCAGCAATATCCGAAACATAAAGCTTTGCGCCTGCTTCGAGTAATCCTTTTGCCACTTTGAATCCAACTTTTCCAAGCCCTTGTACTGCGTATGTTGATTGCTGAAGGTCGTCACGTCCGAACAGCATTTGATTCGTGGCCATCAAGCCGTATAGGACCCCTTTTGCGGTCGGTATGGATGAATCGCCCCCGCCTCCGTATGCTTCAGGCACGCCAACGATATGGTTCGTTTCTTTCAGCGCATGAACAAAATCGTCCATTGTCGTCCCCATGTCTGTCCCTGTGATGAAACGGCCTCCCAGAGTCTCCACAAATTGGCCGAACGCCCGGAACAGTGCAGGTGATTTATCGGTTTTCGGGTCGCCGATGATGACAGCCTTTCCGCCGCCAAAATCCACATCGGCAGCAGCACATTTATAGGTCATCCCTTTTGAGAGACGCAAGGCATCAGTTAACGCCGCATCGACCGTTTCATAGGGGTGCATACGGCAGCCGCCAAGGGCCGGACCGAGCGTCGTGTCATGGATCGCGATAATCGCTTGCAGTCCCGTGTGCTTATCATTGCAGAAAACAACTTGCTCATGGTCTGAGAGCTGATTCAACAATGTGCTGTCCTGAAGGCGCGCCGGGTTATTGATTACACTCATATTTTGCCTCCTTCACCGTTTAGGTTAAGCGACTTGATATTAAATCTGTTTTGGTTAGAATGTTTTCCCTGGAGCTGGGGTGATACTTTTAGAAAAATTAACAGATAGCGTGCGGAACTGTGTCTCTGCTTCTTCCACCATTTCTTTTAAAAGGGATTGAACTGTTGGCAGCGAATCGATTAGCCCTGCAATCTGGCCGCCGTTCATAAAACCATTTTCTCCGTCACCTTCCAGTGCCCCTTTGATGTGAAACGCTTCAGAAGTTTTTTCACTGTATGCTTCTGCCGTCATACCCCTATGTTCGTGTGCGTCTAAGTGATGTGCATATGGTGTTGCAAGCACACGTCTCGGTCGGTTGAACGTGCGCCCAATGACCAACGTATCGGTCCCGTCTGCATTAAGAAGAGTCTGTTTGTATTCATCATGAAAGGGCGCTTCTTGGGTGGCTATCAACCGTGTTCCAATTTGAACCCCTTGTGCACCCAGCGCCAGAGCTGCGGCCAGACCTTTTCCATCACCGATCCCACCTGCAGCAACCACCGGCGCCTGAACCTGCCGCACCACTTGAGGAATTAACGTGAACGTGGTCAACTCCAGCGGCGAATTGATTCCGGCTGCTTCAAATCCTTCTGCTACCAAGATATCCGCTCCAGCTGCTTCTGCTTTTTTGGCATGTTTGACAGAAGAAACGATGGCTATGACTGTGATTCCAGCCGCAGAAAGGTGCGGGAGAATTGACTGTGGGTTACCAGCCGAAAGGGATACGACCGGGACACCATGATCAATAACGAGCTGAACGAGTTTTTCAGTGTACGGGGTGACATTGATCGGGATATTGACTGCGAACGGTTTACTGGTCAGTTCTTTTGTTTGCACAATCAAGTTCTCAACGGTTTCAGGATCCATTGTGCCGCACCCGATTGTGCCAAGACCACCTGCCTCTGATACAGCAGCGGCCAGCTCAGCACTGCTGATGTTGCCCATCCCGCCTTGAATAATGGGGTATTGGATGTTGAGAACCTGGTTAACAAGTGCCATGTCATCCCTCCTTGTGTTTTGGAAAAGTTGTGTGATGTGAGCGGGACTGATTGGTCGTTGTTCGGGAGAAAAGACCGCCGTTCAACTGGAAATACCGCCGCTCAAGGCGCATTATCGCCGTTCAATCGGAATTACCGCCGCTCAGGGCGAATTATCGCCGTTCAACCGGAATTACCGCCGCTCAGGGCGAATTATCGCCGTTCAACCGGAATTACCGCCGCTCAGGGCGAATTATCACCACTCAGCCGTAAATACCGCCGCTCAACCTCTACACCAGCACTCTCACCGCCTGCCCCTCTCCACAATCATTGAAATGCCCTGCCCGACACCGACGCACATGGTGGCAAGACCCCGTTTACTTTCCCGCCGCTTCATTTCATGCAAAAGCGTGGTCAGGATCCGTGCGCCGCTTGCCCCCAGCGGATGGCCAAGTGCAATCGCGCCTCCATTAACATTCACTTTATCCTGGCTAAGCCCGAGCTCGCTGATGCAAGCAAGAGATTGAGAGGCGAATGCTTCGTTGAGTTCAATCAGATCCAAATCGTCGACACTCATCCCCGCACGCGCCAGTGCTTTTTTCGTCGCACCAATCGGACCAAGTCCCATGGTTGATGGCTCAACACCGTATACAGCACTGGTCCTATACGTAGCGAGAGGGGTTAAATCGTATTCCCGTGCTTTCTCAGCTGACATGATCAGTAAGGCGCTGGCCCCGTCGTTGACGCCTGATGCATTACCAGCAGTGATGGTGCCTTCTGGAAATAACGGCCTCAGCTTACCCAATTTTTCAACGGTTGTGTCTGGGCGCGGATGCTCATCTTTCTCCACACGAATGGTTTCGCCACGGTGATTCTCATATTTTACTGGAACGATTTCTTCCTCAAACCGTCCACTCTCCATGGCCCGCTTCGCCCGCGTTTGACTTTCCAAGGCAAAAGCATCCTGTGACGTTCGTGATATCTGAAACGCACGGGCTACATTTTCAGCGGTTTCAGGCATGGATTCCGCGCCATACATTGCTTTCAATCGTTCATTGGTAAAACGCCAGCCAATCGTCGTATCAAAAAGTTCCATATTCCCACGCGGATAAGGCTGTTCTGGTTTCGATGTAACCAGCGGGGCCCGGGTCATGCTTTCCATACCGCCAGCGATAAAAACCTCTCCTTCACCAAGTGCAATGGCCCGTGCCGCATAAATAACGGCATCAAGTCCCGAACCACAAAGCCGATTTATTGTTGTCCCGCCGGTTTCCACAGGCAAGCCAGCGAGAAGAGCAGACATCCGCGCGACGTTCCGATTATCCTCGCCCGCCTGGTTAGCGTTTCCGAGCACGACATCCTCAATAGCCCTGCTCGGTACATCGGGATTTCTCTCGAGCAGCGCTTTAATTACCAACGCACCCAAGTCATCAGGCCGCACGCCGGCAAGGGCACCTCTATACCTCCCGACAGGCGTCCGGACTGCATCTACAATCACCACTTCCCTCACGTGCGCCACCCCCTGCCCTGATCCGTATAATCATACACGCCACGCCCGGACTTCCGTCCCAGCCGTCCTGCTTTCACATACGCTTCCAGTAACGGAGCAGGCCGAAATTTATCTCCAAGGGTTTTATGCAAATACCGTAAATTGTTGAGTCTGGTATCAAGCCCCACAAGATCCCCAAGCTCCAACGGTCCCATCGGGTAATTAAGGCCCAGCTTAATGGCCTTATCGATATCCTCAGCGCTTGCGACCCCTTCCTGCAGCATATGGAAAGCCTCGTTACCGACAAGCGCACTGATCCGGCTTGTCACAAAGCCTGGAAATTCATTGACTTCTACCGTTTCTTTCCCCATCTTTTCAGCTGCCTGTTTGATCAATTGAACGGTGTCTTCAGCTGTTTCGAGCCCTTTTACGATCTCGACAAGCCGCATTTTATGCACCGGATTGAAAAAATGCATCACCGCAAATTGCGCTGGTCTTCCTGTATAGGACGCTAGCTCGGTCGGACTGATCGTGGAAGTATTGGAAGCAAAAATGGCCTTACTTGGCGCATAACGTCCTGCTGTTTCAAGAACGTCTTGCTTCAGGTCGTGTTTTTCCGGAACTGCTTCGATGACACAATCTGTCTCAGCTACGGCACTTTGTAGATCGGTTGAAGTGTTTAACCGGTCCAGTAGATTGGCGGCGGATGCTTCCGTCAACTTCCCCCGGTCCACCGCTTGCTCTGTTAATCTTTCAATATGGTCACAGGCTGCACTTAATTGAGCAGTGCTGACGTCAACGAGGGTCACTCTAAAACCGCCAAGGGATGAGACATAAGCAATTCCTCGTCCCATCACACCCGCCCCGACAACCGTTATATCGTTGATTGTCATTTTTAAACTCCAAACGGGTTGAGCGGCTTTGATCCGTAGTATGATAGAACACTCTTATCTTCCATATATAAATCAAGCGATTCTACGGCAAGTTCCCGGCCAAACCCTGATTCTTTATAGCCGCCGAATGGGGTTCCGGGGAATGCGGAAAATGGACTGTTTACCATAACGATACCGGCCTGAATCTGGTGGGCTACCCGTGTCGCTCTCCCCTGATTCGTCGTCCAGATAGAAGAGCCAAGTCCGTATTTCGTATCATTGGCACGTTTAATCACGTCTTTCTCATCAGAAAAACGCTCTACAACGACGACCGGTCCAAAAATCTCCTCTTTTACGGCTTTCATATCTGGCGTCACATCAGCAATAACTGTCGGTTCATACCAATGTCCGCCTTCAAATCCGGGCACTTCAGCTTCCTTACCTCCTGTTAAAATGGTCGCCCCGTCACGCACGGCCGACTGGACATACCCATCAATGACTTCAAGTTGTTCCCTGCTGATGATTGAGCCGATGTGTGTGCCTTTGTCAAACGGATCACCGAGAACAAGCTTCTTAGATTTCGCGACAAACTGCTCAATGAATTCATCATAAATATCATCATGAACAAACATCCGTGACCGTGCTTCACAGGACTGACCGGTGTTGAAATAAATACCGAAAAGTGAACCCGCGACTGCCGCTTCCATGTCTGCATCGTCAAATACAATGTTTGGCGACTTCCCGCCAAGCTCAAGGGTAATCCGCTTCAACGTCCCGGATGCTTTCGCCATAATGTCTTTTCCTGTTGGCGTGGAACCCGTGAATGCCACTTTATCCACGGCCTCATGCTGAACAAGATAATCACCGACAACCGCTCCAGAACCTGGGACGGTATTGACAACCCCTTCCGGCACCCCAGCCTCATGACAGATTTCATTGATTAGTAGTGCCGTCACGGGGGTTAGGCTTGCAGGCTTCACAACAACCGAGCAACCGGCCGCAATCGCGGGGGCTATTTTCCATGCTGCCATCATGACCGGATAGTTCCACGGGATGATTTGGGCACACACTCCAACTGGCTCTTTATGGGTATAGTTGAAAAAGCCATACGGCATGTTATTGACTGTTCCGCGGTGTCCCACAATCGCACCAGCATAGAACTCAAAGTCCTCAATTGCCTGATTGATCTGGACGGTGGCGGCCCCAACTGATTTCCCGCTGTTCAGCACTTCCATCTCAACAAGATCTTTAAAACGCTCACGCATAAGCGCTGCGATTTGATTCATCACCCGAGAGCGTTTGCCAACAGGATATTTGCGCCATTTACCATGATCAAACGCCTGACGAGCGGCTTGGACAGCTTTTTCCGCATCGGCTTCATTCGCCTTTGCTACACGTGCAAGAACTTCACCCGTAGCTGGATTATACGTCTCGAAGGTCTCACCTGAAGCACTTTCCATCCGTTCTCCGTTAATAATCATTCCATAATGAGATCGTTTCATGGAACCGACTTCTGTGACGATATCTTTTGCGGTTGTTTCTGACATTCAAAATCTCCTCCTCTACTAAAATACCAATTCATCCATGTGTCCTATTGTCCTGTAAATTGGGCCCTGCGCTTTTCCTTGAAAGCTGATAGTCCTTCCGCATGATCTGCAGTTTTCCCGGCAATGCGCTGTGCCTGCGCTTCTTTTTCCAAAAAGGTTTCATATGTCTCATGCATGCTATCCATCATATAACGCTTCACGAGAGAAAATGCTTGAGTCGGCGCTGCAGCCAGTCGCTCTGTAAATGCCTGGACACCTTCATCCCATCCATCTGGGGAAAACGCCTGTGTGACAATCCCCAACTCATAGGCTTCTTGTCCCGACACCGGGTTGCCCAGAGTCACAATTTCAAGCGCTTTGGCATACCCGACTAAGCGAGGCAGCATGTACAAAAAGCCCGAGTCTGGAATTAAGCCAATGTTCATAAACGCACTGACGAACTTGGCATCTGTACGCATTAGGCGAAAATCTGCTGCCAGGGCCAAGCTCATCCCAGCACCTGCTGCCGTCCCATTAATTGCAGCTATAATCGGCTTAGGCGTCTCTTTCATAGCCATAAGCATCGGGTGGTAACGTTCACGTAAAACATCGGCATGATTGGTCTGCTCATCCACGCCCCCAAGATCTTCCCCGCCGCAAAAAGCACGGCCTGCACCTGTCAATACAATCACACGAACATCCGCATCTTTCCCGGCCTGTTTAAGTGTCTTAATGATCACCTGATTCATATCTGGTGTGAACGCGTTAAACGCCTCCGGACGATTCAGCGTTAGGGTTGCCACACCATTACGTGCTTCATATTTAATCGTATCTGATGTCACGTTTGCCATCTGTCACTCCCCTTTAAATTCTGGCTTTCGCTTCTCCTGAAAAGCCTGCATACCTTCTTTTTGATCATGGGAATCAAACAGCATATAAAAGTTTTTGCGCTCTAACAGTAGTCCATCGTCTAAATTCAGATCCTCTGCACGAAGGACGGTCTCTTTGATCAGACGGACTGAAAGGGGCGGCTGCTTTGTGAGCTGTCTGGCAAGACGTATGGTTTCTTCGTGGAGCATTTCTTCAGCGACCATCCGATCAACCACACCGAAGTGAGCTGCTTCCTGCGCAGTCATGGTGTCTCCCAGCAAAATATACGCGAGTGCCTTGCGTCGGCCCATTGCGCGCGTGAGAAGCTGTGTGCCGCCAGCTCCAGGCATGACACCCAATTTCACTTCTGGAAAACCGAACTCAGCGGTTTCCGCAGCCATGATCAGATCACAATGCAACACCAGCTCAAACCCGCCGCCAAGCGCAAAGCCATGAACAGAGGCAATAATAGGCTTTTTGATCCGTCTTAACCTGTCCCAGTCTGCAAATGGATCAGCGCGTTCCATGGACAAAGGCGTTTCCGTCATCATTTCATCAATATCTGCTCCAGCAGCAAAAGCTCGGCCTGCTCCATTTATAACCATGACGCGTATGGCTGGATCTTTATCAAACGCCTCTAGTTGGGCAGCAATTTCTGTAATCATCTGCCGGTTTAACGCATTCAAAACTTCCAGCCGGTTCAATGTCACTATTCCGACGTGATCAGTCACAGATACTTGTATGAATTCAGGCATCCACATCCTCACCAATCATCAATGTGACCAGGTCTCCGGCGAACTGCATCACATCTTTTCCGGAAGCTTTGCCCTCATCGGTTTTCATTGCTTCCTGAAGAGCCTCATGATCATCGTAAAACATTTCACACAGCAAGTAGAACTCACTTTTTCCCATCGGTGAGCCGACGATTTTCGTAACTTTCATGTCACGCAAACCCGGAATTTTTTGTGTGAGCGGGGTATGAACATTGAAATAATGCTCGTCAAAGGCTGCTTTGTCCTCTGGTTGCTTATATAATGCAATCAATTTAACCACTTGCATCTCTCCTTTTATTGTCCATTATATGGTTGAGGGGGTATCTTTAATGACTGGCTTCATCGCTTCGAATGGATTGCGGCATGCCATGCAGTAGAGAATGCTTCTGCATGCGGTCGGTCCGAAGACGTTTTCCATTGATGTATAGTCTGAGCCGCAATAAGGACAGTCAACCGTCCACATCTCTCCAGGGTGGTAATCCTCTGGAGGAGGTGATATACCATGCTTTTTCAGCTGGCGTTTGCCTTCTTTTGTAATGGCATCTGTCGTCCAGGGCACTTCAAAAGTGAAGGCTACTGTACATGACATCACCCACCCTAGTGTTTGTACCGCCTCCCGGACATCCCGTTCGATAAATTCAAGTGCTGGGCAGCCTGCAAAGGTCGGCACCATTGTTACCTGAACATCGCTATCATTGATCGCAATATCATGAACCATGCCAAGATCCCATACACTTACATTCGGCAGTTCTGGATCATCAACCGTCTGCACAATCTTCTGCACTTCCTGAAGTCTCAACATCTCTGACTTGATCACCCTTTCCCTTTCGTCACCAGACGGCTGTTCTGTCGCTGTTGTAAACCTCGGCAAACGTAACAAGCGCCTGATCAAGGTCCCCGGTATGTTCACCCAAACGTCCATTGCCTTCTTCAAGTCCCCATTCACGCCCGGGGATGTCAGCAACGATCGAATGAATGGCTGCCTTCCAAGTCTTTGCCAAGTCTGTTTCACTTCCGATCAGACCATACTGTTCCATCGCTTGTTTTTCTTCGCCCAAGAGCGGCACATCCCCAATGCAGCTCCATGCCTCTTGCATCCGTTCGTGAATACGGTGCTTGGCCTCATCTGTTGCCCCTTGCAATTGCCGCAGCCACAAGGACCAGTGTGCCAAATGGTAGCTTTGTTCAAGCAGTACTTTTTCAGCGGCAAGGGCAAGCGGTTTATAAGTCGAACGTGCAACCGCTTCCAATTTTGCTTTTTTAAACGTTTCATATAAAACATTGCGAACAACTGCCAGCGCCCAGTCATAATAAGGTTCTTCCCAGTACGCCCCGTCACCGTTTTGCCGCTCAAAGTAAACCGCATTGCGCCGCTCTCCCGGCAAACGTTCATGGGCGATCACATCAGCATCTCCTTCTCCAAGCCCTTCAAGGAGGGTGTAATACATGACAGCATGACCCATCGTGTTTTGAGTGATGGAAGAATACGCAACATCTTCTTCAATATGCGGTGCGAGTCCAAGCCATTCCGAACCTCGAAATGCCATGATAAAGTCATCATCTGCCAATTGATACAGCAATTCTTTGAGTGCTTTTGAATAAGTAGGATTCGCCTGTGCCTCGCGGGCGGTTGTCACCAGGTGCATCATGATTTTTTCACCTCTTTCCAGGACATGATCTCTTTTTCATCCAACATGCCCTGCTCTTTCTCCCGCCACTTCTTGCGCAAATAGCCATACCCTTTTGTCGTTCGGTAGTCTTTATTGTCCAACCGTTGCGTCAGCTGTTGACGTTCTGATGCATTCAATGCTCTGACCGCTTCACGCGGAACCACCCAAAGATCAACAACTTCCTGGCGTCTCATAAAATTCTCCTGAGCCATTAATAGCGCCATTTCTTCATTCGGCGCGAGCAAGCTAAATTGATGCTGGAGCGGTGTTTTGTGATTACGCTTGCTGAACACTTCATATTCCTTATAAAACTGCCCTTCTTCACGCACACGCCATCCCCCCTTCAGTTCTGAATTAATGCACAGCCTCCGCAGCCAAAGCCTGACGTACCCAACGGTTGTTTTCATAAGCAATGGTTCGGAGTTTCAGACGTGCCTTGGAACGTGGTCCATTATTGCCGATGATCTGTTTGAAAAGTGTCCAGTCGGGTTGTTTGTAAAGCCACTTTTCTTTTTCAGTGTCATAATGAATCGTGTCGTCCGGCACTGTCAGACCGAGGGCGAATACACGTGGCATATATTTATCAAGAAAAGCTTGCCGCAGTTCTTCGTTGGAGCTTTTCCGAATGCGGTATTTGATCATGATGTCCTGTTTAGATGAACCGGTCGTTTCCGCAGATGCCGGGCCAAAAAACATGAGTAAGGCTTCCCACCAGCGATTAAGCGAATCTTGAAGAATGGCCCGTTGTTCATCTGTACCTTCTGCCAGAGCCATGATAATGGATTCACCGTGCTGGGCGTGGAAAACCTCCTCCTGGCAAATGCGCTGCAAGGCCCGCTGATACGGTCCATATGATGCATCAAGCATATTGGTCTGGGAAATAATGGCTGCCCCGTCAACCAGCCAGCCCACCATGCCTGCATCTGCCCAAGTTTTCGTCGGCATATGAAACACATTGTGGAACTTCAGTCTGCCGCCAAGCAAATCTTCTATGAGATCACCGCGTGTCTTGCCATATGGTGCCATAAGATCTTCAGCCACTCTGAGCAGAAGCTGGCCATGACCCATTTCGTCCTGTACTTTAGCCATAATCCCAAGTTTTCGCCTGAGTGTCGGTGCTTTTGGAACCCATTCTTTCTCAGGAAGGGCACCCATAATTTCACTCATGCCATGCATTGAAATTAATTTAATCAATGCCTTGCGGTAATCATCGGGCATCCAATCATCCGCTTCGATTTTATCCCCCGCTTCAATCCGGTTCATAAACGCTTCGTATTTTGCTTCATCTCCTTCAGCAAACACACGGCCAGGTGAATCGCCATCCTCCACGTAATTATACACAGCCACACCTCCATGACGTTTATTTAACGTTATGATACCAAACCGTCACATATTAATCAAGCTTATATTGTCAAAACAAAAAAGGTTTTAAATTGTTGTAAAATATTGTCGAGACCTGTCCTTAATAGCAATTCTCATCGTATGAATTAATGTTCAAAAGTCACCGTTATACGTTTTTAAAATTTGACGTAAGAATTTCGTCATGCTTTGTTCCCTTTGAGACCTGTGCTACAATGGACGTTGGTTGGCTCAAGATGGAAGGATGGTTTTATGGAGCAATCGTTTAACACGCGAGCAATGATTTTCACCATATATGGGGACTATATCAGGCATTATGGGAATGTGATCTGGATTGGCAGTCTCATCCGACTTTTGGAGGCGTTCGGACATAACGAGCAGTCTGTTCGAGCAGCGGTCTCCCGTATGAGCCGGCAAGGTTGGATCCAAGCTGAACGCATCGGCAACAAAAGCTATTATGCTTTGACTGAACGGGGAAAGGCCCGCATGGAAGAGGCTTCCCGACGTATTTACAAATCGGAAGCTGAAGAGTGGGACGGAAAATGGCGCATACTGGTATATACCATTCCTGAAGAAAAAAGACATGTACGCGATGAGTTGCGCAAAGAACTTACATGGAGCGGTTTCGGATTATTGGCGAACAGCTGTTGGATCACGCCTAACCCGCTGGAAAAACAAGTACATACACTGATTGATCAATATGAGATTGCGACTCATGTGTCATTTTTCACGGCTGTCCATGAGGGGATGCAATCATCTCAGGACCTTGTTCGCCAATGCTGGGACCTCACTGAAGTGAACGACCGGTATGCCCAGTTTGTTGAAACATACAGTCAAAAATACATACATGATAAAAGCCGTGTTCAGCGCAATGACTTGAGTGATGAACAGTGTTTTGTCAAATGTGCCCTGCTCGTCCATCAATACCGGAAATTTTTATTTGTAGATCCGAGCCTTCCGCATGAATTGTTGCCAGAGGAATGGCTTGGTGATTCAGCTGCTACGCTGTTCAATGACTACTACCAGCTGCTCGCCGAACGAGCCACCCGTTTTTTTGAGACGGTTTTCAGCCAGGCTGAGATTCCCAATACTGTACAGTTTTCAGATTAAAAGGCGCACACCCACAATGGGTGCGCGCCTTAATACTCATTCTATTCGCTTAAAAATCTGTTCTTGTTTATAATCTTGAGCTTTTTGGGTGTATGTCTCGATTGTTTTTTGAATCATGGCCATATCCTGATCCGTGAGTTTCCGAACGACTTTTCCAGGAGAACCAAGCACGAGTGAACGTGGGGGTATTTTTTTACCCGAGGGCACGAGGGTGTTGGCACCAATAATGGAGTAGGCTCCGATCTCAGCTCCGTCAAGAACCGTTGCACCCATACCAACAAGCACCCCTTCTCTCAGGGTGCATCCGTGGATGATCGCGCTGTGCCCAACTGAAACATTGTCTTCCAGAATCAGCGGAAACTTTTCGTATAAATGACAAACTGTGTTTTCCTGGATATTGCAATTCTCACCTATGCTGATCGGACCTTCATCACCACGTATAACAACGTTGAACCATATACTTGAACGTGCTCCAATTTCAACTTCGCCAATCACGCGAGCACCGTCTGCAATGTATGCCGTCTCATCCACTATCGGTTTGTGGTCCTTATATTGATATAGCATCAATCAATACCTCCTTTTGATTAAATCAATCAAGTGTCATGATAAGCATAGATGATACACATGTGGCGATTTTCTTATCTTTCTGCTCAAGATCTGCTGTGAGATAAGCAAGTTTACGTCCCAAGCGCTCCACTCGAGCGGTAATGTATACAGTCCCCTGTAATGCGGGTCGGTGAAATGTGGTATGTATGTCTATAGAAGCAAACCCTTGTTCATTTGAAAGTTGGGAGGTCACAGCATATGCCATCATAATGTCAGCTGCTGAGGCAAGAAAGCCGCCCATCGCCACTCCGAGCCCGTTCATATAAGCTTCATCAACTGTCCAAACACCATGTGCCACTCCTTCAACAGCTTCAGTTACCACAACTTGCAATGTTTGATCACAGGCAGGGGGATCCATTTCCTGACGAGCAACTTTTTTCAAATCATTTACTGAGTATTTTCTCGGCATCTCCAACCACCTTTATAACGTTTATTATAAAAACCGTATTAATAACGTCACATAAACAATATACAGAATATCAACAAAAGTCAATCGGTGAAAAACTTGTGTAATGGTGAACATATTTTGACACTTTCTCTCAAAATGATTAGCAAGAGACTATGAATGGTATAATACCTATGGGACATCTCAATCCAATATGCCTAGGAGGTATTATAATGGGAAGACTTCAAGATAAGATTGCAATTATTACAGGTGGTGCCTCAGGAATCGGTGAACGTTTGGCAATGCTCTTCAAAGATGAAGGTGCAACTGTCATCGCTGCCGACATTAATGAAGATGCATTGAAAAAGGTATCTGAAATTGAAGGTATTCACGGGAAAAAACTTGATGTAACAAATGAAGATGATTGGGCAAACATGCTTAAAGAAGTTAAAGAGGAATTTGGCGCTATTGACATTTTAATCAATAATGCCGGCGTCAGTACTGAAAAACAACTTCATGAAACAGACTATGCTGTTTGGGAATTCATGCTCAAAATCAATGGTTTTGGTACAATGATGGGCATGAAACATACGCTGCCTTATATGAAAGAAGCTGGGAAAGGTGCGATTGTTAACCTGTCATCTGTTACAGCACTTGTTGGTATGGGACTTAACACGTATACTGCGGCTAAGGGCTCTGTCAGGGCTATCACAAAAGCAGCAGCAACCGAATATGGCCAATTCAATGTACGCATCAACGCCGTATTCCCTGGTGTGATTCAAACACCTATGACAGAAGGTCTTGAATCGAGTTCTGAACAGTTACAACGCATCAATGCCATGACACCTCTTCAACGTCTCGGCAAGCCTGAAGAAGTCGGCAACGCCATTCTGTTCCTAGCCAGTGACGAAGCATCCTTCATTACCGGCGCAGAACTCGCCATCGACGGCGGCTATTCAGCATTGTAAAACACTGCTTCCTATAGCTTAATTAAGACACAATATCCGTAAACTGCGAACTAAGCTTGTACGAGGAAAGCCGTCGCTCCGAAAATACATTTCGCTTTCCGCGGGCACGGCCTCAGCCTCCTCGCGGAAAGACCACCGCTGTGGGGTCTTCGGACTCGTGCTGTTCCCGCAGGAGTCTTCATGTATTTTCTCCGCTATATGGGTGCCCCCTATTTTTGGCATGTTTGTGGGCGGCTAACATTAGCGAATTGCTCTATAATAAAGGGAATAGAACACATACCTCACCAAGCTCGGGGAAAACACGGAGACTCCTGTGGGAGGAAAAGCCTCGGTGAGACCCCGGAGCGCGGTAGCGCGAGGAGGCTCAGCAGCGCCCACTGGACGCGGAGTGTTTTCCCCGAGCGGTTGCCAGAAGCAGTCATTCCAAGTTTTCACTGGTTCGTAGTTTGTGTCTCTATGCATTAGAGTTTAACTGTATTTTTTAAAAGTATAAGTATTGAAGCGGCGCTGAGGTAATTGTCAGCGCCGCTTTTCATGGTAGGTGTTTGGCTTTTTCATTATTGCAGGTGTTCTGGTGGTGGGTTGATGTGTGATTTCCGATCTACTTCTATAAATAGGTGGCCGCTTTTTGCCTCGTTTAATTGTGTTTGAAGCTCTTGCAGCTGTTTTTGCAGCTCTGAGGTATCTGGTATGGCAGAAATCCTGGCTAAAGACGACTCAATAGAGCTCGCGAAAGCCTGGAATTCTTTCTTTGTAACCGGTTGGGCTTCCGGTTTCAACATATAACCGATCTGTCCGTTCGGTTCCAGTGTTGCCCAAGCCACATCCTTCGTACGAGCAATGTTGTTCTGTCTAAGATTGGTTTCCAGCTGATCAACTGTCATCCGTACCTTCTTCAATTCCTTTTCCTGAAGGACTCCATCTTTAATGACAACTTTGGACTTACCGATCAACAGTTTCTCTAGCCAGTTACCTTTGATTTGAGCAAACTCAATGATGACAAGCGTTAAAACAAGAGCGGCCCCCACTGCTATCGTCATCCAAATGTTTTTATCCGCAAGAGGCTGAATAAGCAACGAACCAATCCCAATCATTAACACCGTCTGCGGCAGGGTCATCTGAGATATGGACTTCCTCCCGGCTATACGCAATAAAGTGGTTCCCGCAATAACAATCACAACCGCCTTCCAAATCCATTCCATAAAATATGCCTCCTCACGAACGTCATCTCAAATTAGTTTGCCGCAGGAAGTATACTTTATTCCATGAAAAAAGTTGACATGCTATAGCATGTCAACTTAACAACTTAAGATTTCACAACTAAAGTTTTAGCCATCATATCATGCAGCGCCTGTTTTTTTGATGTGAAGCCTGCCATGATAAATCCGATATAGAAGATCATACCTGATATAAATAATGCGAAGTAACGCCCCACACCTTTCAGAAAGGAAATACGACCGCCGTCTTCATTGATCACCTTAATGCCTACAACCTTCTTGCCGACCGTTCCTTGCCATTTGGATGCATGCATACCCGCAAAATAAAGCACACCAAGTATCCCCGCAATCAAATAAATAATTATAACAATCCCAGTCATCGCAGAGTCATACTCATACGCGGTCATGTAAGGGTTGGTCATTTCAATTAATATAGCTCCGATAAAAAAGCCGATAAATCCGATAATCATCATTGGAATAGCGAGAATAACACCATCAATCATATAAGCCGCAAAACGCATCCAAAATCCCGCATACTTGGTCCCTTTAATACTTACTAGTTCTCTGTGGCAGTTCACACACATTTCCTGATTGGGCTTTGTGGGAGTCCCACAATCCTGACAAAATTGATCGCCGTTCAACGGACGAAACCCACAGTTCGTACAGAATTCGGCTCCTTGTGAAACATGACTGCCACATTGTCTGCAATACATTCTTAACTTCACCTCAACTTACTGTTTAGAAGAATTCCCACTCCCCAACTTGTTTGCCATCTTGCTTCTTTTTAGCAATTAAGTAGGCATCAACAATTGAAAGCGGCACTGTAATAAACCAAAAAAGCGTAAACACAAATAAAAAGAACAGATTTACAAATATAATAATGACGCCTTTCGCAACCTGCCCTAACAAAATTTGACCTAACCCTGGAAGAATAAATGACAATAATACCATAAGCCACGGTTCTTGAGGCACAGCGCCAGAGGTTGAAGGGTTCTTCTTCACTGCAGCCCCGCACGACACGCACATTTCCTGTCGTTCATTCACGGCTGCTCCGCAATGATAACAATGTCTGATGACACGAAACGGCCTGACACCGCATTTTGGGCAGATCTCAGCCTTATCAGAAATCCGCTCGCCGCAGTTTGGACAATACATATAGATCCAACCTCCTTTTTACAAGACCGACAAAATAAATTCTGCCATCTGCTTCCCATGATTCGCTCCCAGCACACCAATGCCATACAGAACAAAAACGATACCAATTCCACCTGTTATACCTGTTACAAAGCGGCGAGCATTCGTGCTTTCGAGCTTACCTGCATATTGAATGCTTCCATCTATAACAAATGGAAGCATTAATATGGCAGCAATCCAAAACGAGATTGCGCCGAACAGAATCCCGTAAACAATCCCAATCACATACCCCAACAAAATACCGGTGCACCTGGCACAAAGTGGAAATTGACGACCTCTGTAAAAAAAGGATCGCTCTGGCAGACGATGGCAGACGAACAATATATTCAGTGCTTTTTGCATATTTCATCTACCTTTGAAAAACAGATTTTTAGACACTGCCAAGCATAGCGAGGAAAAAGGTAAACACAAAGAATAAAATGTAAATACCTACAACAATTGCAGTGCCGGCAATTGCCCATTTACCAGCTGACTTAGCCGATAATGGTTTTTCGTCTTTCCAAACAATATAAAGAATTAAGCCTAGAATTGGAACACAGCACGATGCGACATTAATGAGGGCACTTGGCTCATCCGGCCCTGCTGTACCAGCAACATTTCCTCCAGCACTTTTCAGGCGGGCGCCACAATTGACACATAACTCTTGCTCGGCCTTCGTCTCAACGCCACATGACTGGCAGTAATTGGTACTGTTGAGCGGCCTGACACCACAATTCGGGCAAACATCCGTGTGTTCGCCAACTTCATTCCCACATTCTCTGCAATACATGTTTGTCTCTCCCCCAATTATGAATTGTTATTAGAAAATCATTCTAATCTATAACTCAATAAACAATCATAGCCTAATCAAGCAAAAATATCCATATATTTGTAGAAAAAAGTCGAAACTCGGTACTTAGCGACTATGGTTTTGAGCGGATTATTGGTTTTATAAAGCTATGAAACGTATATTGCTTAACAAGGAGGTATGTAAAATGAACACACTATCATTATATAGACCATCAGGAAAGAAAATGCTTAACAATATACCGTTATCTGTTCTCGATCTCATACCTGTCAAAGATACCGGCAGTGCTCAGGAATCTTTAGCAGCAAGTGCCGAACTTGCAAAACACGTTGACCAATTAGGCTTTAACCGGTATTGGGTAGCGGAACACCACAACCACCCCGGGATCGCGAGTTCAGCCACCTCTGTCGTGATCGGACATTTAGCTGAACAGACCGAACATATCCGTGTGGGCTCGGGCGGGGTCATGCTGCCTAATCACGCCAGTCTCGTCATAGCTGAACAATTCGGGACGCTCGCTGCGATGTACCCAGATCGGATTGATCTCGGTCTTGGACGCGCTCCCGGAACAGACCAGATCACAGCTTTTGCACTGAGAAGAACGCTCAATCAGAGTGTTGAGGATTTTCCACTACAGGTTGAGGAATTGGAATCTTATTTCACCGGTGATGCGCGTGTTAAAGCGATCCCGGGTATTGGAGAGAACATTCCACTCTGGTTGCTCGGCTCCAGTGGTTTCAGCGCACGACTGGCAGCGGAAACCGGGCGACCTTTTTCCTTCGCCAGCCACTTTGCCGGCGAAAACACCCTGCCAGCACTTGAAATCTATCGGAATAATTTTCAGCCGAGTCAAGCGCTAAAAGAACCTTATGTCATGCTTGGGGCAAGTGTGATTGCAGCAGACACCGATCAGAAAGCACAGTGGATCGCTTCGTCTCAGCAACAAATGCGTGAAAGCTTAAGACGTGGCAATCCTGGGCGTTTACAACCACCGGTCGGTGAGGTAGAAGATTATCAAACCGCACCAATGCCCATCCCAGGGCCTGGCGCCATTGAGCCGAGTATTGCGGGCGGACCAGACACTGTCAGAAAAGGCCTTGAAGACCTGATTGAAAAGACGGGTGCCGACGAACTCATTATTACCGAACAAACCTATCATCAAGAAGACCGTCTGCGCTCCTATGAGATCATCGGAGACTTAATGTCATAGCGAAAAGCAAAAAACCGCAGTTCTATAATAGAATTGCGGTTTTTTCGTTATATTAGTTACTAACTATTAACTCCGTCAGTGCAAGTGGCTCCACATAAACGCCTTCTTTAAAAGCACGCATATTGCCGCCAGAGATTTCATCAATCAGCAGAATGTCGCCATGTTGATCCCGGCCAAACTCGAGCTTAATATCATACAAATCAATATTCCGCTCGGCAAGCTCGTCTTTCACCAAGCACGCAATTTCCTGAGTCCTCTGTTTTAAAATGCTGTATTCCGCCTTTGATAAAATACCGAGCATATCAAGCGCATCTTCACTAATCGGAGGGTCTTGACGCTCATCATCCTTCAATGTGACTTCAACAAATGCATCTAGCGCCTGTCCCTCTTCAGCGTATTTCCCATAACGCCGCATAAAACTGCCCGTCGCCCTGAAACGACAGATCACTTCAAGCCCTTCACCAAACAGAGTGGCAGGGACCACAGTCATCGTCTGCGCATCGATATCTGCCTCGACGAAGTGCGTTGGAATGCCTGCTTCAAGGCATTTCTTAAAAAAGTACGTGGTCAGCCTAAGCCCTGCTTTTCCAGCGCCTTCAATGGATAAACCGACCGTGTTGGCGCCAGGGTCAAACACCCCATCCTCACCGGTCACGTCATCTTTGAACTGCAACAAATAGTTCCCGCTATCAAGTGCATAAACATCCTTTGTTTTTCCAGTATAAACTTTATTCATCGGCCGACCCCTCACTTGTTTTCTTGTACATAGTCACTCATATTATGGCACAGCCTAGACTCACATGTAAATGTCCATTGGATATATTGACTAAAATCCGGGTTGAGTGGTTTAACAAATAAAATGAAAAGTAGCTTACTTTTGCACAGGAGTGTTGCTATTTAATTCATAGTATCCGTAAACTGCGAACTAACTAGACAGATTTTATGACTACCACCGGCAACCGCTCGGGGAAAACACTCCGCGTCCAGTGGGCGCTGATGAGCCTCCTCGGTCTGACGACCTCCGGGGTCTCATCTAGGCTTTTTGCTCCCAGTCGAGTAAGCGGGAATACTCTCTAGTTTTCGAGAGTATTCCTCACTCCTCACAGAACCGTGCGTGCAGTATTACCGCACACGGCTCTTCCTATCATCATTTACAAAATATAGCTAATCTCGTTTCTTAGTTCGTAAATGTTCACTTTCATTTTCGGCTTGGGCAAGGGGTATTTTCTTAAGAATAAGTTGAATTTATCCCAACTAAAAGATTTCCTTTGACTCCGTCGATTCATCCACTTAAATAACAATTGCTTGACCCGGTAGAGGAATTCCTCCACCGCCAACGTATTATCTGTAATACAATAATAGTTGTAATATCCTTTAAGTGACCGATCGAGTCTTGCCATAATCTCTTGAATATCTCTGTTTCGATTGGCTTTCAGCCACTCCTTTTGATTCGCTAGCTTGGCTTTCATTTTCTTGCGACTGGTCTTTCGTTTAACACGAAAGTTACCGGTTCGGCTTTTACTGCAATAGTGCGTGAAGCCAAGAAAATCAAATGTAGATGGCTTTCCAGATCCTCCATTTCCAGCGTTTCGACCAAATGAAATGATACTTGTTTTGTCTTCAGCTATTTCCAAGCCAAATTTGGCTAGTCTTTTAATTAATGCTGAGTAGAAAGCTTTTGCTTCGTCCTCATACTGAAAACAACATACAAAGTCATCGGCATAGCGCACGATGTATGCATGTCCTTTGCATTGCTTCTTGACCCGTTTCTCAAACCATAGGTCTAGTACATAGTGCAAATACACATTCGCTAAAATGGGGGAAATGATCCCTCCTTGCGGAGTCCCTTTATCCGTATCAAAATACTTTCCTTCCTCCATGTAACCTCCCTTAAGGAAGCGTCGGATGATTCTTAAGAGGTTCGGGTCTTTGATACGATGGTTCAGAAACTTCATCATCCAGTCATGATCGACATTGTCAAAGAATCCTTTAATATCAGCATCCACCACAAAGTTGGTGGGGCGCTTTTCAATATATACATTCAGGATTTTCAACGCATCATGACAGTTTCTGTTAGGGCGGAAGCCAAAAGAGCTTTCAAGAAAATCATTCTCATATATGGCATTAAGAATCTTCCCTATAGCCCGTTGAACAATCTTATCCTCATGGTCAGGGATACCTAAAGGTCTTTTCTTTCTCGAGCCCGGCTTATCAATGTAAGTGCGTCTGACTGGTACAGGGCGGTAAGCATTGTTCTTAAGCCGTTTGACCAGATCATCGACATTTTCATTGAGGTTATCGCCGTAGCCTTCCTTAGAAATTCCTTTTGTACCTCTGGCTTTTTCACTAGGCAATTCATAATGACATTGTTTAAGATTGTTCACGTTTAAGAGATGTGCCAATGACGTAAACGCCATATTCTTATCTTTCTTAGCTAATTCTGCTATCCTTGTTAGTTTCGTTTCCATCATTAATTCCACCTCTGGGTGTAGATAATGTTTCCCTTTCAAGGTCGATGACAGGTAGCGGCCTTCCCTCCATCGGAGTTACCCGATTTCTTTGGTACTATGCCGCTATCCGACTTCCTTTAGACATCTGACAGCCCTTACTTTATTATCGCTTGTTCGTCATTACTCTTCGTCAGAAGAGATCTAAAGGACCTCCCGAGTTGCCATAATATATCAATGTGTGACGTGCCGAGGTCACCGACTCCGAGGAAGCTGTTATGATCTTGCCTTGTCGATCATAGCAATGTTGCCTTCTATGCTCCTGAGCATATCGACCTTCCTGAAAGCACGAATTTCGGAGCTCAATCCCTTCAACCGCTTGGCTTACGGCCCATCACCTCGCTGTCTACGCTTAAGGGCAAATGTTACCATTTGCCGTCCAAGACTCGCTACGAGCGAATGGCTAGTTCTTTCTCGACGGGGATTCCACCCGTTATATATTACGACCTATGCTCGGCCGCACCAGGAGTCTCCGTGTTTTCCCCGAGCTGAGTGATAAGGATTTACCCTCTTCGCTTCTTTTAGGAATAGAACGGCTCAAGCACTGACTAACATAAAGTGATTGGAGCGGAGGGAAGTCGACTCCTGCGGGAACAGCACGAGTCCGAAGACCCCGCAGTGAGCGGTCTTTGCGAGCGAGGAGGCTGAGGCCGTGCCCGCGGAAAGCGACTTCCCGCAGCGCAAATCACGATTCTCATACAAACATATATGGTGTTTGACTTAGTTATATCGGCGTTTACAACTCATATATCGGAAAACCACGTGAAATCACCATACGAGTAGTAACTTAAAACTTCTTAGGCCAGGGGGGTTGCTTTTTGAATTTTTACTAGTTCGCAGCAAAATGGATCTATCTGAGGGAGTTTGTGTCTATTGTTCATTAAGAAGGTTAGTAATCTTGCTTTTGGATAAAAGTAAAAGACAAGACCGCCAGAAGTGCTATGGAGCCAAAGACAACCCCATATTGAAGCAACTCCAAATTATGGGACCCGATATAGATCGGAAAGAAATAGAGCGGTAGGTGCTCAATGCTAGATGCCAAAAACGCTGGCAAGTCAGCCTGAAGCAGCGTATCTAAGAGGTTTGGCAGGAAGGACACAGCCAAAACTGCCACAACAAACAATACGGTGACCTTTCTATAGAAGAGACTGATCGTGAAGAACAAAGCTGCGTAAAACATCGTAAACAAAACATAATTTAAAATCGATTTCCAATACAACATCTGCTCCACATCAACCCCAGTATAGATCTTGGTGATATAAACCGTTACCGCACAAGCGATTCCAAATATCAAACCAACAATCCCAAAGCCAATCATTTTGGACAAGCCATATTTCACACGGTTGGTTTTCGTGTTTAACAGTAAGCTAATGGTTTCACTAGAGAGATCCACAGAGAATAGACGCATCCCAATAACGGCACTGAATATGCTTCCGAACATGGCGTAAAATGATGTGATATGACTCATTGTAAACGGACCGCTCAAATGTTTAATGGAATAAGCGATTCCGAATGCCGCCAGAAATGATAAACCAAGTGCTAAATATAGCAACCAACTGGATATGATTCGTTTGACGTCAAAAGCAACGAGCTTAGACACTTTCATTGAGCTACACCTCCATGCTGCTTAGTCATATTAAAATAATGGTCCTTTAATGTGTGCTTCTCGGTTGAAATATATTTAGGAAATACATTTTCCTCTGCGAACTGGCTGAGTAATGGGGACATATCTTCTGTATAAGGAATTTTAATGGTCATTTCCTCTGCTTCAACTTTTTCGAACGCCTTCTTCGCGATACTAATTGCAACTGCTTTATCTTCAGGGTGTACTTTAATTACAATAGATCCCGATTGAGCCAGCTGTGTTACTTCAATTTGACTCTCGATGACGCCTTGGTCGATAAAGACGATTTCATCACTCACTTGCTCAATATCTTCCAGCTTATGACTGGAAATCAGAACACCCATCTGGAATTCCTCAGCCAGATGTTTAATGGTTTTCAGAACCTCCTGTGAACTGTCAGGGTCCATACCGTTTGTTGGTTCGTCCAAAATCAAATAGTGCGGTTTTTTCAGCATAGACAACACAATACCTAATTTTTGCTTCATCCCCATTGAATAGGTTCGTACCTTTTTATAAATGTACGTCTTCATTCCCAAAGTTTCTAATAAATAATTGACATAATCAAGGTCATGGACGCCGTACACCTCAGAAAAATAAACGATATTATACCCGCCGCTTCGATGCTGATAAGCTTTTGGATGTTCAATGAGATAACCGAGCGTCTGACCTCTGCTTTCCAACTGACCGTCAAATTTTTGTATGATCTGACAGAGAACCTTCATCAAGGTTGTTTTCCCAGCTCCATTTTTGCCTATTAAGCCAGTTATAACACCCCTTTTAATGTCCAGATCAATATCGTCAAGAATTAATTGTTTACCGTACATTTTACTGATATCTTTCACATGCATACTGCTCCACCCCTTTTATGAATCTGGTTCTTCCCAAAACAAATCATCGAGCGTTTTATTGAGCGTGTGGCAGATCGACAGGCACAATTTCAGCGTCGGATTATAATTCCCCATTTCAATTAGGCCAATTGTCTGACGCGAGACTCCAACACGTTCAGCAAGCTCGGCCTGTGACAGGTCATGTTCCACCCTCGCCATTTTCAGCTTAATGTTTTTCATCGTCATCACCTGACTCATCGTCGTCAAGCATTTTATCCACGACCTCATCACTTTTCCGTTTGGCCACCTCATTCGTTACAACCAAGATAATGATAAAAAACGGCAAGTAAATCATCAGGGATACAAATGCCACCATGAAAAAGTAATAAATGCTTTGGCCCACACCATCCGCATATTGCACAGCACTGTTAATTCCGAAAGCAAGTGCCATGCCGATGCCAAGTGCAATACTTATGACAAGAGTTTTCTTGCGCATCGACCATTTGCTTGTGCGGTCATGCAATTCGACTTCAGCTGAGTATATGCCCAGTCGTGCCGAACGAAATAAATAATAAACGCCGCCCCCGATCAGGATGATTAACTCGGTGTAAATCCGATTATGCTCTGTGCTCATATCGTAAACAAATTGTTTGATAATGATTGAGCTCATGCAAATCACAATGACTACAATATACAATTCAGCATAAATCTTGTTTCTGACGTTAACAATTCGCTCATCTTCGTTTTTCTTTCTTTTGAAAATCCCCATATTGACGGCTCCTTTCTTGTATCTAAAATAATCGTACCCTATTTTGTAGCATTTTGCAATATATACTTGTCATTTTGACTGTATAATAATGCAAAATGTAATATAAAATGTTTTTTCATAAAAAAAACTGCCCTAATGTTTGGGCAGGCAGATATTTTATAGACTTACTTTTCTTTTAACAACTGCTTAATCTCCTCAAGCTCCTTCTGCACTTCAGCCAGTTTGACCTCTGTTGGTGACAGGTTTTCCTCAGCATTCGCTTCTTCCACATTGTTCACGACAACACCGACAAACAGGTTGAAGATCACAAACGTCCCGATCAGAATAAACGTCACGAAAAACCACCACGATGAAGGATCCAGTGCTAAAATAGGACGCATCACACCGCTTGCCCAAGATTCCAAAGTCACAACCTGAAACAGAGTTAACAGCGACGAATGCAAACTACCAAAGTACTCTGGTGCTACGTCCTTAAACAGCATCGTGCCAATCACACCATATATGTAAAAAAACAAACTGAGCAAAAGTAAAATCGTCCCCATCGATGGAATCGTCAAGAGCAGCGCATTCACCATCCGGCGCAATGACGGTACGATGGAAATCGCCCGGAGAACACGGAGCACACGCAAGATTCGCAGCACTGTTACATAGTATGCGCCAACTAAAATATGCCCGCTGGCAACAATGACAAAATCAAACAAACTCCACGGATCTGTGAAAAATGCTTTCAAGGACGTGCTGCCAATGAGTCTAATGATAATTTCAATGGTAAATATCCAAAGCAGGGCCTGATCCACAATATATATGAGGCTCCCATATTTAACGGCAACCGATTCATACGTCTCCAACCCGACAAGCACGGCATTCACCAATATTAATCCGATAATCACATTCATGAATACCGGGTGCTCTGATATCGTTCTGCATGTCATTTTAATCTGTTTCATTACATCACGCTCCCCCTTTGCTTATTTTACTGATTCGAGAGGCTTCTGTCACCTTTTATTTTGTATGATTTCTCCCCATAAAAACTCCCCTGCCATGTTTCCACAGCAAGGGGGTATGAAGTCATTCATGCTCGTAGCATGTCTCATACGTCTCTTTCAGGAGCAAACTTTGACAAGCAAGTCCTGTATCATGGTAAATCTCTGTCATGACGTTGAGCTCAATACTTCTTTCATATTTGTTGTTTCCAGATGTTTCATTCTGGATATACAGGGTTTCGCCGTCTGTCCACTTCAATGAAAATTGTTCTTTTGCATTGCCTAAATAGATCGTCTTCACATGATCGCCGTTGTTGTGGTCTGTCACATCAACCCATACATTCACGCCACCTGCCGCTCCACCATATGTGTTGTAATAGGCATCGGCAGTGTATTGGCCATCCGGTGAAGGTAATGGGGCTTTATAATGCTCACCTTCAAGACCGGAAAAGCTGAAGAAATACAACCGATATACCATTATGGCTGATGTCAGAGTGATGCCCACCACTAATGCTGCCGCCCATCTTTTCGGGAAGGGCTTCTTTTTCACCAGGAAAGCAACAAGGTTATAGGAAAATATGATGAATAAGACCGTTGTGGCCGGGAATAATAATATGCCCAGCAAGTTAAGTAAAATACGTCTCCCACCTTTAGGATCAGTAGTATCTTCATTTTACCATATTAATCTACCTCAAAAGGTCATATTTTTTCTGAAATCTCTCCAACGTACGAATCCAGCTGGCACCAAATACCGCGAGAAAAAACACATTGGACAGGGCGTGACTGACATCATGTGAGATGCTGTTGGCATATAGAGTAATCAGGAATTCCCATGAAACGTTCTCCATATTACTGGTGACGATCCAGAGGTTCATGATCCAGCCAAATAGAATGCCCCACACGAAGCCAAACACAAGGCGCATCCACGTGTTCCGCATGATCCAAGTGTTCTTGAGCAGCCCGGCTGTCATCCCGATCATACCCCATGCGTACATTTGCCACGGTGTCCATGGACCCTGGCCGAGAAAGATGTTCGATACAATAGCCGCAACAGCACCAACCATAAAGCCAGATTCAGCACCAAACACGATACCTGCTACGATGATGACAAAGGTGGTCGGCTGGACACTCGGCAAGCCGGCAAATGGTACCCGACTCACCGCTGCGACTGCCGCAAGCATAGCTAAGATGACCACTTCCCGTGCCTGCACATCACGCCATTCAAAGCGGATAAAGAATGGAATCATCGTAGCCGCTAGAATGATCATACTCAATAAAAAGTAAGCATGGTAATTATAAAGGACGTACATAATCCCGAGCAGGAGAGCAATGAGCACGGCTGCAGCTGCTAAGAATAAGCGCGATCGCACTGCCATGTCTGCACCGCCTCCCCTAGGGTTAATGCACCGGGATGTTGTCCATTCCTTGTGGCTCTGTTAATCGCCGTTGTATAAAAGTAATTGCCTTTAAACAACTCAGCAGGTGTGCCGATTGCCGTGATTTCCCCGTCAAACAGCATGGCACAAGTATGAGCACCTTCTGCAGCAAACTCGATATCATGTGTGACCATCACAATCGTCAAGCCCGACTGATTCAGCTCTTTGAGTATGTCTGCCAGCTGCTGCTTAAACGCTGGGTCAAGCCCCTTAGTCGGTTCATCAATTAATAACACATCTGGCTCACCCAGCAGCATACACGCAAGGGCAGCCTTCTGCATTTCCCCGCCTGATAAATCATACGGATGTCGATCAAGCAAATGCTGTAACTCGAAACGGCTGGCCATCTCTGCAATTGTTCCAACCTGCTTTTTCCCATCCATATCTGCAAGCACCGCTGCCATTTCTTTTCGAACTGTATCATGCAGGAAATATGTACGCGGATTCTGGGGTAAATAAGCCATCACCCGAGACAGCTCATCCCCTTTCAGCTTATGGACAGGCTTCCCGCTCAACTTAGCGGTTCCCCGCTGTGGTTGAATCATGCCAATACACGCTTTTAAAAGGGTTGTTTTGCCTGAACCATTGCCTCCTACAAGTGCCAAATAATCTCCATGCCCAACTTTTAGCGATAGATTCTTAAGGATTAAAGGGGCATGGCGTCCATACTGAAAAAAGATTCGGTCCAGCTCAAGGAAAGCTGACTTTCCGGAATGAGGATGCTTATTTGCTGAGGGCTCTCGCGAGAACAATAGGTTCTGATATGTATTAAGCCATGCTTTCGTGTCCTTAACGGTGAGCGGCAATTTTCCGGCTTCGGCTTCCCACGACTTCTCCAGATATAACGCAGGCAAGGTTGGGATATAAGGCAGGTATGATTGCCCATTGTAAAGCTGTTTGATCACTTCTCTGCTTGGTCCTACTACTGCTATTGTGCCTTTGTCCATCATCACGACCTTATCTGCTACAGAAAATAGTTCTTCCAGCCGATGTTCTACGAGAACAATCGTCATGCCCAGCTCCTCGTTTAAACGCTCAAGCATGGTGATGAGTTCTTTAGCAGCAATCGGATCAAGCTGTGATGTGGGTTCATCCAGCAAAAGGACGCTCGGCTTCAGCAGTAAGACAGATAACAGATTCAGCATTTGCTTCTGTCCGCCGGAGAGTTCGGACGGTTTTTGATCAAGCATTGCTTCCATTCCAAAGAAGTGAACCATCTCAGCCACGCGGCGCCGCATTTCAAATCGGTCATAGCCGAGATTTTCCATAGCAAATACCAGCTCTTGCATCACATCATCCATTACAATTTGGTTGTCAGGATCTTGAAACACCAACCCAACCTCTTCCATCAGCTTTTTCTCATCCCAGTCCGCAAGCGGGGTGCCAAAGTAACTGATTTGACCTGTGATAAGCCCAGCGGGGGCCAGCTCTTGTTTAAGCAAACGGAGCAACGTTGTTTTGCCACAGCCACTTGGACCGCACACAACCGTAAACGTACCCTCACTGATCCTTAGCGATACATTTTTAAGAGCAGGCGCGTCCATATCTGGATAAAAAAATGTCACTTCATCTATGTTAAACGCATCCATCGTATATATTCCCTCCCTTCAACCAGCAATGGGAAGCTGTACAGCACTGTCATCGCTGCCAGCACAACCCAATCCAATGCAAATAAATGTAGTGTGCCAAGCTCGGGGTAAATGAGTATTTTTCCATAGCCAAGCGAGCCCCCGGCGATTACGATTGCGAACAGGCCTGTCATGCTAGCAAGCCATCCCCAGTCCCGGCCCTCCATCCGATACGGCATGTACGATGTTTTTCGGCCAGATCCATATCCCCTTACTTTCATGGAGTCTGCAGTCTGAACCGCCTCTTCCATGGACCATGTTAAAAGGATCTGGATTTTAACAAGGCCTGTTTTGGCCCGTTGCCGAATCGGTCCATCCGTCATCGTTAAGCCCCTCACCCGCTGCACGGCATTGATTTCATCCAGCCTGTCTTTCAAAAGTGGCACAAATCGAATAGCAAGCATCATTAAAAATGCTGTTCTCGGTAAAATACGCGAAAATATAAATAAAAACTTATTGCCGTTTAAAACATGGTTAAAAGATAGGAACAGCATTAAAATGATGACGATTGAGAGTGCCATAACAATGCCATACATCAGTGCTTCTAATGTGACCTGCTTGCCGCGGAAATAAAATAAAATATTTGTACCGCGTGAGACGAGAAATGGATTCAGCACAACAATCAGGATGATCATTGCACCGTAAATTGGGAACCATTTGCGCAGTGTCCTGCCCCGGTCATGTGTAAAATTCACCGCTACAATTAAAAGTGTACCTATCACTAGAAAGATGGGATGCGTGACATACATGGCAAGCGATCCGATATAGATATAATACATCAGCATAACAAAAGGATGATACCCGTGAATGCCATTTTCCATTTCATACACTCCTATCAAAAGAAGAGATCCGCAGCGCTGCCAGGCAGGCTGCGGATCATTTTGGCGTCTAGTTAGGACATTTGCCGTCACGACGGACCGGTTTCAGATCTGCACCCAAGTCCTTTCCGAGATTGTTCGTGTACAGCCATTCTATTCTGTCTCCATCACACAAAGGCACAACCCCTGCCCCCGATCAGGAAAAACGCCGTTAATTCTATACATCCAGCCACTGCCTTGCCCGCGGTCAAATTCATACACGTTCCGCATGCCTTCTACATATGCCGTAGCACCCTGACCACCGCGGTAGTCCATCTGAATCTTTCTGTTCCGGGTGACGCGGATAAGCACGTCAAGAACCGTTTCTTCCTCAGTAATATCGACTTTGACAGGTGGAAGCGGGACTTCAGCAGATCCGTCAGTCGGACACCCACCTTTTCCCGGGTTATCCTTACACCACTGCTGGCCTGATGAACCTTCTGCTGCAATAACGATCGAGTGGGTCACAGACGGCTTGCTTGGTTTAGGCGGTGGCGCTGGTTTTTCATCCTCGGATTTGCTGTCCTTCTTTTTGGGCGGATCTTTCTTCTCTTGTTTCTGATCATATTTCTTGTCTTGCTTCTGCTTTTGTTTTTTATCTTGCTTTGCAGAGGACGTGTTTTCTTTTTTTGAGTCTGACTTTTTGGTAGAAGACTTTGATTGAGATTGACCTGGGTCAGATGCCTTTCCATCTTCTGAACTGCTGGTGTCATGTTTTGACTGACGCTCTTTTTCTCCGGAATCATTGGTTTTGGAAGATGAATCACTTTTACCAGAAGAACCTGCCTGTTCAGACTTAGAGGCTCCTTTTTCATCAGAGCTTTCAACCTGCTCTTTGTCCTCTGTCGATCGTTCGATTGTTTTATGATCCTGATCTGGCAGTTCCTCATCGGCATCACCAACAGCGACTTGTTCATCGGTTTGTGGTTTTCCTTCATTCGACTCAAGTCCTGTAGGTTTTTTAAGCGAATCCCCACAACCGCCCAATCCCACTAAAAGAGCCGCTGCCAGCACCATGAATAAAATGAGCTTAATCGATTGCTTCACATCGTCCCCTCCCCGCGTATTACCTTCATTACAATTTTAATTCAAAGCTTTTTTCTTTCTGTAAACATATACAGCTCCTGTTGCACCACCAATGATTAAAAGCGCCATGCCTGCGGTAAGAATGTTAAACATGTTTGAAGCGGTTTTAGGGAGTGATTGCCCTGTTTTTTCCGACTGATCGTTATTTTTTACATTTGAACCGGTGTTGGTTTGATTACCATCTTTTTGATCTGCTGATGGGACGCCCTTATCCTGGTCGTCATCCCTTTTGTCCGGTCCTTGAGTCTCTTCTTCCTTATTTGGTTTCTCCTGATCTTCTGGCGTTTTTTTATCTTCAGTTGTTTCTGGTGTGGTAACCGTCGTCGATGTCTCAGCCGTGTTGTTCAGGTTGTCAGTTGCTTTAAGTTTATATTCGTAAGTTGTCTCTGCCTGAACCTCTTTATCTGTGAAACGACCTTCCGTTACCTCTCCTAGAAGCTCACCATCTCGATAAATGGCATACTGCTTGATTCCGGAAGCATCTGTCGCAGAAAACTCCAGTGTCACTTTGTCAGTGGTAATGTCTGTTGCTTTGAGTACCAGATCTGACGGTGCTTTCTCGTCAACAAACACGCCATATGTTGAAAAGTGATCTACATCCACTGTAACGGTTCCTTTGCCAGCATCGACTTTTCCACCTTGGTATATCCATTCGCCGCTTTCTTCATCCAAATAATAGATCGCAGCCTTTTCTGGATGCTCAACGCTTTGATCCAATCCCATCACTAACTCAAATTTGTCTTCAGGATTTTCGCCATCTGGATATTTAAACGTAAATGTAAAAGCTTCTCCAGCTTGTTTCAGCACCGTATCGTTAACGGCTTTTTCATATGGTTGTACATCCAATGTTGTCCCGTCTGGCAGATCATCTGGCATTTGAACGGATGTTTTACTATCTGGCACTTGATGGGTGTTCCCTTTGTCTACTTGATTATCAGGTTTCTCTGGTTTTGGATCTGGTTTTTCTTCGGGCGGATTTATAGGGGCACTTGTTCCAAAATGGTACAAAGGCCCTTCGTTATTCAAAAACTTTTTATAAGCAACCAAAGCTTGGAGAGCCTGCTCTGTTGCCATGGCATTAGAGGCTGAATCACCCATTGTGTGCTTGAAACCACCGTCTTCGTGTTGATATTTAAGTAAATGGCTAATCACATCATGACCATTCTTCGTGAATTTGTCTCCAGCAGGGTTGATACCAAAAGCTGTCAACCCTATCACTACTTGAGAGGCAGCTTCACTTGTAATCCCTCCGACAAAGTCTCCGCCATCGAAGCCTGCTTCTTCTTTTTGGACGCCGGAAAGCCAGGTGACAGCTTTATTAAGGGCGGTTTTAACTTTTGGCTGATCTTTATATGGACTCATTGCGATGATCACCATTGCAGTTATATCGATGCTTGGCGAATCAAAAGCTTCGTTCAGATTCCAGCTTCCATCGTCATTTTGCGTGCTCAACAATTGGTTAACGAGTTTCTGCCGTGTCCACCGTGCATCTTCAGGCACATCATACTTTTTTGTGTCCAGTGCGATTAATGCAAATGCTGGTCCATTGTTCCCTTGAAATGTCATCGTATCGAAGTCACCGCGTCGGTTTGGACTATTATAAATCAGTTCTATCAGATTTAACGATTCGATTTGTCTGGGCTCTTTACCAATAGCAGCAGCTGCCATGGCAATCCGTTCAATATCTGTAATCTTAATTCTTCCATTATCAAGGCCTCTGACAATCTGATCTTTAATATGCTGATGCATTCTTTCTTCATAAGATGCCGGTACATCTTTCCCTGCCGTTGCTAAACCAATGGCTTCCCACTCGGAGTTCACACCACTGTCTAATATATGTTGAACCGCCGCATCAATCGCAGCGTTCACTTCATCCCGATAATCCTTACCCCCGGAAGCTTGTGCCGTATTCAATCCTGGCAGTACTGTGAACATAACCATTAAAAACGCCAACAGTGTATACAACAATTTTGATTTAAATCTCAAATAAATTCTCTCCCCTATGATTATGTATGATTGATTCAGAGCGCCCTGTTTTCACCTCCTGCAGCGGGCCGATATTCCCGGCTCCCAGAGCATCAAAAAGCCCTTGCCTAAAAAGACAAGGGTGCAGAATGTTATGTCATCATACGGAAAACACGTCCCGATATCATGCCAAAAAACACATACCTTGATCCTGGAAGGCGTGAACTTAGAAGCGTTTTGGCAAGTCTCCTGACTCATGGGTCACAGCTTGCTCCGCCTTCCCGGTTATACCAGTGGCATTTGGAGGTCGCTCACCATTTACAGTGGCCGGTCCGTTCAGGATTTTCACCTGATTCCTTTTTAATCCTTTGCTATTGCGGCAAAAGAACCAAAAGCGCATATCCAATTTTTGTAATCGCTTTAATTATAGACGAACATTATGCCTTAATCAATAGTTTATGGACAAAAAGGGAGAAACGCCTCAGAGCCACATGAAAAACCTTTAGCAGAGGGGTTATTTTTTCAAAAAGGTATCTGGCATAACTGCTGCAACGACTTCCCCTTTTGCGCACACCTTGTCACCAGCAAATAGCTCTGTCAGAACACGAAACTTCTTTGGATGGATTTCTTCAACTGTACCAACTGCTTTGAGCGGTCCATTGAGAGGCGTCGGTTTGACAAAATCCACGTGAAGCGATGCGGTGACAAAACGCGGCGGTTCGACACCATCACCCGGTTCATGGCCATTTTTGCGGTGGAGTGCCAGGGAAGCTGACCCGGTCCCATGGCAATCAATAATCGAGCCGATCAACCCGCCGTATACAAAGCCCGGAAGCGCCATGTGTTCTTCGTGTGGCATGTAGACCGTGACGGTTTTTTCCCCTTCCCATCCGGTGCGCAGCTGCAGGCCTTTTTCATTTAAACGGCCACAACCATAACACCAGGCGAAATCGTCTCCATAATCATCTTGAATTGCATGTTCAATATCGATCAATCTTCATCTCTCCCTTTGAAAACGTTATCAATGGGTTCAGTATATCATACGGCATGGATTTTGCTAGTTTTTCCGGGACAAATTTGTTAGTCTTTAGATTGGAGAGAATTGATCTTATACATATATAACAGCATTATCACTAAGGGGTTGGTGACATGAGAAACGTGGTGATTCTTGGGGAGGTTATGGTGGCATTCAGGTGCTGAACGGATTGCTTGGCCGTTCATTGCCCGATGATGTTCGGCTGATAGTGGTGGACAAAAATCCATACCATTCGCTTAAGACTGAATTCTTCACCATTGCAGCAGGCACAGAAGCAGAGCGAAACGTGCGAATGGATTTTCCTGATAATGACAGAGTGGAATATGTATTTGCCCATGTTCAGGACATAGACACAGAAGCTAAAGAAATTGTTTTCAGTGATAAAAACGACCATCTGCATTATGATTATTTAATCATAGGCCTTGGCTGTGAGGACAACTATCATGGGGTCGACGGAGCTCCGGAATATACAGAAAGTGTTCAGACTTTCTCCCAGGCCCGTCACACTGGTATGGCTGTCGGAAATTTAAAGGCTTATGGAAAGCTGACAGTTGTTGGGGCCGGTTTGAGCGGCATTGAAGTGGCTTCGGAAATCCGTGAGAGCCGATCTGATTTAAACATCAGACTGCTTGATAGAGGGGGCTCCGTCTTGCGGGCATTCAGTCCACGGATTCAGGCCCATGTGTCAGACTGGTTTTCAAAAAATGGCGTCGAAGTGCTTCATCATGCCAATGTTGAATACGTTGAAAAAGATGGCGTATGCAATAACGGGGTGTGTTATGTCAACGATGTTACCATCTGGACAGCGGGTGTGCAGCCGCATTATCTGGTCAGAGCACTCCCATATGAGAAGGATCAACAGAATAAGATCGTTGTCAATGATTTTTATCAGGTGCCGAGTGATCCAAACGTCTATGTCTTGGGTGACTGTGCATCTTCGGAATTCTCCCCGAGCGGCCAGCTTGCAGGGGCCCAGGGGGATGCCATCACAGATGTACTGCACTCAGTACTCCACGGAAAAGAACCGCGTATTCCAAAGGAGCCCAAGCTGAAAGGCACACTCGGGTCCCTCGGAAGTTCAGATGGCTTCGGCAACATGTTTCAGCAGCCTTTTACCGGCTGGCTTCCACGCGTTGCAAAGTCAGGCGTTCTATGGTTGCACAAACGTCATTAATACAGAACAAAAGCACTGACCAGGGTCGCCGGTGCTTTTTAGTGTCTGTCTTTCTCTTTCTCAACAAACCATTCTGCTGCGGCAGCAAGGCTGGAGAAGGTTAAATCAGCCTCTACTCCGTACTGTTCTTCACGACTTCCGACTAGAATGGTTTTCGTGCCGGCTGCTTTCCCTGCCTGAATGTCCGGTTCGCGGTCACCGACCATCCAGCTCTGGGCCAAATCCACGCCATGTCGCTCAGCCAAATCGGTAATCATTTTCGGCTTGGGTTTGCGGCAGGCACAACCAGCTTTCGGTTTGTGTGGACAGTACGCGATATCGTCAATACGCGCTCCCCACCGTCCTAGTTCATCAGCCAGAGCTTTGTGAATTTTGCCAAGTTCGACCTCTTTCATATAGCCGAGCCCGATGCCTCCTTGGTTAGTCACGATAAATACTTTGAAACCGAGCGTGTTAAACGTTTGGATAGCCTCGCCGACGCCTTCTAGCAGGAACAGATCTTTAGGCTTGTTAACGAATTTCACCCTATCCGAAAGCACTTCATTAATCACGCCGTCCCGATCAAGAAACATCCCTCTTGCCATTGCAGCCACCTCTCTCCCTCACATTACACGTTACTCTTTATTGTCATCCACATATTCGTCTGGTGCTCCGCCGTGCACGCTCGAATTTTTATACTGACTCTTGCGCCCATTGCGATGTTCTCCGCTCGGCTTTCGTTCTTTAAATTGATTATTGAATTTCTGTTGTTTATTCATAAGTTTGCCTCCTTTTGTGATGTACCCTATTAGGATGGGACTTATAGGGCTTTTTATGCAAGTGCGACTTTAGAATCTTTACATCACCGTGGTCTTCCATTATGATACGTTTATAGCATCAAATGATGGGAGTATTTTTTATGGATTGGTTTGACTGGGAATATATAACTTCAACAAAACATCTCATTCGTCTCGGCATTGCAGTCGGGATCATATTGCTTTTTTCATTGTTTCGCAAAATCTTCACAAAATATATTTTTGCTTTACTGCTTAAAGTTGTACGCAAATCGAAGCATCCGCTACTGCCAAATGTTCTTTTAGCTTTTGAAAAGCCTGTCCGTGCGCTATTTGTTATTATCGGTTTTTATGTCGCGCTGTTGAGTTATGCTCATAATTCGTTTATCGTAAGTAACTCAATGAAAGCTTTGTTTCAAGCATTGATCGTAGTCATCGTCGTCTGGGGTATTTTCAATTTATCCTCTTCATCTTCAATGATGTTCAGACGTATCAATGAGCGTACAAGCATCAAAATCGATGAAATCATGATTCCTTTCTTATCGCGGGCGATACAATTTATTGTCTTAGCAATCGGTTTAACAGTGGTCTTACAAGTATTTGGCTATGAAATTAGCGGGCTTGTGGCCGGACTTGGTATTGGTGGTCTTGCTTTTTCTCTAGCTGCAAAAGATGCCCTTGCCAATTTGTTTGGCGGTGTGATCATCATTACAGAAAAACCTTTTACCATAGACGACTGGATTATGACCCCGACTGTGGAAGGGACTGTGGAAGACATTACGTTCCGTAGCACAAAGGTACGCACCTTTTCTCAAGGGCTTGTGACGGTTCCCAACGCCACCTTATCCAACGAAGCGATTACCAACTGGACTAAAATGGGAAAGCGGGAGATTTTCACCAAAATCAAACTGCGGTATGAAACACCACGTGAAAAAGTCAAAAAAGTGGTTGAGCGTTTTGACCACTTGTTGCGAAATCATGAGGACGTGCACCAAGAATATATCGTGGTTTCCTTTGATGAACTTGATGTCTATGGATACGACGTTATGCTGTATTATTTCACCAAAACAACGTCATGGGACGCGTACTTAGCAGTCAAGCAGGATGTGAATTTGTCCATGATGGGGATATTAGAAGAGGAAGGCGTATCCATCGCCATTCCGAGTCAGCATTTGTATGTGAATCAAACTGATCAGCAGGATGTTATGCTGCATGATCAGAGAAGCCACCAAGCATCGGAAAAGGATTTCACATAACTTTAAAGCACCCAAGGCGAGGATGACACACTTCGCCAATGGGTGCTTTTTGTATAGATTCCCTACTTCTCCCGAACTTTCCCCGTTTCATTGGAGCGTTTTGAATTTAATAATGTGAGGGACTGATCACTCCCCATCACCCATTCATACACATAATCAGATGTTTTCTGGCAGCTGTTGTCAATTTTTTCGGCAAGGTAACTGGATCGCTCAAATAAGATAGAGCGAAAATGGTGAACTTGACGTGTGACTTTCTCAAGAAGTGCTTCCTGATTGTCCATCCGTTCAAGAAGATGGGTCTGTTGATCATCTTGAGCAATCAAGCTTTCCAATACTTGATTGCGGAACTCCATCAACTGCTCTGTTTGTGATGTCAACTCAGTACGGGCTTCCAGCAATTCATCCAGCAACGCCTGCTGTGAAGTACTGAAATCCATCATATCCTGTTTCATTTCCTCTTTAAACGTTTCGTCATGCTCAAGCATTTGCTGAAGTTTCGCTTGGTTGTCTTCGAGCATGGTCAACCACCTCTTTGTCTCCTTTCTAAATTGCTCATGCAAACTGGTTTCCTCAGTGAGTGCATTAAGCTGTTCCTGAAGGTTTTCGACGTCCGACTTTTGATGAACAGATAGTGCTTTATATTGCTTATTTAAATTTGCGACTGTCCGCATAAGACGCGCTCGCATCTGATCCTGATCACGTTTCCACTCGTCAAACGCATTTCGTTTAAAGTAATCCTGGTTCGGCGCTGTCACCTCGCCCCTGTTCTGAAACACATCAGGGTGAGCGTCTGTATTCATATAAGGTTTCATCCACATCAACTTCCCTTACGACAGATTACAATAGCCTATGCTCGTAAACGAAGTGATGGAACTGCATGTGGAGGTGTGATTTTTCAGGCTGAGGATTGCATTGGAACTGGAATTTCCGATATATCCCTCAAATTTTCCGATATATCATGTAAAAGTTCTGATATAAGCCCTGGATTTTCCGATATCCGCATCAAAATTTCCGATATAGTGTCTCAAGGAGCGGACAGACACCTTGTTCACTTTTCTATTATAGTATGGTCATGTATAATAATAACTACGTTTGAGAACGAACAAAGGGGCGAGACTATGGAGCATCCAAAAAACATACGATGGAAGCAACGATTTGAAAATTTTGAAAAGTCGTTTGAAACCATGAAAAAATATACAAACCACCCCATGAATACAGAACTGGAAAGAGCTGGATACATTCAGTTATTTGAAGTTACGTTTGAATTAGCGTGGAAAGTTTTGAAAGATTACCTTGAGTCAGTCGGATACATGACAAAAAGCCCACGCGGAACCATCAAGCAGGCTTTTCAAATTGATATGATTGAAGATGGTCATGTCTGGATGGAAGCTTTGACGGATAGAAACAAAACGACACATACGTATGATGAAAAACTTGCAGAAGAACTCATTGAAAAAATTAAATCAATGTATTTCCCTGCCATGGATCAGTTATACCAAGCATTATTAAACGAAAAGGAGTGACCCACATGTGCGGGTTAATCGAGCGTGATTTCTATTATATTCACAAAGCCATTGATGCCTTTCCTGAGATAGAAAAGGCCGTTTTATTCGGAAGCCGGGCACTTGGCAATTATAAGCGCGGTTCTGATGTAGATATTGCGTTACTTGGAAAAAGCGTCTCACCTCACACAGTCGCCATGATCAGTGATTATTTAAATGAAGAATATCCCCTCCCGTATATGTTTGACATTGTCCATTATGAAGCATTATCTAACGCACAACTCAAAGAGCACATTGACAAGTATGGGAAAATCCTAAACTATTCTGACCAGATTACGAATTAGAGCACGATCGGTTTTTTGCTGTCTTTTTTCATCAGAATTATAGCCTCCATTTCAAGTTAAACTCCGAAACAAAAATTCCATGTCTATTAACATCCTTTCCACCTAAAAGTTCCGATATAAGCCCCGGATTTTCCGATATCCGCATCAAAACTTCCGATATATTGTCTTACCCTGCATCTATGTTCGCTCACAATAAATTCAAAAATCCCCGGAACATTACTATGTTCCAGGGATTTTGATCTATTCTACGCATTAACAGCTGAAACTTCCGGTTCTGCAGGCTTCATATGTCTGCCTTTGCTGAACGGGATACACATGGGTGTGCCGCAGAACGGGTCACAGGCGATCTGGCAGCGGAGACCGAATACATCGTGTACGAGATTCGGGCAGATAATGTCATCTGGGCTGCCTTGTTTATAGACCTTTTTATCTTTAATGGCGACGATGTGATCGGCATAACGGCAAGCCAGATTCAAATCATGCAGGACCATAATGATTGTTCTGTTTTCCTGGACGTTCAATTCGTGAAGCAGGTCGAGAATGTCAATCTGGTGAGCCAAGTCCAAATAGGTGGTTGGTTCGTCCAGCAGCATAATGTCTGTGTCCTGGGCCAGGTTCATTGCGATCCATGCGCGCTGGCGTTGGCCACCGGATAAATCGTCAACTTTGCGGTCAGCAAATTCAACCATCCGCGTTGCTTCCAGCGCTTTATTGACAGCCTCTTCATCTGCACTTGACCACTGTTGCAGCCAGCTTTGATGCGGATAACGACCTTGTTTAGCAAGCTGGGAAACGGTCAGCCCCTCAGGTGCCACAGGAGATTGTGGCAGAATGGACAGATTTTGCGCTACTTTCTTAGTCGACATACGGGAAATATTGTTACCGTCAAGCACAACAGATCCGGATTGGGGCTTGAGTAAACGGGCAAGAGATCTGAGCAAAGTCGATTTTCCGCAACCGTTACTCCCTATGAATACTGTCACTTCTCCCTTAGGAATATTCAAATCCAACTCTTCTATGATACTGCCTTCTCCGTAACCAAGGGTTAATGATTGGGTGGTAATGGCGTTCATTGAATGGTCCCCTTTCCTGTTCGTTCTGATGCACAATCATCTATATGGTGAACCGTTTTAGAATCATATGTTTACTATCTTAAGTTTAGAGGACGAAACCATGTCTGTCAATGAGTTTGAGAATCATTTTCATTATGTGTCACATACGTGTGAACACCTTCAAGCGATTATTGTTGTTTTTAAATGGGTATGAGTTACATAACACATGTATGTGGAAAAAGCATTGAAATAAAGGAGATGGAACGATGAAAGCAGCAGAATCGGTTATTAACGTCTTGAAAGATTGGAATATCAAGCATGTGTACGGATATCCCGGGGATTCAGTCAACAATCTTGTGGAATCATTCCGTAAGCACGAAGATGAAATCGGCTTTGTACAGGTACGTCACGAGGAAGTTGCCGCCCTGGCAGCCTCTGCAGAAGCAAAGCTGACCGGAAATGTTAGCGTTTGTTTATCAATCGGCGGACCAGGAGCCATTCATCTTCTGAACGGCATGTATGATGCCAAAGCTGACGGTGCCCCGCTTGTTGTCATTACCGGACAGGTGTCACATGAACTCTTGGGTACGGAAAACTTTCAGGAAGTCAATCTGGAAAAACTGTTTGATCATGTATCAGTTTTCAACCATCGTGTTACATCTGGGAAACAACTGCGTCCGCTTTTGGAACAAGCTTTCAAAGACGCTTATACTCATAAAGGCGTTGCAGTTCTAACCGTACCAGATGATGTCTTTAAGGAAACCGTTGCATCAACCAAAGAACGCTCCTCAACATATACCGCTCCCCAACTGACACCGAAAGAAACAGACTTGAAGAATGCCATGGACTTAATCGTCGATGCCCAAAAACCCGTTATCTTAGCAGGTAAAGGCGCTCTGCCAGCAAAGGAACAACTTGAGACATTCGCCAAAAAGGCAGCTGCCCCTGTGATTGTTTCACTACGAGGCAAAGGCGTTCTGCCTGATAAACATCCTTACAACTTGGGCAACCTCGGACAGATCGGGACCAAACCTGCCTATGAAGCCATGGAAGAAGCAGACTTGCTGATTATGATTGGCACGTCTTATCCTTACAGAGAATTTTTGCCTGACAAAGCACCTGCCATCCAGATTGACACCGATCCGACACAGATTGGAAAAAGATATCCAGTTGATGTTGGTATCGTTGCTTCGTCTGAGGACGTTCTAACCTGGTTTAACGACCATTTGCAAGAAAAAGATGATCGGAAATTTCTCGAGTCATGTCAGGAAAATATGAAAAACTGGTGGAAGCATCTCGATGACATCTCTTCCGGAGAGAAGGATAAAGCGATGCAAGGACCTCAAGTGATCCGTAATTTGCAGCGGTTTGTAGATGATGAAGCCATTCTATCGGTTGATGTAGGCAACGTTTCTTCATGGACAGCTCGCTTTTTCCAAATGACCCAGCAGCGAATTGTCATATCCAGCTGGCTTGCGACGATGGGCTGCGGTCTGCCAGGTGCAATCGCGGCAAAAATAAACGAACCCGACACACAAGTGCTGGCCATTTGTGGAGATGGCGGTTTTTCTATGGTGATGCAAGACTTTCTCACAGCAGTGAAATATGAATTGCCGATTACCGTTATAATCCTGAACAATAAACGAATTGGTATGATTAAATTTGAACAAGAAGAGATCGGTAACATTCCTTATGAAACCCCACTTGAAGATATGGACTATGCCCAATTCGCAAAAGCGTGCGGAGGTGAAGGCTATCAGGCAAACAGTGAAACAGAATTGATTCAAGCACTTGAAGCCAGCCAGCACACAACAGTTCCTACGATTATTGACGCGGCTATAGAAGAGCGAGCCCCGCTCCCTGGAAAAATAGAGTTCAGTCAGGCCATGGGCTATTCCAAACACTTGTTAAAAAAGCTGATAGAACGAGAAGACGACTGGGATATGCCGTCACTCAAAACCATCGCTAAACGGATGTTTTAAATTTTTAAGAACGGAGTGTTATCATGAAAACTTGGATTATTATCGGGTTGCTGGCACTGATTGTTTTAGTGCCAGCCTTTATCATATTGCGTCTCTATCTGCATGATCGGAAACAAAAACAGCACGCGGTTCTCCAAAACTTTCCCATACTAGGTCGGGTTCGGTATATTACTGAAAAAATCGGCCCCGAATTGAGACAGTATTTATTTCATAATGACATGGAAGGCAGGCCTTTCAACCGTAAACAGTTTGAGTTTGTGTATAAAGCCGGTAAATACAACACGAGAATGCTCGGTTACGGAGCTGAAAGACATTTTGACGAAGATGGGCTTTATTTGGTTAACAACATGTTCCCCTCCATGCAAAACGAAATGAAAATTGTACAAGAGCCAAAGATCAACACATACATCTATGATATTGAGAAAGACGATTTATTCACTCGGGATGAACACCGAAAAGAAGCAGAACTGGAGCCTGCTTTTCTACAAGAAGATGACTATGTCATTTTAGGAGAACAAACTGCTCGACAGCCTTTTAAACTTAAAGGCTTGATCGGGCAGTCCGCCATGAGCTTCGGATCCTTGGGTGACCATGCCATTACCGCCCTTTCAGAAGGGCTCAGTATGGCTGGCGGTACATGGATGAACACCGGAGAAGGCAGTGTCTCGCCTTACCATTTGAAAGGCGATGTCGACCTCATCATGCAGATCAGTCCCGGACTGTTCGGGGTTCGCACGGAAAACGGTGACTTTTCCTGGGAAGAGTTCAAGAAACATAGTGAAATCGATCAGGTGAAAGCATTTGAACTGAAGCTCGGTCAAGGCGCGAAAACGCGTGGCGGTCATGTCGATGGCAGCAAGGTAACAGAAGAAATCGCCGAGATCCGTAAAGTCAAATCCGGCGAGGAAATCAACAGTCCCAACCGTTTTCCGGGAATATCAACCCCCGAAGAATTGCTCAAATTTTTACAAGAGATCAGAGAAGTTGGCGGGAAGCCGGTTGGCATGAAAATTGTGGTCGGCAATGAGGCGAATGTGAGGAAACTTGTTTCAGCAATAGCTGAGTCTGGGATCGTTCCTGATTTCATTACGGTTGACGGTGGTGAAGGCGGGACCGGTGCCTCTTATTATGAGCTTGCTTATTCTGTTGGACTTCCAGCTTTTGCGGCTCTGCCCATGGTTGATGACTGCCTTAAAGAATATGGTATACGCTCGCAGACTAAGATTATTGCGTCCGGCAAATTATTAACTCCAGATAAAGTTGCTATGGCGCTGGCACTTGGTGCAGACCTTGTAAATATCGCCCGTGGCTTCATGCTAAGTGTCGGCTGCATCATGTCTCAGGTGTGTCATAAAAACACGTGCCCAGTCGGGGTTGCAACCACTGATCCTCATTTGCAAAAGGGTCTTGTCATCGATGAAAAGAAATACCGTGCCTGCAACTACCTTGTTACATTAAGACAGGCATTGTTTGAACTTGCCGCAGTGGCAGGTTTGAGTTCACCAACCCAATTCACCCGTGAGCATATTGAATATCAATCCTACTTCCGTTCCCTTGGAAGAGAAACGAACGAACAAGTAACAGGGTAAAACATAAAAAGGTCTCTCCCTTTTTTACAGGGAGAGACCCTTTCTATTTTTGGCACACCGCAATTCCAAGTGGGTGTGTAAGTGTGTTGTCGTGAAATGCTGCGGGCTCGATCAGCGCTCTGTTCTGCCCATAAAACTTGACGTTTTTATATGGGGTAAAAAGCGCGGTGAATTCCATTGGTGTCAGTTGATGGACATGGAATTGTTGGCCACTTGGAATGCCCCGTCCTTTTCCAAACGGGGTTGACAGGATCAACGTTCCACCTGGCTTGAGCATGCTGTATAGGTTGTCCATAAACTGCGCTTCTTCGTGAACGTGTTCAATCGTTTCAAAACTGAGAATGACGTCAAACTGTCCTAGTTTTTCTGGCAGATCAGGATCTGTCACATTGCCTTTTATAAAGCTAGATAGCGGATGATAATAGGTGGCTCTTGCGTAATCCAATGTAGCCGGATCAATGTCCACGCCAATGATTTCATCGATTCGCGCTTTACATTCTTTGGCTATAATATGTGTTCCGTACCCCGAACCACAGGCAATATCAAGCACCCGGCCCCGTGCATGGGGAACGGAAAAATGGTACCGGGCTAAATGTTCAATCAACAGGTTATTGAGAACATCCATCTTTTCTGGGATTACACGTTCTCCCGTATCCTTCAACATATCCTCACGTCCTTACGTCATGGTTCGCCCAGTCAACTATAGGTTTTCCAGAAATACGCGGATGACGTCAGCGCCCCCTATAAACGTACCAATCGAGCTACCGATGTTGGCAAGGACGACGATGAGTAAAATTCGTGTGACACGATTATTCCAAAACCCTTTGACCGTATGCACATTATCCGCCAATTGCTCGAAGTCCGCAACAATCGGTTTTTTCACGAACGCCTGGACAAGGCCGGCAAACCAACCGGCTGCAATGAGCGGATTGAGTGAGGTAATCGGGGCAACTACAAATGCTGTCAGAATCGTGAGCGGATGCCCCAATGCGGCTAAGGCTCCCATAGCTGAGAAAGTGCCATTCCAAATAATCCAGCTGAGTGTCTGCTCAATCCCTGCAGATGGGTTATTCATAAACGTATATAAAATGATGCTCAATATAATCACCGGGATCATCCAGGCGATCACTTTAGGCGCTTTTGACTTTTTCGGACGTTCGGTTAACTTTGCCAGGTCATGCTCTTTATGAATCTCTTTAGTGATACCAGGCACATGGGCAGCTCCCAGAACCGCAACAATCTTATTGCCCGGTGCTGTTTTGATTTTTTGGGCCAGATATTGGTCACGTTCATCAATAAGAGGGGTTTTCAACCTCGGGAAGTGCTCAGAAAACTCTTTTAGCATCGAATCGAGCATATCCTGTGTTTTCATTTTTTCAAGTTCTTCTTCAGAAATATCCTCCTGAATAAAAATGCTTCCGACAATCTGCATGAGCAGTTTTGCCTTGCCCATCAGTCCGACATTGCTCCAAATTCGTGCAAAAGTAATCTGGATATTACGGTCAGCCAATACAAGTTCAGCACCCGTTTCTTCTGCAGACTCAATCCCTTGGATCATTTCCTGACCAGGGTTGATCCCAAACTGCTTAGCGATTCTTTTTTGAAATGAGGAGATAACAAGGTTCATTAGAAGGAGGGTCGCCCGTTTCTCCTTAATGACTTTAAAAATATCCATATCCCGCCATTTGTTTCCTTCTCGAATGGACTGAAAACGCTGTTCATCCAGTTCCACACAGATCGTGTCCGGCGCTTCCTGTTCAACGATTTCTTTCACTTGTTCAGCACTATGCCGTGAAACATGTGCCGTACCGATTAAGACAATTTCTTTTTGATCCAGCGTCAGCCGGGTAATATTTTCTTCTGACATGATCTTTAGACCTTCCTTTATAAGCGAGCTGTATAGACAGCCTGCCTTCAACTTATAAACACGCTTGCTTTATTAGTTTATCATAACATAATCGGTTCACAATGGGGATTGTGAATCAGATGCAAAACAAACGCATTACCAACTTTTCATCAATAAAAAATCCGCCCCTTAACAAGAGCGGATCTGCATTGTTATTTGAACTTCTGCTACTTACGCCATCCACTTTGGCGGGGTGTTTTTATCCCAGTAGATATCGCCGAGGGTGTGATGGGTTTCAAAATGATCGTCATTTAAATGATAATGGAAATTAAACCAGTAGCCTTCCTGTGGCCGATTATCCCGACGCACATGGAAACGCGCAATATCTTCCTGGCTTCGCTCATCATAGACGTTGAAGATCATTTCCCCAAAACCTGATGCAGGCTCTTCGGTAATGCTGTAATATGCAGCATTCTCATCACCAGCTTTTGTAATCAGTGTATCGAGCACTGTTTCTATTTCAGGAAGAATGTCTCTGTTGAAATCAACGTCAATACGGCTTGCAATCCTAGGACCGAGTTTCATTTCAGCCTGCTGCTTTGCCTGCTCTTTTATCATAAAGGCAAAGTCAACTGGTTCATCGATAGCATCTGCTGACTCCAGTTCGACAGGCGGCGGTTCATAGACAGTCGCTTCCGCATGCACCTTATTCTCTGTGCCGGACTTAGACTGAATCTCGCCTTTACTGCTGTCATGGTCAAGATCAACAGGGGGTTGCGGTATGTAAAGGCCGAGGGTTAAGACGGCGATCATTGCTACGAATATTTTCTGCATCCATCGTTTCATAAGCGTCGTTCCCTTCACATGCTCTCTATTTAAATTTTAACACGTCTGTGCATAACTTTCCATAGATTTTTGAAAAATAACACACTATTAATCTGGCAACCTCTATACGGCAGTTTTAGAACTTTTTCTTAAAGGCGTCTTGATTTTGAATATACGTGAAATCACTTTGCCCACATACATCATTCTGCCTGTGAACATGATGATGTCTGTTGATTTATAAATTGCGATCGTCTTACATACGGCTTTTCCACCAACCGTCAGAGCTGCTATCAAGCTTGTCAAGACGGCAGATATGGTAATAAACATTGGTGAACCACTTGAGGCAATTTGTCAAGTGCAAAAAAACACCACACAGCTTAATAATCTGCGTGGTATTGATACACGTTATTTCAAACTTAGTTCTTCTCCGTCGGTCGTCTCAACTAGAAAGCTCTTACCAGACAACACGTCCTTATCAACTTTCAGATAATTTCTGGGCATGCGATCGGGGTGTAAATCGCTTGGGCCATCTTCATCAAAGGATACGATAATTTTAATTAAATCATCACCGGCGATTTCCAATTTTTCTGTATCAGCATCATATCCGGCGTATTTTTCGTCTCCAATTTGCCATAGAAGAATATCCTCATCTTCCCATTCAAAAGTGTCATCCAGATTACTTGGATGGTCATCTGCTGTGTAATACCAAACTCCCGGCTCTGCCTGTCGTTTGGGAGAGCCGCCGAACCATGTTACCTGAGTATAAGAAACCTGTTCTGAAGCTGACTTGGGGGCAACTCCTTTAGACTCTTCACTTTCCGAATCAGATTCATTACCCGCGTTCTCCGTCTCTTCTTTTGCTTGATTGTCTTCATTCTCTTTTTCAGCAGCGTTCTGTTCGTTGGTATCAGCTTTTCCATTCGCCTCTGCTTCTTCATCACTGCCACCAAAACAACCGCTTAGAATAAGGCCTGTGAGTATAAGTGTCATAACGAGTCCATATGTACGAAACATGCTAAAGTCCCCTTAAATTTGTTCATTCTCTTTATCATATCTAAGGGTGACCCATATATCGTGAATCTAAAGTCTCAATTTTATGTTTTTGGTTGGTTCTTTTTACCTATACGCCTTTCAATACATTGTTCAAATTACACATTGTATCTATTTGTTGTTACAATAAATAATACAATGACTTGAAGGTGTTGATGACAAACGATGCAATTATGGACTTGGTATAAGGAAACTTCTCTTGTAATAAAAATGACAGTCGGATTCGTGCTTGGGATTATTGTCGGACTTATATTTAAAGGACAAGCCTCTTTTTTGGAACCGCTTGGCACACTTTTAATTCACTTGCTCAGCTTAGTGGCCATTCCGGTTATTTTTCTGACGGTCGTGCTCGCTGTAGACAGTATGAATACAAAACAGCTTGGGCGTATGGGCGGTAAGCTTTTACTGTATTACATGGCTACCACTGCCGCTGCTGTTTTAATAGGTGTGAGCCTTGCGCTTTGGGTCAACCCTGGAGAAGGGGTGACAATGCCGAATACAGAAGTTGAGCAGCCTGATACGCCAGCTTTCTCTGATGTTTTACTGCAGATTGTGCCGAAAAATTTATTCCAGGCGTTTACCGATGGCGATTTAATGGCCATTTTATTTATAGCAATCATTACTGGAACTGCGATTTCTGTCATGCGCTATTCGACAAATGAGCAATCCAATAAATATGGGGAGATGCTTAACACTTTCTTCTCAGCACTTAATGAGATGTTTTATAAAATCCTGAACGGTGTTCTGCTGTATGCGCCTATTGGAATTTTCGCCATCAGTGCGACATCCTTTGGAAGCCAAGGCTGGGATACGCTCTTATCTTTACTTAAGTTTTTGGGTGTTTTTTATGGGGGAGTTGCTTTATTAATGTTGTTTGTTTATACAACATTTTTAAAGCTCGCAGGATATTCAGTCATCCAATTTTTCAAGCAGACCAGAGAAGCCCTTCTAACAGCATTCTTCACATCTAGCAGCATCGCCACGCTGCCGATTGCTATTAGCGCTGCGAAAAAAGCAGGTGTCTCAGATACCACAGCGAACTTCTCACTGCCATTAGGGGCTGTATTTAATTCTGATGGCGGTGCACTTAGAATGGGAGTTTCCCTCGTATTTGCTGCCAACATTACAGGCTTAAATTTATCACCGACAGATTTCTTCGTTATTGTCGTGATTGGCACACTGCTCTCGGTTGGAACAGCAGGGGTACCGGCTGCTGGGCTTGTTACACTTTCCGCTGTGTTGACGATGTTTGGGCTGCCGCTTGAAATTGTCGCCTTAATCGCTGGAGTTGATGCCCTCATAGGGATGGCTGGTACAGCATCTAACGTCATGGGAGACGTTATTGGAGCTGCCGTGGTCGATAAATCAGAAACTAAGGGTCGCGCAAAAGCTACCCCAGAATTTAGCCATTAATAAAGAGGCTGCTCGATGGATTCGAGTGGCCTCTTTATTTTTAATCTCTTATTTTTAATAGACGAAGTGAGTTTAATATGACTAGAACTGCGGCTCCTGTGTCACTAATCACAGCCAGCCAAAGTGTCAGCCACCCGGGGAAAATCAGAACTAAAGCAGCAAATTTGATCAACAGCGAAAACCAGACGTTTTGCTTAATGATATTCAACGCTTTGCGGCTCAGCCTAATGGTGTGCGGTAACTTCTCAAGATTATCAGCCATCAGCACGATATCAGCAGTTTCCATTGCTGTATCTGTACCGGCACCACCCATTGCGATACCGAGCTCTGAAGTCGCAAGAGCTGGGGCGTCGTTAATCCCGTCGCCAACCATAGACACCTTGTAGCCTTCCGATTGCAGCTGTTTAATCGCTTGTACTTTATCTTCCGGCATCAGCTCGGAAAAGTATCTGTTCACATGAGCCGATTGAGCGATATTTTTCGCCGTTTCTTCCTGATCACCGGTTAACATCACGACCTGTTTGATGCCGATGTTTTTCAGACTATCAAGTGCTCCGACAGTCATGGGACGGATGGTGTCAGCTACGGCAATAACGCCAAAGATGTCGCTTTCCGTTCCGACAATAACAATCGTTTTGCCTTGTTTTTGAAGCTGATCCACTCGTTCTTCCACTTCTTCCGGAAGACTTCCCAATTCATTAAACAACTTTTTATTGCCGGCATAATAGACGGTGCCTTCAATCGTTGCCTGTACCCCTCTTCCAGTCAGATTGGCAAACAGGGTCCCAGATTTGGCTTGAACGGACTGATCCCGCGTATAGTTGACAATCGTTTTGGCGATTGGATGTGTGGAATATTCCTCAAGCGTCCGTGCAAGTGACAGCAATTCATTCTCTGAAACCGACAATGGCACTACATCGGTTACGTTCGGTTTCCCTTCTGTCAGGGTACCGGTTTTGTCAAAAGCAATCGCATTGATATGCCCAGCTTTCTCCAAGAAAGTACCGCCTTTGATCAGAACACCTTCTTTGGCGGCATTGCCGATAGCAGACACGATCGCAACCGGGGTGGAAATAACCAAGGCACACGGACAGGCAACAATAAGAAGTGCTAAACCTTTATAGGCCCATTCTCCCCACGCACCAAATCCGAATAATGGCGGCAGGACAATGACAGCGAGGGCCGCAGCAAACACGATTGGCGTATAAATGGCTGCAAATTTATCGATAAATGCCTGACTTGGCGCTCTTTGTTCTTGCGCTTCTTCCACCATATGAATAATTTTCGATAAGGTGGTGTCTTCAACAAGCTTCGTAACGGTCATTTCCAAAGAGCCACTTTCATTGATGGTCCCGGCATAAACTGTATCACCTGGTGCTTTATCAACTGGCACAGATTCCCCTGTGATGGGAGCCTGGTTCACACTCGTTTCACCTGAAAGAATCTTGCCATCCAACGGTATACGGTCCCCGGGCTTAACAACAATTTCATCGCCGACCGCAATGTTTTCCACCAATTTCTCAACAAGTCCGTCCGCTGTTTTCACCCATGCCTTGGACGGGGCCATATCCATCAGCCCTCGGATCGACTGGCGGGTCTGTTCCATCGAACGATCCTGAAGCACATTCCCGAGTGAGAACAGCCATACGACCATTGCACCTTCCAGCCACTCCCCAATAATGGCTGCCCCAATGGCCGCCATTGACATCAGAACGTTCATATCGAGAGAACGGCTTTTAATGGAATAAAAAGCCGATTTGACGGGTTTTTTACCGCTGATCACGATTGCTGCTGCAAACAAAATCGTTGTCAGCCAATAGGGACTGTCAAGCTGCTGGCCGACAAATCCGGCAGCGATAAAAATACCGGATAAGATGATTGAACTGAACCCGAATGTCTTCTTAGTCTGTTCTGTCGACTCATGGCTGGATGTGACAGGTTCAGCAGTGTAGCCCAGCTTTCCTACCTCACCTATGACCGCTTCATCACTCATCGTGTGAGCAATTTTCATCTGGCCTGTGGAGAAATAAACATGTGCTTCTTCAACCTCGGGCAAAGAGGTCATGTGTTTTTCAATCCCAATCGCGCAATTTCCGCAATCCATGCCGTCAATTTTGTAGGTTGTAAGGCTGTTTGTTTGTTCAATGGGTTCAGTTGTGAATCCAAGTTTTTCAACTTCATGCATAACGGTATCTCCAGATAATCCAGCTGCACCCACTACTTTTAACTTTCCAGTGGCATAACTCACATTCGCTTGAAAAATGTCTTTCATTTTTTCCAAACTTTTCTCAATGGAGGCAGCACATGATGGGCAGTCCATACCATAAACGCGGTATTCCGTTGTTTCTCCACCTATATTTTTTTTATAGCCACTATTATGGTCTTGAGCAACATCATTGCAATGATTGTTCTCTGTTTGACTGCAGCTTTCAGAGGCGTCTTGAGAACTGCAGCAAGTTGACGTGTGATCTTTTTTGTCTGACACACGCCTCACCTCCTATTCTTCATCCACTTGTCCTTCACAGGACAGGACATCTGATTGAACATCCATTAATACATCGTCAAACGTATCCAGCAGGTGACGGACTTTATCATTGAGCAAGCGATAATACATGAATTTGCCCTCTTGTCTGCCAATAATCAGTCCACATCCCCGAAGGCAAGCGAGGTGTTGAGAAATACTGGATTGACTGCCACTCACCTCGTTCATGATTTCTGAGACGGTTTTTTCACCTTCTTTGATCGTATCCAGAATCTGAATCCGAACTTTATGAGAAAATCCATGCAGGAATTTGACTTTTAGATCAAGGTCTACTGTTTGCATATACAAACCCTCCGTTCACATTAGATAATACTAATATGATATTAGTTATCATATTACGCCTTTCTAATATGTGTGTCAACTCATATTAGAAAGGCGTAATATAAAAACGCAGGGTACACCAAAAAAGTCGAGAAAATCCTTTTAGTGTAGCCTGCGTATTTACCTGCTTTATTCTTTTTCTACTGTAATGGAACCATTGTTGGATGTGAGTGTAATTGTATGTGTGCCATCCCCAATGAGTTTGCTGCCGCCTTTTTCGCCATAAAGGCTGATGCTGCCATTGTCTGTTGTCGCATCAAAAAAGGCATCTGTTGGTGTTTCTGACGTCATTACAGTGATCTTTCCGTTGCTTGTTTTGAGTTCAATGTCTTGATTAAGGGTTTGTGTTTTCAATGTGATGGAACCGTTATAAGAACGCCCCTTTATATGACCGTCAACGTGATCGAGATGAATCTTGCCGTTATCAGTGCGGGCCTCGGTGTTGGATGTGTTTACATTGGTAAGATTGATGCTCCCGTTGTCTGTGTCGATCTTTAAGTTTTCTGTGCTTAAGTCATCAATATGAGTGCTCCCATTATCATTATCCAGCTTTATATGTTTAAACTGTTTGTCTGGCAGCGTGATCTCGAGTGTTCGTTTGGTAAAAAAACCAAAATCAAAGCTAAATAACTTCCAAGGTTCTTTGACTGTTTCGACTGATAGCTTGGAACCATCCGTTTTAATATTGACATGATCTTGATCACGTTTCGCAGTTTTCCCTTGCCAGGCCACCGTTACTTCTTGCTGATCAGCTCGTTTGATCACGATCGCTTCATTGCTGGCTTTTATTGCAATCGATGTGACATCTTGCACATTAACCGTATGTGATTCTTCCTTTTCATCCGCTGCCGATGCTGATGTGAATGTCAGAAAGCTGCCGACGCCTCCAATTACGATCAATATAACGGCCACTGCAATCCATATCTTCAATCTACGCACGTTCCATTCCTCCTTTAACCATGTTCATGTTAAAACGCAAATATCTGATAAAGCCTTTTGCAACAACGCGCGTCAGGTAATACATGCCAACGATTATCAATACGCCTATACCTGCCAGCACCAAGGAGAAAAAAACGTCGAACCATATAAATGTTTCCGGTTGTAGCACAGCATTCAAAATGACAAGCAGCGGGGAGCCAGTAAATGAAACACCTGTAATCCAACCTGCTGCCATCACCCCACCAACGCCACAAAAGGACCTAGCACAATAATCAAGTTAAACATGCTGAGACCAAACACGGCCCATACAGCACGCATCATATTGCCTGCCGATGTGTTATGTTTCACCTTTTCCATATGAAACTCAGCCAGTATTTCTTTTGCGATATGTCTAGGTGACCCGAGTGCTGCAGAAATCTGATATTCCGTTTTCCCCTCTGACAGTCCATTGGAAAAGTGCTCTTCAAAATCTTGAAGGATTTCTGCCTGATCATGTTTGTTGAGTGTCTTTAAACCCGTCTCCACCTCCCTCATAAATGTCTCTCTATTCACCTTCATCCACACCTTCCGCAATTAAATGATTAACCCCTTTAGAAAAATCGTTCCATTCCTGAACGAGCGTTTGCATATACTGACGCCCTTCTTCAGTTAACTTATAATACTTTCGTGGTGGGCCCTCAATGGATTCCTGCAAGTAGGTTGTTAAATAGCCGTCCTGTTTTAAACGCCTCAGCAACGGATACACTGCCCCCTCAGAAATTTCAATTTGAGCAGAGATCTCCCTGACTAGCTCGTAGCCGTAGTGTTCACGTTTATTCAAAAGGGCAAGGACACAAATACCAAGCACGCCTTTTTTAAATTGTATGTTCATCGTTTCGCCTTCTTTCATGGTACTATTTAATGCACAATACTGATCTAAGCACACTATAACAGATAGTACTGTTTATAGCAAGGTAGTGAATCACATTACATATAAAGCCTTATTAAGCATATATTTCAAGTATAGTTCAATTATTTTACACACTATGTAATATTTGATAAATTGAAAACAAGATAAAAGGAGGGTAAAAATGGGAGCCAAATGGATTAAGGTTTCCGTGTTTTATTTCTTACTTGGAGTAGGGTTCGGTCTTTACATGCACTCTACAATTGAATTGCAATGGGCGGCCACACACGCGCATATCAACGTGGTTGGTTGGCTGACAACGGTCGCGATCGGACTCATTTATTCCGTTTATCCAGAAGCTGGAAACAGTGCGATGGGGAAAGCTCAATTTTGGCTGTATAACATTGGACTGCCGGTGTTATTGATTGGGATGTTTATTATTCAACCAGCAATTCCGGTACCACCCATTTTGATTGAACTGACTGTATGGGGTGGTGGCGGTGCATTGGCAATTTCCATCCTTCTGTTCATTGCGAATGTGTTCACCAACGTTCGAAGCCGTGATCATGTGTAAGTAATAGAGAGGAAGCTTCCGTCCCTTTATAGGGATGGAAGCTTTTTTTAAAAATGACACCAAACCGGGGCACGAAAAAAGTTCCGCTCATAAATTTCTTCCTTTTGCACACGCTATGGAAAAGTGTGTAAGGAGATGAAATGATGAAACGAATAACCGTTATGCTGATTGGATTTGCTCTGGTGGTGCTAACTGCGTGCGCGAACGACAGCAATTCGCTGGACAGCAATGACAACCTGAATATATCAAACGACAGCACGGAAAAGCCGAGCCATAAACATATGCCATTGGAGCCAACGCGGAATGCACGAAATGGTATGCCGCCCGAGAGCACTTGGTATGACCCGCTGAAGAATCCTGAAGCCAAGCGTATTCCACCTCGACGGCAGGCTGATGAAAGGCCGCCCGAGTTTGACAATACGACGAACCCTGACACGACAAGACCGAGTCAAGGCATGAATGAATTTACATCAGCCGTTATATCTCTAACCAATGAAGAAAGAGAGAAACTCGGCCTTGATCCGCTGATCGCCGACGAGACGTTAACACGTGTGGCATTGGAGAAGGCGCGGAGCATGCAGCAGGATGGCTATTTCTCACACAATAGTCCGACATATGGATCGCCTTTTGAAATGATGAATCAGTTCGGTGTCACCTACAAATCAGCCGGTGAAAATATCGCCCGCGGCCAGCCGGCACCCCAAGAGGTTGTTAATGCGTGGATGGACAGCCCTGGCCACCGTGCTAACATAGTCAATCGGAATTATACGCATATCGGTGTTGGCTACGTGGCAAATGGTCATTACTGGTCCCAAATGTTCATTGAAAGATAAAGCGCTGCCGGTGCATTCTTTCCCGGGAAATAACGAAAGCGAGACAAACGGATGAATTCTCCGTCTGTCTCGCTTTTTCATAGGATTGCATTGTGGCTAAGCTGCAATTGTCCTTTATCCACATACATAATTCGGTCGCCCAGTTCCTCTGCTTCTGCATGGGAATGGGTCACCATGATGATCGGAATTTTCCACAGTTTGTGAAGCTCAATTAACTCCTGATGACCTTTTTCCCTTGTGACATCGTCCAGCGCGGAAAACGGTTCATCCAACAGAAGCAGCTCCGGTTCTGTTGCCAAGGCCCGAGCGATGGCGACACGCTGCTTCTCTCCGCCAGAGATCTGGAGAGGATATTGCTGCTTGAGGTGCTCAATGTTCAGCTGACTCAGCAGCCTTTTAGCGAGGGCCTCACTTTTCGCGCCATACATCACATTTTTCCATACAGTCATATGAGGAAAGAGAGCATAATCCTGAAACAGATAGCCGACGTTCCGGCTTTGGGGCTGAAGCGATACGCCGTTTTTTCGAAAGAAATAACGGCCATTTAATTGAATGGACCCCTCATCCGGCTTGGTGAGTCCAGCCAGACAATTGAGAATCGTTGTTTTGCCGGATCCGGATGGACCAAACAAAACAACGATCTCATTCCCCACTGTAAAATCAACGTCCAATGGGAAATGGGTGAGTTTTTTTTGAATATCCACTTGCAGCATGAGGGGGCACCTCCAAGGCAGATTATTTTTAGGGAAGAGGTTGTTCTCTAACTAGGGCAAAATACTTCTATCTAAGCAAGATGGCTGTCTATCCAAGGAAGATCGGTGCCTATCAAAGGAAGCATGCATTCTATCAAAGGAACGCCAGCGTCTATTTTTCAACATTGCCTGCCCACTGGCATCACTTCTCCCGATACCGCATCATGTTGCGCTTGCTCCACCAGTTGAGCCAGAGAATGGCGCTGAATCCGAGAGCGACGATAATCACCACCCAGAAGGTTGCTTTCTCCATGTTGCCGGATTCGACGGCGAAGTAAATAGACAATGGAATCGTATCGGTAATGCCAGGTATGTAGCCTGCAAGCATGAGTGTGGCGCCGAACTCCCCGAGCGCGCGGGCAAATGTCAGCACCGTTCCTGACAAAATGCCCGGCCAGGCAAGTGGAAATGAGATCGTCCAGAACACCCGCCATCTGGAAGCCCCCATTGTGTAAGCCGCTCGCTCGACATTTTCATCATATTGCTGAAACGCTGCCGCCGCACTCTGGTACATCAACGGAAAAGCGACCACAACCGCTGCGATAATAACTGCGCTCCACGTAAACACAATTTGTACGTCAAACCATTCTTGCAACAGCTTGCCGATCGGTCCGTTTTTGCCGAAAAACACGAGCAGGCCAAATCCGACAACCGTCGGCGGCAAAACGAGTGGCAGGAGAAAGACGGCTTCGAGAATGCCTTTTCCCGGAAATTCCCGGCGTGCGATCAACCGCGCCAAAAAGACTCCGACCACGAAAACAATGACGGTCGCAAGGGCTGCGGTTTTAAATGAAAGCCATAATGGTGACAGATTATCATCGATCATACAGATTCAATCCCGTTCGTTATTTATTAAAACCGTATTCGGCCAGCTTCTCCTGTGCTTCATCTGATTGCATGTAGTCAATGAATGCCTTCGCTTCTGCCTCATGCTTTGTATCGGCAAGAACCGCGCCGGGATAAATAATCGGATCGTGCATCCCTTCTTCCGACTTAGCTATGATATCAACTTTGTCAGAAATGAATGCATCACTTTCGTATACAAAGCCTACTTCCGCGTTACCGGTCTCAACGTACGTTAACACCTGACGCACGTCTTTGGCAAACACAATAGCGCCTTGAAGTTCGTCCCACTTTTCGATTGATTTTAACGCCTGTTCAGTATATTTTCCAGCCGGCACACTTTCCGGATTACCGACCGCTACTTGCCCGTCATCAGTATTCACATCTTGAAACGACTCATAGTCCAGGTCAGATGTTTTGTTTTGAATTAACACGAGATTGTTCCCTGTCACGTCTGCACGTGTGCCTTCCAGCAGCAAGCCTTCTTCTTCCAGGGTATCCATCCAGTTCTGATTCGCTGAAATGAAAGCATCTGCTGGCGCACCTTGCTGAATCTGCTGGGCTAGGGTGCCTGAACCGCCGAGATTAAACGTCAATTCGACATTATTGTCTTTTTCATAATCAGCCTTAATGTCTTCCATCACATCTGCCAGACTGGCAGCAACGGAAACGATTAATTCTGCGGGTGCTTCGTCGTTGTTTTCAGCGTTCGAGTCATTTGCGGCATTCGCACTTGGGTCATCACTATTGCCACCGCAACCTGCCAAGGCAAGCATTGCAACCAATATTAAGCCTATACGCCATCGATCGAGTGGTGTGGTCATCTCATCGCCCCCCTCTTCTGTTTACTTATATGTAGTTATAACGAGTTATATCTAATTATAGTTAATGATAGTTTCATATGTTTGTCAAGGGTATGATAGAATGAATATACGCATGCGAACTGAGGTGATTTAAACGATGGATGATGTCTCTTATACGACTGAAGAAATTGCTCAGCTGCTCAAAGTGTCCAAGCTGACTGTGTATGATTTAATCAAAAAAGGGGAGCTTTCAGCCTACCGTGTTGGCCGCCAAATGCGGATTGACGCAGCTGATCTGGAAGTCTATAAACATAGAGGACGTGAAAAAAGCGAGGTCCCGTCGTTTCAAAATAAAGCACAATCTGCTTCCACCTTACGCGGGCAAATTGTGATCAGCGGGCAGGACAGCAGCCTGGATGTGTTGGCCAAAGAATTGGAGCAGAACCTTGAAAACACGCGGCCGCTCAGGTCTTACGTTGGCAGTCTTGACAATTTAATGAATATGTATAATGGTGAGGCTGATTTAGTCAGTGTTCATTTATTCGACGGGGATACTGGGAATTATAATGTACCGTATGTGCGGAAGCTATTTGTCAGCAAATCATTTCTTATTGTTAAATTTATTGAAAGAACAGCGGGGCTATACGTGGCAAAAGGCAACCCGAAAAACATTCAGACCTGGACGGATTTTGCAACAAAAGGGATCAAGATGGTGAACCGCGAATCTGGAGCAGGGGCGCGGGTGCTCCTGGACGAACAGCTAAGGTTAAATGGCGTCGATCGGTACAGCGTGGTAGGCTACGGGGATGAAGTCCTGAGCCACCAAGATGTCGCATCAATGGTGGCATCCGGCAAAGCAGATGTCGGCGTCGGTATCGAACACGCCGCCCTGGCAGCCGAGGTTGATTTCCTGCCAATGGTTCAGGAACAATATGACTTAGTAATGCTGAAAACACCAGAGACTCAGCCGCTCGTTGCCCATGTGAAAACAATTTTGAGTGACACTGACTTCCAGAATAAGCTTAAAGCACTGGGATATGAGGTGAGTCATATGGGGGAAGTACTGTGGGAGCAATAACCCATACTAAACTTACAAAGAGGGTGACGCCAAAAACAGCGCCGCCCCCTTTTTTCTAAGCAACGGATTAATAAACAATAACCTACCATAAACCCCAGCATGAAATACACGAGATTTTTCCCATTTTGCATCTAGCTGACCATCTCTCTGATCATTGAGTGGTATAACCGCCGTCCAGGACGACACTTTGGCCTGTGACGCCTTTTGCTTTATCGCTGGCGAGAAACAGGGCATAGTCAGCAATTTCCTGGACATCGAGCAGGCGTTTTTGCGGCACAAGCGGGTACAGCACCTCTTCCAACACATCTTCAACATTCACACCGCGGTTTTTGGCTAGGTCCTCAAACTGTCCGCGCACGAGAGGGGTATCCACATACCCCGGACAGAGCGCGTTTACCGTTATGCCATGTTCTGCACATTCAAGCGCAGCCACTTTCGTTAAGCCGATAAGGCCATGTTTAGCACTGTTGTAGGCGGCTTTGCCGGAAAATCCAATGAGACCGTTGATGGAAGACATGTTGATGATCCTTCCCCACTTTTGATGCTTCATGTCAGGCAGAGCGTGCTTAATCGTTTTAAATGCACCCGCGAGCATGATTTGCAGCATTTTTTCATAAGTGTCTGTTGGGAAGTCTTCAATTGATGCTACATGCTGGATACCGGCATTGTTAATAAGCACATCGATCCTGCCATATGTGTTTTTCACATAATTAAGCGCATAGACCACTTCATCTTCATTGGACACATCGCAGACAACACTTGAGCATTCCCCACCTGCTGCTCTCGCTTCTTGGACAGCCTGTTTAAGCTTATCCCCGTTAATGTCACTCAGCACCACTTTCGCGCCTTCTTCCATAATCGACCGCGCCATCTGATAACCGATCCCACTCGCTGAGCCCGATATAAACACAACTTTATCCTGAACCATCGTACCCCTCCTATTATTTTTATAGATTATTTTACATCGAATTGGATTCTGTATTTGATCTTGATGAGAGCGCCGTGATTTGCGCTACCGTTCCATTCAATTAGTTGAACGTTGAAAAATTCACAATGTCACTTGACGGCCTTCGCGGTCTGAGCGGCGGATGGCGTCGAGTACTTTTTGCGTTGTCTGGCCGTTTTCAAAACTTGCCAGATAGGGGTGTTGATCCCCACTTTCCAATGTTTCATATAAGGCATCCAGCAAAGGCTTAAGGCCGTTATAATATGGAGCGGCAGCTGATGGGAGTGTTTCTGGCACAGCCAGGCTGTTCAGTTCGATCGCCTCAAATGCCTGATCTTCTTTTGCAAAAAGGAGTTGAGCGTCATCCAACATCACAAGGGTGCCTTCGTCTCCATATATTTCCAGACGTTTCCCATGCTGGGCTTTTCGGGCAGCCGAAACCAGGTCTAGTGTAACGGTGGTGTTGTTTTTCAACGTACCAATCACGTGAAAAGCATCATCGGCCGTTCTGTGTTCAACCTTTCCATTTTCATCTTTAAATTCTGGGATATGTGTCATGAGATGGGCATTCAACGCTTTAAACGAGCTGTCCGTCCACCAATGCAAAGAATCGATCATATGGGATCCTAGCGCGTTCAGCAAGCCGCCGCCATCCTCTTTTTGTCCAAGCCAGCCTCGTTTTTTCGACGTTAAGGGCTGATAGGCTGGGTGGGTGTATTCGTAGCGAATGTGCATGATGTTCCCAAGTTTTCCTGCTTCGATCATTTTCTTAACTTCAGTACGCGCAGGTAAAAAGCGAAATTCATGGTTAATGAAACCCAGCTTCCCTGCTTGGTCCCGCGCTTCGATCATATCGGTCGTTTCATTGTGCGTCAGGGCCATGGGTTTTTCACATAAAACGTGAATACCTCTAGAATAAGCTTCCTCGACCATTTCCTTATGTGCAAAAACAGCTGAGGCCACTACGAGCAGGTCAAGCGATTCATGATCAAGGATTTTCTTCCAATTCGTATATACATTATGAATGCCGCTTAATGTCTTGGCAGCTTCCGTATTTCCTCTCACGCTTGCAAGCGCTACGACTTCAAACCCGTCATGAACTTTCATCATGGGCGCATGAACTCTAGCTCCAAATCCTGTTCCAATGATTCCAACTTTATAACCGGACATCTCCAGCACTCCTTTTTATAAGACTAAATATACTGACTTTATCATAACAGAAAACGCCCAATCCGTCGCAGTAAACATATCTGAGCACACAAAAAGCTCTCCACTAACGGGAGAGCTTTTTTACAGATGCTAAAAGAATTTGGACACCATCTCGGCAAGGGCTGCGGTCCCGACGGCGGCATAGGTTCCAACAACATTACCCAGAATCCCCATTAAGAGTCCAACGGGTGCAAGGGATGGTTGGAATACAGATGCCACAACCGGAGCAGAGCTTGTCCCGCCGACGTTCCCCTGAGATCCAACAGCTACGAAAAACAGCGGTGCCCGGAGGAGACGCGCCATCCCAAAGATGATAATGACGTGAATAGCGAGCCAGACGATACCCATAAATACATACTGTGGTGCATCGAGCACGTAAGCAAGGTCAGCTTTCGCCCCGATTGTCGCAAGCAAGATGTAAATGCCGGCATAACCGACTTTACTGGCGCCGAAATTCTCCAGCTTGCGAACGGGTGTAAACGAAAGCAGGATTCCGACTGCAGATATAATCATGATGGTCCATGTGCCGGCTGATAACACTGATGTCACCGGGAGCGTTTCGGAAAACTTGCGAATGATAAACGACACACCGAAACCAAGACCAATGATGGCAGCAAGCTGGGGCACTGCGACTGGGCGGGCGTTTTCCCTTTCGATCTGAGCCATGTCCTCGTTCACCTGTTTAATGACCGAGTTATCAGCTTTATTCCATTTGTTGAATTTATCCTGAAAACCGGCAAGGAAGATCATGATTCCCATCCAGCTGTACCCAACAACAGTATCAACGACAATAATCGGCGACAAAATTTCCTGTGGGGTGCCTGTGGCTTCGATCAGGGCAGCCATGTTTGCACTGCCGCCAATCCAACTGCCTGCAAGCGCGGCCACCCCAGTCCATGCCTGGTCCGGGAGAAGCGGCTGGAAGATCGCGAGTGCAATTGGTCCGCCTATCATAATTCCAAATGTACCGGCAAAGAACATGATCAACGCTTTAGAACCGAGCTTCAGCGTTGCGGGAACATTCGCTGATAACAGCAAAAGCAATAGCCCAAATGGCAAGACGTATGTGGAGACAAAATCATACAAAGATGACTGGTCTGGTATGATGCCAACTGTTGTTGAAATCATCGGAATGAAATAAGTCCATATCAGGGGCGGTGCATAATGAAAGAATTTTTTTAGAAACGGGTTCTGTGATTCACCCAAAATAAAAATAAGACCCACAACAGCGGTCAAATAAGCAAATATGGCCATCGGATCCTGAATGAGTGGCGCAGCAAAAAGCATAACAATTCCTCCTGTGTCTGTTCGTGATGTAATGTTGCAATTTATGGGGGTAAATGAGTGAACGAGCGCTCAATCTAGAGACAGGTAAAAGAAGCTGAAAACAAAGTTTTGTTTATCAGCCGATGTAGCGCAGGGCTTTTTCAATAAACTTGTGCGGAGATGTTTTCACTAAATATGTAAACATACCGCTGGAAGTATGCAGATAAAGCATCCCGGCCTCGCCGTCCATTGCCCGATAAGACAGGTCCAGAATATCTTTTGTCGGAAATTGACGGTGTTTCGTTTCCAGGACGGTCGGATATAAGCGCAGATACCGTTTGTCCTCCCACTTGCTGAGACCTGTAGCACTGATTTCCTGTTCAACTTTGTAATACGGAAAAATGGCAACTGGCTCCATGGAACGCCTCCGCGAACATATTTCACCCAATATTTGATGTTAGGGTATGTCTATTTTACACGTTTCATGTATTTTGTGAAAGTGTTTTATCAAAAGTCCCGCATATCACATCGCAACGCCAGCTATTCATAAAACGGTTTATTATACGATAACTAAACCAGTGTTGTCAACCTTTAAATTGAAACATTTTAGATTATATGTTATTGTAAAGGTTGAATAGATTTTTGAGACTGGATTCGGCAATCGTGCGCAACTTTTGAGCACGGTTTTTTGATCTAAAGACTGTCTTTTGTTCCAATCAACTGAAGGTTTTTGAAAACAGACGGTTGAGACTGGATGTCAAAGTAAATTTTATTTAGGAGTGTGGGGCAGTGAATTTAATTAATGAAGAAATAACGCATAAAGTCTTTGGCAAGGGAAACATCGTCGATCAAGACGAATCTATTATCACCATTGACTTTGAAGAGGGAACAAAAAAGTTTGTCTATCCCGACGCGTTTGGAAACTTTATCACATTAACTGACCAAGATGCAGCGGAGTCCTTGCAGGAGGTCCTTCTAGAAAGAGAGAAGGAGGAAGAAGCACTTGAGCAGCAACGTGAAGAAGAAAGAGAGCGCCAGGCACTTGAGGAGCAACGCAGGAAAAAACTCAAAAATCATAAAATCCATGAAAGCTCACAAATTGTTTTTTGGATGGATGAGGACGAGCAGCAAAATGTATTTACCGACTGGCAAGTATCTACAGGTAAGATTCAAACCGGCAAGACGAAAGGTCAGCCAAACAGAGCTGCTCGTCTGGGACCCAACAGCGCAGCGCTTCTGACCGTAAGAGATACCGAACAACCAGAAACTGAAAGAAAAATTCTTGGTCTTTATATGGTCAATGAAACGTTTTCCGGCAGTTTGAGCGAAGATGACATGGTGCCGTCGCATACAGAATTCAGGATTGTGCTTACAGACCAGGAAGCTGAAAAAATGCTGTTCTGGAATTATTATATTAACGAGAACTATCCGGAGCGAACTTCATGGAATTCGGGCAAATATCGGTATTTTGATAATGAATGGACTGCTCAAATCCTGAAAGATATCATCGCTTTAAAAACAGATGAAGAGGAAATTAAACATGTTGAGCGTTTTCTGGAATACTTCTGTCAAATGAACGCACTTGATCCGGAAAACATCCCTGAGGCAAATGGGGCATTGAAACAATCATAAGCTGCTCGACGGTCAGCAGAATCTCGTGCCCTTTAAGCCTATTATTTAAAAGAAGCCCAGCACAGGGCTTCTTTTTTATGGACATTTTTTCTCTACCATGTTTACAGAACTTGCCCTGCAATGGCTCTGCCTGTTTCCCGTCCGGAAAAAAGGCATCCACCGAGAAACGTTCCTTCAAGCGAACGATAGCCATGCAGGCCCCCACCCCCAAAACCGGCTGCTTCACCGGCAGCAAACAGACCTGGTATGACAGTACCCGTTTCATCCAGAACCTGGCCGGATAGATTTGTCTGAATCCCACCGAGTGTTTTGCGGCTGATCAGGTTGAGTCTAACCGCAATCAACGGACCATTTCGGTGATCCAATATTTTATGCGGCGCAGCGACTCGAATCAATTTATCACCGATGTAGTGTCGGGCATTGCGAAGTGCAGCCACCTGCAGATCTTTTGTAAACGTATTGTCGAGCTCACGGTCTCTGGCGCGGATTTGTTCAATAATGTGATCGGCAGCCACGCGTCGTTCCCCTGTCAGCTGATTCATTTTGATAACCAGATTATCGATTGTATCTGCCACAACAAAGTCCTCGCCTTGATCAATGAACGCCTGCACCGGTCCAGGCGCGCCAGGTCGAACACGTCCTAGAACATCTTTGAGGCTTTTGCCTGTCAAATCCGGATTTTGTTCAGAACCCGATAATGCGAATTCTTTTTCAATCATCTTTTGCGTTAAAATAAACCAGGAATAATCATAGCCGGTTTGTTTGATCGCCTCAAGGGTCCCGAGGGTGTCGAAACCGGGAAAATTAGGTGATGGCAAACGGTGCCCGCGGGCGTCAAACCACATGGATGACGGTCCGGGTAAAATCCGGATGCCGTGCTTGGGCCAGACTGGGTTCCAGTTTTTGATGCCCTCTGTGTAATGCCACATTCTATCCCGGTTCACAAGACGGGCACCTGTTTCTTCTGATATCTCAAGTAAGCGTCCGTCCACATGTGCGGGCACACCGGAAATCATTTTCTCTGGCGGTGTGCCGAGGCGCTCAGGCCAATTTTTACGGATCATGTCCAAATTGGCCCCGATTCCACCGCTCGCGACAAGCACCGCTGAAGCCTCATAATGAAACTCGCTGATCACATGACGGGAACTGGCTTCACCCCTAGCGACGTCACTCGCCTCGAGCACCGATCCAGCTGCACCTGTGACTCTGCCGCTGTGTTTCAGAAGATGATCCACCTGGTGCCGCGGCTTATAAATCACCTGATTACTTTTTATATGATCGCGCACACGTTTTGCAAAAGGGGCAACAATCCCAGGTCCTGTCCCCCATGTTATGTGGAAGCGCGGAACTGAATTGCCGTGGCCACCCGCATGGTAACCGCCACGTTCCGCCCATCCGACCACCGGGAAAAAGCGAACGCCCATTTCATGCAGCCAGGCACGCTTTTCACCCGCTGCAAAATCTACATAAGCTTCAGCCCATTTTCTGCCCCAATAATCCTCATCAGCCAAGCGATCGTAGCCGGCAGCACCGAGCCAATCCTGCCAGGCCAGATCTTTGGAATCCTTTATACCCATGCGCCTTTGTTCGGGTGAATCAATCAAAAACAGGCCTCCAAACGACCACCATGCCTGCCCGCCAAACGATGCTTCCGGCTCTTGATCTAACAGCAGTACCTTTTTTCCTGCATCGGCCAATTCAGCTGTTGCTACAAGGCCGGCCAGACCCGCTCCTATCACGATCACATCATAGTTCACATTGAGCGCCTCCCCGCGTGTTCACTCTTTAAATTGTTGTTTAGACATCTTTTTTCAGTAGGCTTGGGTCCAAGTCGCGAACAGATTTTTCACCTGCCAAACCAAGTGTCAGGTCCAAGTCAGATAATAGATTACGCATGACTTCCTTAACGCCAGTTTCACCTGCTGCAGCAAGGCCATACATAAGCGGCCGGCCAACGAGAACAGCATCTGCACCCAGTGCCATCGCCTTAATGATATCTGACCCTCGCCGAATACCGCTGTCCATCAGCACGGGAATCTTACCTTGTATAACATCAACGATACCAGGCAGGGCATCCAGGGCGCCAAGTGCACCATCGACTTGCCGTCCCCCATGATTCGATACAATGATGCCATCTGCGCCGTGTTCGAGCGCCAACTTGGCATCATCAGGATGAATGATTCCTTTTAAAATGATCGGCAAGCTTGTGTGTTCTTTTAAAAATGCGATATCGTCCCACGTCAGACGTGCATTTCCAAATACCTGAGTCCAGTGCATAATGGCTGCCTGTGGGTCGTCTGCAGGTGACTTTTCCAACTTGGAACAAAAAGCGGGATCGGTAAAATAATTGCCGACACCTTCACCGGCCAAAAACGGTAAATACACATTTTTCAAATCATATTCACGCCAGGCCATCATCGGTGTATCCAACGTAACCACAATAGCTGAAAAGCCCGCACTCTCAGCACGTTTCAGAAAACTGGCTGTCACATCAGGGTCATTGCTCCAGTAAAGCTGGAACCATTTTTCCGCCTCCCCCATCTCTTCAGCCACTTTTTCCATAGGGACAGTTGAAGCAGAACTGGCAATGAAAGGGACGCCTAGTTCCTTGCAAGCCCGAGCTGAACCAAGTTCGCCATCGGGATGAATAATGGACTGGACCCCGATTGGAGCGTGAAGGATCGGAGTTGGATACGTGCGACCGAAAAGCTCTGTAGATAAGTCGCGGTCCTCAACGTTACGCAACATACGCTGCATAATTTTCCATTTGTTAAACGCTTTCAAATTTGCGTTCATGGTATGATGCCCACCGGCTCCGCCTGCCACATAATAATATGGTCCGTCCGTCATCTTCTCCCGTGCAAGTTGCTCCCATTCTTCATAGACAACCGGGAGTCGATCAGGATCCGGGTTTTGCATCGTCATGTATATTTCGTATTGTGTTTTGTTACCTATGTTTTTCATCACTATTTCTCCCTTCTTTTTCCAACTATTAATAATAGTATATATTTATTTTGAATATTCGTCAAAAAGATGAAGATACCCTTTTCTTGATTGTCTTAGAAAATATCGGCTATGATAACAGCAGCCCCTTATGGAAAGGACATGTATTTTATGACATTTCACTGCCACCTTGAATTTAACGACATCCTGGCACTGCAAAAGGATGTCATTCAGCATTCATATACCCACCACATTAAAAAAATGTACTACAAATGGGTGCTTGCCGTCGCGGTGTTTCTTGCGATTGTATTTCCGTTCGGGCCATCACTCACCTCTGCCATGGTCGGAGCGGTTGCAGTGGTCATTGTTTTACTGGCATTTCCTTCGCTGTACAACAAAGCAGCCTTTTCCAGATCACAAAGTCAAATGGCAAAACAAGATTACAGCAGCGTTCTTGGTCCTTGTAAGATTACGTTAACTGATACAGGGATTGAACGGGAAATCAGCGGAGATGTGACTTTTTTTGACTGGGCAGATTTTACACGGCTTGGTGAAGACGACACACATTATTTTCTGTATCAGACAGACTTAAACGGTTTGGTCTTGCCGAAAGACCCCGGTGACCTGAATGCCGAGGAAACAGCAGATTATCATGACCGCGTTCAGGCATCTGTTCAGGATGGAAAGTAATTAGGGGTAGGCTCGCACTTTTAAGCAGCGGTTTATTTCTTTGCTCATGCAGGTTATTTCTTCGCTCGGGCGGTTTTTTTCTTTGTTCATGCTGATTATTTCTTCGCTCGGGCGGTTTATTTCTCTGCTCAGGCCATTAATTTCTCTGTCCAGCATAAAATCACTTCATCGCTCATGCTAATCATTCCAATGTAGCTTCTCAGTTTGATACACGCCATTAGCGGGAATTGATTGGTATAACCTTCATTCGACAAAGGAGTGTTTATTTTGGATAAAGTGCTATTCATTCAAACGGGAACCGGTATTGATGTGCATGGTCAAGATGTAACAAAAGCGGCTGTTCGTGCTGTAGAAAATGCAATCTGGTCCAACTCCATGCCCGGGATCGAAAAAATATTGCCCGAGCAGAAATTGGACAATATGAAGGTAAACGTGCGGGTTGCTGTTCCGCTTGACAGAGAAAAACTGGACACCAAGCAAATTAAAAATGCCATCCCGTATGGCACCGTAACCGTTGATGTTACAGACGGCGGCATGGCCACATCAAGCGGAATTATGCTAGAGGATAAAAACGACGAAAATGATTTGATGTATATGGTTAACGCTGCTGTTGAGGTCGGATACTAGCAAGTGTAAAAACGGGGCCAGGCTCCAAAGTCTAAAGACTTGAAGCCTGGCCCTTAAAAATACACATTATGTCTGAATTATTTTATTTTTAAAATCCTGTTGACTTTGTCAGCTAAAATGTTTAGAGTAGCATTTAATCTCAAGAAAAAACTTAATACTATTTCATTTTCTTATCAAGAGAGACTGAGGGATGGGCCCTGTGACGTCTCGGCAACGGATTCCATATGGAAAACTGTGCCAATTCCCACAAATGCACCTGCAGCCAGCAGGCATTTGGAAGATAAGAAAGAGACGATGGTTCGGCATATACCAATGACAACGCATCCCTCTTTTTCTTATCTTTTAAGAAAAAGAGGGATTTTTTATTGGAGAGAAAGAGAGAGATTTATGAAGGGAGTTGCGTTCAGTGATTGAATTTAAAGATGTCAGCAAAACATTCAAGGTTGAAAAAAGCGAAATCCAAGCGGTCAAAGATGTCTCCTTAACCATAAACCGCGGCGAGATATACGGCATTATCGGGTTCAGCGGGGCTGGAAAATCGACATTGCTCAGACTGGTTAACATGCTGGAACGCCCGACTTCAGGCACCATTCTGATCAAAGGAGTCGATGTCGGAAAACTGCCAGCGAAGAAGCTGCGGGCAGAACGGCGTAACATCGGTATGATTTTTCAAAACTTCAACTTGTTCCTGTCGCGGACGGTTGCGGGGAATGTTGCCTATCCGCTCAAGCTTGCTGGTTGGAGTAAGGCGAAAATTACAGAACGCGTTGCCGAGCTGCTCGAATTCGTCGGGTTATCCGACAAAGCCAGACATTACCCTGATCAATTATCGGGCGGCCAAAAGCAGCGTGTCGGCATTGCACGGGCGCTTGCCACATCACCCGATATCCTGATCTGTGATGAAGCGACATCAGCTCTTGACCCGGAAACAACTAGCGACATATTAAAGCTTTTGAAAAAGGTGAACCACGATCTTGGGATCACGATTCTTCTTATCACACACGAAATGCATGTCATCCAGTCCATATGTGACAAGGTCGCGATTATGGAAAACGGTGCTGTGATCGAGCACGGACCTGTGTTTGACACATTCACCAAGCCACAGCACGCCACCACACGCCGATTTATTGGCTCTGTTCAACAGGATCTCCCGTCCAAACATATTTTGGAGGAATGGCGCTTACATAACGACGGCGCACTTTACCGGGTTGTATTCACGGGGGCAACACGAATGAACCTGTCTTGTCCTCTGTGACGAGAAAGCATGATGTCAATTTCAACATTGTCTATGGATCCGTGCAAGAACTCCAAGGAAAGTTGTTCGGGAATCTGCTGGTGTCATTTGCAGGCGACGAACAGGCTGTCAAACAGACCCTGGAGGAATTGAAAACACTGGTCAAAATTGGGGAGGTGACAGACATTGAAAGTTGATTGGACCACATTTTGGCCGCGTATCGTTGAAGCAACTGGTGAAACACTTACCATGGTTGTTGCCACACTGATCTTTGGTTCGATTATTGGTATCGGGATGGGACTCTTGCTTTTTATTACCCGGGAAAACAACATCTTGGAAAACAAATGGGTTTTTCAAGCGTTAAATATCCTTATCAACATCATCCGTCCTGTCCCATTTATCATTTTCTTGGTGGCCATTTCGCAGCTGACACGGCTTGTTGTCGGCACAACGATCGGCACAGCGGCAGCAATCTTCCCGATGACCATTGTTGCGAGTTTCTCCATTGCGAGGGTAGTCGAGAACAATCTTGTCAGCATTGACCCGGGCGTGGTTGAAGCCGCTCAGGCCATGGGTGCGAGTCCAGCCCGAATTGTATTCACCATTTTGATTCCAGAAGCACTGGGGCCACTCATCCTTGGACTTACTTTTATCTCAGTCGGCTTGATTGACTTCTCGGCTGTTGCAGGAACAGTCGGTGGTGGCGGGCTCGGTCATATCGCCATGACTTATGGTTATCAACGCTTCGACGGCAGTGTCATGCTCGTCACCGTCGTGATTCTGATTCTTATGGTTCAGCTTGCACAGTGGATTGGCAATACATTATCTAAAAAATTAATGCGTCGTTAATGACGGGAAAAGGGTTATCAAACTTGAAACGAGTTCTACTACTTGCTTTAGCAGTCTTAACTTTAAGTGTTACGGCAGCATGCTCGAGCGACACTGCAGCCAAAGACGGGGATACCGTCAAAGTGAAAGTTGGCGTTAACGGAACAGATGGTGCCCAGTGGCCGATTTTAAAAGAAAAGGCAGCGAAAGAAGGCATCGACATTGAACTGATTGAGTTTGCCGACTACACCCTACCGAACAATGCGCTTGCTCAAGGGGACATTGATATGAACGCCTTCCAGCACATTGCATTTCTTGGACAATTCGTCAAAGAAAGTGGCGAAGAAATTGTGCCAATTGGGTCCACCATGCTTGCACCGATGGGGATTTATTCGGAAAAAATCAGCGACGTCTCTGAGATCAAGGAAGGCGATAAAATCTCACTTCCAGATGATCCGTCCAACCAGGCCCGGGCACTTCGGCTGTTGGAGAGCGCTGGACTGATTACCTTGACAGATGACTTTGGCTTGTTTGGCACCCCATCAGAAATTGTTGAAAATCCATTGAACCTAGACATTATTCCGATGCAAGCCCAGCAAACTCCGCGTTCAATGCCGGATGTCGCTGCAGCAGTGATCAATAATGGGGTCGCCGGCCAGGCTGGTTTTTCCCCAGCTGAGGATCCGATTTTCAAAGAAGAAGCATCAGATGAAAGCATCCACCCTTATGTCAATATTCTAGCCGTCAGCGGTGAAGACAAAGACAACGAAACCTATAAACGCATAGCAGAGCTTTATCAGGAAGAAGCGATCGCTGAAGCCATTAAGGAAGACACCAACGGCGGTTCTTTCCTCGTCGATCTCACTCAGGAAGAACTGGATCAATCATTTGAGAACTTGAAAAAATAAATTGATGGAGGTTTTACCATGACAGAAGCAGTTAAGAATCCTATCGAAGCTTTATATGAATCTATTGAGGCACGTCGTGAGCAGTATATCGCAGCCAGTCAGGATATCCATGCTCATCCGGAAATTGGCAACGAGGAATTTTACGCGAGTGACAGATTGATTGCTTTCCTGGAAGATGCTGGCTTTCAGATAGACAAAGCCGTCGCCGGACACGAAACATCGTTCTACGCTGTAAAAGACTCCGGTCTTGACGGCCCAACTGTCGCCTTCCTGGCCGAATACGATGCCCTTCCCGGCCTCGGCCATGCATGCGGACATAACATTATCGGCACGACAAGCGTTGCCGCTGCGATTGCCTTGGCAGAGGCGCTTCCTGAAACGGGCGGCCGTGTTGTTGTTCTCGGTACACCCGCTGAAGAAGGCGGGCCCAACGGCAGTGCCAAAGGAAGCTTTGCCAAACACGGGTATCTTGAAGATGTCGACGCCGCCTCATGCTGCACCCATCAGGCAAAACATCCTTGTCAGGTGAGACGCTTGCCGTCGATCCGCTCAACTTTCATTTTTACGGCAAGCCGGCACATGCATCAGGTTCACCTGAAAAAGGCATTAATGCACTCGATGCCGTCATTCAGCTTTTTAACGGGATCAACGCCTTGCGCCAGCAGCTCCCGTCCGATGTCCGGATCCACGGCATCATCACCCATGACGGAGATGCACCAAACATCATCCCGGAATATGCCGAGGCCCGCTTTTACATCCGAGCGGAAACGTGGAAACGAACGGTTGAAACGTCGGATAAAGTGCGGGCCATCGCTGAAGGTGCCGGTCTTGCCACAGGAGCAACGGTCAAAGTCGAGCGGTTCCAAAATGAAGTTAAAGACTTTGTGCTGAATCAGGAGTTGGACTCAGTGCTCGGCGAAGAACTCGAAGCCCTCGGGGAAGTGGTCCATACGGAACGCGGTAAAGGAAAAGGATCAACAGACGCGGGCAATATTAGCTACGAAGTCCCAACTGCTCATGGACATATCAAAATTGGCCCTGACGATTTGATTGGGCATACCAACGCCTTCCGTGAAGCGGCCAAATCGGATCTCGGTGACCAGGCGCTGATCACCGGTGCCAAAGCCCTCGCCGCAACAGGCTTTCGACTCCTGACCGATGCCGAAAAGCTGCACCGCATCCGGCAGAACTTTGAGCGGTCACTGGCTGAGAAAACACAGTCGTAGGGGAAGCTTCTGGTGATCGTTTAAAAGCTCAAAACCTCCCTAACCAGGAGGTTTTTGAGTTCCAGCCAGGGCGTCATTTTAGCCGATTCGCCGATATATTTTCAAAAACGCCGATATAAACCTCGAAAGCGCCGATATACGAGTTAAATCCGCCGATACCTGGTGGAAAACGCCGATATAATTAACTTGAGCACCCTTTTAGTGTTAACACTCTATACGATTACAGCGTTTTAAAAATACAGAGACTCATCATAAAAGATATAGACCTGTTAACACCATTTCAGGTTTATAAGCAGTGCCCTCATGATATACTGAAGGCAAAGACCTTTTCAGGGGTGATTTGGGTGGAAAACATGGATATGGATGACCTCAAAAAACGGATTGACCGTAAAAAGCCAGATGTTGAACGCCGCATGGTGCAGACACGTGGTGAGGCGCCACGTATCCGGACGAGAGAAAGAGATCCTGATGAGCAACGCATTCTTGATAAACTGTGTATAAAGCGATGGAAACAAGCAGAGCAGGCAGGAAAGATCAAATATATCTCCAAAACGGAGTGGTATTATGAGCTTGATTGAGGAAGCGAAAATCAGTTTAAAGAAACTTGAAGGAAAATCTAAGTTCGAAAAAATGGTGCAGACAGCGGCGATATTAACTCAGGTGTTTGAACAGGAAGAGTTAAAGCCCATTATTGTAGGAGGACTGGCTGTTGAAATCTATACGCGCAGTGAATACACCACTTTAGACATAGACCTTGTTTTCAGCCAGCGGCAATTGGCTGATGAGTATTTAGAACAACTGGGATTTATCGCTGAAGGACGTCATTGGTATCACGAGCAATTAATGATCAGCGTGGAAATACCTGATGACATGTTGGAGGGTGCTGACTACAATCGCGTCATAAAACTCAATCTTTCAGAATCAGAACACGTCTATGTGATTGGTATAGAAGATATTATTCTAGACCGGTTACGGGCATGTGTCCACTGGAAATCCTCATCTGATTGTGAGTGGGGCAAACGCCTTTTTTTACTTCATCAGGAAAAGCTTGATCTCAATTACCTCTGTACCACGTCACAAAAAGACAACACTTATCAAAAGCTGCAATTATGGTTAGACGATTCAGTATAAGGTACATTTATGAACATCGCCAAAACGAAACCTTCTCCCTTCTATTTCGTATCATATACAAATGGAGGGAAGTACATTGAAGCTATTCCGCTCAAAGATAGACGGTTTTTTCATCACTTTCATTGGTGTTGCGGTAGGCGTGATTGCCGCTGCGTCATTCTGGCCTTTATTCCTTGAAGATGGCATGCAATTTAAAGTGATTATGATATTATCTTTAACATTTTTCTCCGGGCCGGCCTCATTCTGTGGACTGCTTTTTCAGTGAAGTATGTGTTTTACGAGGACTATTTGTATATTAAAGGCGGGCCCTTCCGCAGTCGTATTGCTTACAAAGACATTACGCGCGTGAGCCCATCACACGATGTTTTCACAGGATATCGCGTGCTATCTTCCCGTGATGGTCTGGAATTGTTTTACACAACGGGGCTGATGGGCAGTGTGAAAATATCACCAGAGGATCAGGGGATGTTTTTGAAGGAGTTACAAGAGCGGGCGCCAGATGTACAGATAGATTCAACGCTTAAGCCAGATTGCTCATAAACTTTTACATATGTCCTGTATAGACCTCCACCCCTAAGCGAATACTCATAGTACAAAAGCCGCCTTCTTGACAAATTTTGCAGTAAAGTGGTTAAATAAACTTAAGATTAAAGGGGAGTAGCTGTGACAGTAAAGTCGTCAGGACGGAGTGCCCGCTTGGCATTCTCGGCTTTACTGGCAACGTGGACATGTTGTTAGCAAGACCTTTGCCAGTGCGGGAAAGGTCTGTTTTGTAAGGGGCTTTTGCCACATTGGTGGTAAGAGCCTCTATTTTGTTGTTTTCGAAGGGAGCAATGGTTGTGGAAAGCATTTGGCTGGAATATGCATGGACATTACTGGTGCTGATCGGGCTTGAAGGGATCTTATCTGCGGACAACGCCCTTGTCATGGCGGTGATTGCAAAACATCTGCCGGGGGATCAGAAAAAGAAAGCGATCAACTACGGCATTATCGGGGCGTTTATCTTCAGGTTTGGCGCCCTGTTTGTCATTTCATTTATTGCGGATGTATGGCAGGTTCAGGCAGTCGGAGCGGCTTACCTGATTTATCTGGGCATGAAGCATGTCTTGTTTCGTTCGAAAAGTGATGAAGACGACAATAAGCAAAAAAACAAAGGTGCCGGATTCTGGCCAACTGTTTTTCAAATTGGACTCACTGACCTAGCTTTTGCCATCGATTCCATTCTTGCGGCGGTTGCCCTTGCGATCGTGCTGCCAGACAGCCCGTTGCCGAATTTTGGCGGAATGGACGGTGCGCAGTTTGGGATCGTGCTTTTGGCAGGGATCGCCGGGTTGATCTTGATCAAATTTGCCGCCAACTGGTTCATCAGCCTACTTGCTAAGCGGCCGGGTCTTGAAACAACCGCCTACTTGATTGTAGCGTGGGTCGGGGTGAAACTTGCTGTGATCACATTGAGCCATGAATCAGTCGGTGTTTTAGATGAAACCTTCCCCAATAGTTCAGGTTGGAAGATCACCTTTTGGGCAACCTTGGCAGCCATAGCCGTGATTGGGTGGTTCACTTCGGGGAGAAAGAAGGAATGAACGGACCAGGGACTCCCCATGGTCCATTTTTTTATTTTCTAAACCACTCAGATCGCTCGGCTGCGTCCGTCCCAGCCGCATGTCCTGTCACAAAGGCTGCGGTAATGTTGTAGCCTCCAGTGTATCCGTGGATATCGAGGACCTCACCGCAAAAGTACAAGCCGTCCATCTTTTTTGAAGCAAGTGTTTTAGGATTGACTTCTTTCAGGGAGACACCCCCACCGGTGATAAAAGCTTTCTCGATTGAGAGCGTACCGTCAATCTTCACCGGAAACGCTTTGATCAGTTTGACAAGTTCGCGCACCTGTTGTTTAGGAAGCTGATGATACGTCGTTTTGGCATCAAGTCCGATCTGTTCCAACAAAAACAAGAGATACCGCTCAGACACAATGGGCTTCCAAACGTTTCGAAGTGCTTTGTTCGGTTCGCGTTTCGAAGCGGACAGGAGACGGTCGAACACATTTTGCTCCCCTTCGTCCGGGAAAAGATCAATCGTCATCGTCACATAGCTCGCATTGTATTTTTTCAAAGCCTTAACCACGTACTGACTCAGTCTGAGGGCGGCCGGCCCCGATACACCGAAATGGGTGAAAATCATGTCCCAGCGATGGGTTTTGATGGCCTTTTGTTTTGGCGACCATGCAGTGAGTGCGACATCGCTGAGGGACAAGCCCTGGAGTGTCTTGTTTTTGATAAAAGGTTCGCTGGACGTGAGCGGCACTTCTGTCGGATACAGCTCAGTGATCGTGTGTCCGGCCTTTTCTGCCCATGGGTAGCCATCCCCCGTTGAGCCTGTGTTTGGCACAGACTTCCCTCCAGAAGCGAGGATCACGCTCGGTGCTTCAATTTCTTCACCAGTGTCCAGACGGATGCCTTGCACTGCGTCGTTGTGATAGAGAATGTCCTGTACGCGCGTGGACGTCCGCATTGTCACCCCGTGGCGGCGGAGCTCATTCAACAATGCATCTACAACTGTCTTGGCGCTGTCAGACACCGGGAACATCCGCCCCCTGTCCTCTTCTTTCAACGGAATGCCCAGCCCTTCGAAGTATTGAATGATACTTTCGTTGTTGAAATTAGAAAAGGCACTGTATAAAAACTTTCCATTCCCCGGCAGGTGTTTGATCAATTGATCGAGCGGCATCCGGTTTGTGACGTTGCAGCGTCCCCCACCAGAGATGGCGAGTTTACGACCGAGTTTCTTGCCTTTATCAACTAAAAGTACCGACGCCCCTGCTTCAGCCGCAGCGACTGACGCCATCAGCCCGGCAGGACCGCCGCCGATTACGATTACATCATATGTCATTTTTTTCCCTCATTTGTTTGGATTCATGTTGATTAGTGGTTCCTTGTTCGTTGTTTTGTTTATGTAACAGTTTTTTTAATGTGGTGTTGATGTTGTTGAGACTGAGCAAGATCAAACCCAGCATGATGAACGTGACAATTTCACCGGTCACAACGGATATTACAGCCAAAATAGCAAAATAAACGATATACAACCAATTACTCATCAACCGACTCTCCTTACATCTCTTTCCTGCATTTTATCATAAACCGCGTTATGATTATATCGCTTAATATAATGCTCTACAAAACAAAGCGTATGACAAAGATCAGCTTACACATAACATCGCTATTTATGTGCATTTAAAGTAAACTGCGAACTAATTAGTTAGATCTAATTTGGGGTTTTATGACTGCCACTGGCAACCGCTCGGGGAAAACACTCCGCGTCCAGTGGGCGCTGATGAGCCTCCTCGCGCTGCGCGCTCCGGGGTCTCATCTAGGCTTTTGCTCCCACGGGAGTCTCCGTGTTTTCCCCGAGCTAGTTGAGTGGCGTTTACCTTTCTGCTGGCCTTCTTAAGCAGAAGGCGTCCAAGCCACTGAAAAACATAAAGTGATTGGAGCGGAGGGAAGTCGACTCCTACCATGAAAATTAAAATACTATAATACTTAAAAATGGCAATACTAAAGTAGACGCAGCTCATTCTTTTTTAAAAAAAGTAGGAGAGCGCCAATGTCTAATGGGTATAGAATCAGTAAGATGTTAAGATACTTCTTGTTCCTTAATATCAACTGTATATCCTAAACTTTCTAGGCGGCGCAGTGAATGGTTAACAATAGATTGTTTTCTTTGCTTGTCGAAGTGATCTTCGCCTAAATCTACATACATCTCTTTACGAGTTAGTAGATAGTAGGCTATTCGTAAAATGGCATGAGCAACTACAATTGCTGCTCGTTTTCTACCCTTACGGGCAGCCGTACGACGATAGAGTGCTCCGAGATAGGTCTTGGAACCCCGAAGTGAATGAGCTGCTTCAATTAATGCAGATTTCAAATATTTATTTCCATTCCTAGTTCTAGATGATTTACGTTTCCCAGCACTTTCATTATTACCGGGAACTAACCCCGCCCATGAACACATTTGCGGTGCAGTAGGAAATTGTTTTTTAATATTTGTTCCAAGCTCTGCAAGTATTTGTTCAGCCATTCTTGTTGCGATTCCTGGGATTGAATCCAGTCGCTCAATATCTTCCTGATATTCACTCATTCTTTGAGCTATCTCTTCATCAAGCATATCTATTGTGTTAGTAAGGTAATCATAGTGGTCTATAATAGTCTTTATCATGAACCGCTGATGATCTTGTATATAACCTTGTAGAGCAAGTTTTAGTTGTTCTTTTTTCTGTTTCATTACGCCTCTTCCATAATTGGCTAAAACATCAAGGTCTTCAACGCCATTAGCTATAGACCGAAGCATATCAAGAGAAGAGACGCCTGTAATGTTAGAAACAACAGAACCTAGTTTGATGTTAGCGCCTTCTAGGACTTTCTGAATTCGATTGAGTTGTCTCGCACGTTCTTCGATGATGCTTCTACGATACCGAACAAGTTCACGTAGTTCCCTTTGTTTCCGATCTGGAATGAAGCTAGCCTTTAGTAAACCATGACGAAGAAGCTTAGCAATCCATTCAGCATCTTTGACATCTGTTTTTCTTCCTGGAACAGCTTTAATATGTTGCGCATTCACTACTAGGAATTCAATATCTTCTGCTTCTAACAAATTAACAATTGGTTTCCAGTAGACACTCGTGCTTTCCATCGCAACATGTGTGCATTTGTGTTCCTTGATCCAATCCACTAATCCGATCAGATAAACAGTTTTGGTTGAAAATGTTTCAATCTCCTTTCCTTTTGGTGTGATAATGCATGCAGTAATGTTGTCTTTGTGGACATCCAAACCGCATGCTCTTTCAATGAGTATATCCATTGAAAAGCATCCTTTCTACGGCATCAAATATTTTAAGGCTGGCGCAACAACCAGAATAGGGTTAATCTACCATGAGTGCTTCCCGAAAGGGAGCAACAATAAGTGATGCGCCGTGGTCGAAGGAGTCAGACTGCGGGTAGGGCTCTAAGGCACCAAGGAGTATCGACCTTCCTCATCCAGCCGTAGCACTAGTATCGCCACCCTACATCTATTTTCATCCCCTTGTGGTGTATAGCGTTTTTTGCGATACATGGTTGACTGCGGGAACAGCACGAGTCCGAAGACCCCACAGCGAGAACTTGAAGGAGGGTCGACTAAGACCGTCCTTTGCGGACAACGTCGACATACCCCTTGCCGGGGCAAGGAGGCTGAGGCCGTGCCCGCGGCTAGAAGACACTGTGAAAGTGATTTTCTTGAACAGATGTCGCACTTGAGCTGTTATAAAGTTAAAGCGACTTCCCGCAGCGGAAATCACGATGCTCTTACAAACATATATGGTGTTTGGCTTAGCTATATCGGAAATTCTATGTGTTATATCGGCATTTTATCTCATATATCGAAAAATCACATGAAATTACTATACTAGTCGCAACCTAAAACTTTACAGGCCAGGGGTCTTAAGTGTGTTTTTCATTAGTTCGGAGTTTGTGTCTGCTATTCGTTAAGCCCTTATTTGCGGAGGAAACAATTTTTTAGAGCAGAGCCTTTACATAAAGGTCGCTCGCCCTCCAAAATTAACAGAACTATCAATTTCATCAGATTTATGGTAAAATGTAATGATCACCTTTGTGAGTGGGGAAATAAGTGGATAGATTCAGAGATCCCCCTTTAGGGAAAAGAATGAAATACTTATACACCAAGGACTGCACAAGGAGGAAACGGGATGACCGTAACAACTGACCATAATGCTTTATTAAGACAAGATGTGAACGTGCTCGGAAATATACTGGGAGAGATCCTGGTGCTTCATGGAGGACGTGAGCTGTTTGACCAAGTGGAGCGGATTCGTGAAATGACGAAGCGCATCCGACAAGACTTTGATCAGACAACCTATGATACTTTGAAAAAAGAAATCAGCAGTTTGAAACCGCCGATGCGCCAGCAAGTGATCCGTGCGTTTTCAATCTATTTTCATCTGATTAACATTGCCGAACAGAACCACCGTATCAGACGGCGGCGCCAGTATTTGCTCGAGGAGGAGACAAGCCAGTCGTTTTCGATTGAAAAGGCTGTTGAAAAAGTAAAAGCGTATGGCCTCAACACAGACAGGATTCAACATGTGCTGGATGACTTGTCCATTGAATTAATCATGACAGCCCATCCGACAGAGGCAACGAAACGCACAGTGCTGGAAACACAAAAGCGGATTTCGCATAATTTGCGAAAGCTGGACAACCCGCTGGCAACCGAACGCGAGAAGGCGACAGTGGAGGAAAGTTTGTTCAACGAGATAACGGCTCTGTGGCACACGGATGAACTCCGGCACCGCAAGCCTGAAGTGCTCGATGAGGTGAAAAACGGACTGTACTACTTTGACCAGACACTGTTTGAGACCCTGCCGGCGGTGTTTCATGAGCTGGAGATGCAGCTGCAGGAGCAGGTGTCTGAAAAAGACTGGGAAGTGCCGAACTTCATTCATTTCGGTTCGTGGATCGGCGGGGACCGAGATGGGAATCCGAATGTGACCCCGGAAATTACGTGGACGACGCTTGAGATGCAGCGTGAATTGATTTTGAAAAAGTATGAGGCGTCACTTGTGGACTTGATGCGGCGTTTCAGTCAATCGAGTGAGCGGATTTCGATCAGTCAGGCGTTTATTGATCGGACTGAGGCGGAAGAGGCTCGATACTTGGAAACGGGAGAAAAATGGTATGTAGCCTCTGAAGTGTATCGGCGCAAGTTTGCGGTGATCTTAAAGCGGCTGCGTGAGACTGGGAAATCGGAAAACGGGTATGATCATTCCAATGAGCTTGTGGCGGATTTGATCGAGATTAAGAAAAACGCCGAGGCCCATTTGCCAGTGACGAAAAAGCTCAAGACAATTCGCAAAGTCATTCGCCAGGTGCAGCTGTTCGGATTCCATTTGGCCACACTCGATGTCCGCAACCACAGTGGCGAACATGAAGCGGCTGTGCACGAGATTTTGCAGGCGGTTCATGTGTCTGATGATTATGCGTCCCTGTCCGAGGCTGACAAGCAAGCGGTGCTTTGTCAGGCGCTGAACGACCCGAGACCGCTCTTGCTGTTTGATGACAGTTATTCAGATGCGACTTTAAAAATGCTGGGCGTCTTCCGGATGATCAAAAACGCCCATGATGAATTTGGCAAACGCGCGATTCAGGTGTATCTGATCAGTATGACAGAAGCGCCAAGTGATCTTCTTGAAGTGCTCGTGCTGGCAAAAGAAACCGGTTTGTACCGGCTGTACCCAGACGGCAGTGTGGAAAGTGACCTCGATGTCGCCCCATTACTTGAGACGATTGACGATCTGATTGCCGGACCGGAGATCATGCAGAAGCTGTTTGAAACAGAGGTCTACCAAAAGCAGCTTAGCGCACGCAAGAATAATCAAGAAATCATGCTCGGCTACTCTGACGGCAGTAAAGACGGCGGCACATTGAGCGCGAACTGGAAACTGTTTAAGGCTCAGGAAGAGATCCATAACATGGCCAGAGAATATGATATTCGGCTGAAATTTTTCCATGGTCGTGGTGGGTCACTCGGCCGTGGCGGTGGTTCGCTGAATACGAGTATCCTGTCACAGCCGGTTGAAACGCTGGGTGATGGCGTGAAAATTACCGAACAGGGTGAAGTGCTGTCATCGAGGTATTTGCTTGAGGACATTGCGTACCGGAATCTGGAGCAGGCCGCTTCAGCGTTGTTCGAAGCATGTGCACGGGCGTCGAGTGCGCCTGAGGAGATGGAGCTGCGCAAGAAAGAATGGGAAGAGGCGATGGAAACCATTTCGGAAAAATCGCTGACCAAATACCAATCCCTCGTGTTTGGCGATCCAGATTTTCTGACATATTTCCATCAGGCAACCCCATTGACCGAGCTAGGCGCCCTGAATATCGGTTCCCGCCCAATGAGCCGCAAGAACAGCCAGAAGTTTGAAGACTTGCGTGCGATCCCGTGGGTATTTGCGTGGACCCAGTCGCGGCATATGCTTCCCGCCTGGTATGCGGCAGGCACCGGTTTGCAGGCGTTCATTGACGCTGACTCGGGCAATTTGGCCGTGTTGCAGACGATGTATCGTGAGTGGTCATTCTTCCATTCAACGATCAACAATTTGCAGATGGCCTTAATGAAAGCCGATATGAAAACAGCGAAGGAATATTTGGATTTGGTCGAGGATCCAAAGCTTGCTGAGCGGATTTTCGCTGACATCGCTGATGAATACGAGCGCACGCGTAAGGCTCTGCTCGCAATCTCAGGAAACGACGACCTGCTCAGCCATACACCAAATATCCAAGAATCGGTTTATTTACGGAATCCGTATGTTGACCCGATCAACTTCTTGCAAGTGGATCTGATCCGGCAATTGCGCGAAACCGACAATCCATCCGAGGACCTCGTCACCGAAGTGCTCCTCACCATCAACGGCGTCGCAGCCGGGCTTGTTAACACAGGCTGATGGTTATAATATATGACACAAGGGGCCAGACCTCCAGGAAGTTATTCCCGGAGATCTGGCCCCTTTTTGTGTTCGTTGGATAGGGGGCGTTGTTGCTTTGATAGAGTGCCTGCATGCTTGGATAGAACCGGATCTTCCTTTGATAGAGTGCGCGCTTGCTTGGATAGAACTGGATCTTGCTCTGATAGAGTGCCTGCTTGCTTGGATAGAACTGGATCTTGCTCTGATAGAATGCCCTCTTCCTCTGATAGACTCAATTCTTCCTTTGATAAACCCATGCTCCCCCCTCAGAAAAACCACTTCAATACTTTCCATCGACCAGTGTGCCCACTCTTACCCCATTTTCTCATCGTTTTCTAATCTGATTCACAGGATCCTCTCACCTTGCTGGCTTATCATTGTTGGGTAAGGGAGGCGGAACGGATGGCTATTGAAATATTTAAGAGAAAAGAACAGAAGTATCTGATCACCCGTGAGCAATACAAGGCATTGGTGAAACAAATCCAGCCGAATATGCGACCAGATAAATTCGGTGTGGACGGCCGATATACGGTAAGCAGTCTGTATTTTGAAAGTCGGGATTACAAGATCTATTTTGAAACAAAAAACAAGCTGCGATACAGGCAAAAGCTGCGTTTGCGGATTTATAACGATGCAGACTTGAACAGCACCGCTTTTTTCGAAGTGAAGCAAAAACATAAAAAGGTCGTGAACAAACGCCGCATGCTTCTTCCGCTTTCAGAAGCATACCGGTATTTGTCGGCCGAACAAAATGACCATCTGGAGGAATTCGAGACGACCAATTTACAGGTGCTAAGGGAGATTGATTATTTCCGTCATCTGTATGAGCTTGAGCCCGGTATGGTCGTCAGCTATGACCGTCACGCCTTGCACGGTTTGTATGACGAGAATCTCCGGATGACATTTGACATGAATCTGCGCTGCCGGGACGAAGACTTGCAGCTGGAGCATGGACCATACGGGGCGAACTTCATTGATCCGAATCTAATTGTGCTTGAGGTCAAGGTGGACGACAGTGTGCCGCTGTGGCTTGTGCGGATTTTGCAGGCGCTTAATTGTGAGCAGAAGAGTGCATCGAAGTTTTGTACCAGTATGGAATTATTGAAAAGTGATCGCTTGCCAAATGGCGTGCAAAAAGAACTCATTGCAGTAGGAGGACATTAGAATGGAAATTTTTGATCAGTTGGCGAACGGCTTCAATGGAACGGATTCATCGATTACGATGAGCCTCGTTGCCATGGCCATTACAGCCGTACTAAGTTTAGTCATTACGAAGGTTTACCAGATTACATTTACAGGAGAACGCTACTCTCAGGCCTTTGTCCATACGATTATCATTATGAGCGTCGTCGTCTCTGTAGTCATGAACGTCGTTAGCGGCAATGCAGGTGTTGCATTCGGGCTCTTCGCCGTATTTTCACTCATTCGTTTCCGGAGTGCGGTCACCGACGCGAAAGACATTGCCTATATTTTCTTCGGTTTATGTGTCGGTATGACGAGCGGCCTGTTCCAATTTGACCTTGCCGTCGTGCTCACCGTTTTCGCCAGCATTTTATTTTATCTCTTGTATAAATTTCAGTACGGCAAAGGTAAGGACACTCAGATCTTGAAAGTCACTGTCCCTGAAAATTTGAACCACGAAAATTTGCTTGACGATATTTTTGCCGAGTTCACTATAAGTCATGAGCTTCGCCAAGTAGAGACAACAAACCTCGGCACTATGATTTTATATACCTATGCGATTCGCTGTAAAAATGAATCCAACGACAGGGAAATGCTCGACCGAATTCGGGAGAAAAATGCTAATTTAAAGGTTGCTTTAACGTATTTGTGATGAAGTGATCAAGCGGCTTTGACTTGCCGCGTTCAAGATATCCAGGTTTTTCAGAGGTTTATCCTGAAAAATTAGCTTATATCCAGGTTTCTGGGGCACATATCCAGAAATATAGGCGTTTATCCAGATTTAGCAGACATATATCCAGAATAACCGGACGTATATCCAGAAACTAAAAAGACCGACTCATCAACTGGTGAGTCGGTCTTTCTATTATAGCTCAACCTCTTTCGGCGGCAAGTTCTTCTTATTCATAACCCGGACCGCGACTGGCGTGATCTTCAACACGATCAGATCAGGATCTTCGGGGCCGTCGAACCAGTGTTTCATATGTTCGTTCCACATCTTTTCCTTCATGCTTTCATCGTCATGGATGGAAACTTTTCCGGTGTATTCCACGAAATCATCGTTGAAGCCCTCGCCATCATAACCGAGCAGGATGTGGGTGTAGGGGTTTGCCTCGATTTCGTCTTTTTTATCAGTCTCTCTGCTTGTCGCAGTGTACAAAGTCAAATTGTCGTTCATAAACGTCATGTAGCGTGAATGCGGTTTGTTGCCTTTTACCGTTGCCATCGGGCCAACAAAGGATTTATTGAGTATGTTTTCGGCAATGGACTTAATTTCTGTTTGATTCATTGTTTCCACTCCTTGATGTAATGTATGCTGCACTTCTATCTTTCACCGATTACAGCAGCCTTAAACATTCGAGCCGCACAATGTAAGCGTCTCCCCACTTGTGTTACACTTTTAACAAACAAAGGGAGGCTGATCATATGACAGAACAATTGAAAGCACAAACAGCGGTCGTTACCGGTGCAAGCAGCGGAATCGGTGCGGCCATTGCAAAAGCGCTCGTCGAAGCCGGGGCAAATGTGGTGATGGCCGCGCGCAATCAGGACAAGTTGGCAGGCATAGCAGAAGCAATCGGACAGCCGGCGCAGACGCTTTGTGTCACAGCAGATATGACCAAGCAGTCCGATGTAGCAAATTTGGCCAAACAAGCGAAGGAAGCATTCGGGCACGTGGACATTTACGTCAACAACGCAGGCCAGCTGGGCGAATGCACCGTCACGTCCGGCGCGGTTTCCGACTGGGATGCGATGATCGATGTGAATGTGAAAGGCGTTTTATACGGTGTCGATTCCGTTTTGCCTGCCATGGTAGAAAAGGGCAGCGGGCATATCGTCAACATCGCATCAGATTTGGGTTTTTATGTCCCGAAACACAGAACCGTTTACAGCGCAACGAAATTCGCTGTCCGGGCTATTTCAATGGGGCTGGAAAAAGAACTCGCCCACACCGGCGTCCGCGTCTCGAATATTTCACCAGGCATGGTCGATACGCCCCTTACCACCGACAGCCCGTTTGACGACGACCGGAAAAAGCTCGATCCAACTGACATTGCCCGCGCAGTTGTCTACGCCGTAACCCAGCCGGATTACGTGAACGTCAATGAAATTACTGTAACGCCGAAGTAGATTGAACAGCGGCGTTATCCAGAATTAGAGGGTACTTATCCATAAAAAAACGCGCATATCCAAAATTTTCACGTAGTTATCCATAAAAATTGAACCTATACCCAGGTTTTGCGGGCATATATCCAGAAAAAACAGCTATATATCCAGGTTCATCATGCTCACCAAAGTCACGACGTTCCACTGACAGAGCTGGATCAAACGCCCGCCGGAACCACGGGCACACATCACCAGGCCCAGCCCGAGCCAGGCCGGCAGCCGTTATTTTCCGCGGTAATATGTTACACTTTTCATAGAAAGTTATATTGGAGGCAGGAACATGAAGGTTGTAGGTGTTGCAGGAGAGTTGACGGGCTGGAAAGCGACCGTTGGGGTGCATTATGTGCTTGAAGCCATGAAGAACGCCGATCCGTCGATTCAGACTGAGTTAATTGAAATGAAAGATTTTGATGTGGAATTCGTACGCGGAGACCCGCTCGCTTACTATAACGATGACACATGGGAGGTCGTTACCAAGATTTCTGAGGCGGATATGCTTGTGTTCGGCACACCGATTTATCAAGCGTCGATTACAGGTGCGCTGAAAAATCTGCTCGACTATTTTCCTGTGGACGCTTTCAAACGCAAAGTGACCGGCATCGTGACCACCGGCGCTGTTGAAAAGCATTTCCTCGTATCCGAGTACCACCTGAAGCCGATCCTTTCCTATTTAAAAGGCCTCGTGCCAACGAACAATGTGTTCATTCACAGTGACTGCTACAGCGATGTGAACGAAATTGTCGATGATTATGTGTTGAAACGCATCAGTGCCCTTGCCGAAGAAATGATTTCCTTGCAAAAAGGTATCAACGGATAAGCAGCGGCCTGGATCGAATCCTCGGCCGCACCAACTGTCATTTGAACAAAAAAGTCAGGCGCCAGAACAACAATGACTTCGGGATAAGCGGAAACACGCCATTTCGAAATGCTACTAAAAAGGGATTGTCCCATTGGGCAGCACTTCCGATCTGACGGGAGAGTTTGACGACTTTTCCGGTTTTCCACACGCGCTGGGCGTCATATCGATCAAACGCTTCTCGAACACTTTGCTCATGTTGCAGCGCATCCATTAGCACATACGCATCTTCAATCGATTGCCCGGCACCTTGCCCCATATTGGGCGAAGTTGCATGGGCCGCATCACCCAGCAGGCAAATTCGGTCATAAACAAACGTCGACAACGGCTCGATATCATAAATGTCATGATGTAAAAAATACGTATCATCCGTGTCCGTGATCAGCCGCTTGACGATTGGCGGGAAGTGAGCAAATAGTTGAGCCGTTCCCGATTGGTCCAGCCCCTGATAATACGTATCATCGGCCTCAGCGTTCACACAGGCAAACCAGTACACATCTCCGTTATAAAGCGGTGCCCATCCGAACCGCCCGCGCCTAGACCAGGCTTCAGAAGAAATATGCGCCGGCACGTCCTGCTGGCTGCTGGAAACTCCGCGCCAGCACGTGTATCCTGTATACCTCGGCAGACTTGAATTTACCAGCGCCTCTCTGAACACAGAATGAATCCCATCCGCTGCAATCACATAATCAGCCACAGCTTCCGTTCCATCGATAAAAGCAAGTGTGACATTATCTTGTGTCTGCTGGAAGTTAGCCACCTTTTTTCCAAAATGAACATAGGCCGGGTCCACCGCTTCAAATAAGGCATGGTGCAAATCAGCCCGCTGAATCGTGATATTTTCTTCTCCAAATCGTTTTTTTAACAACGAAAAATCAATCCGGTTCATCACTTTAAAATCCCCGTTCAAAAAACGCTGCTCCTTAAGGGTCATACCGCGTGACTTAATCTCCTCACTCACGCCGAGTGCCTCCAGGGCCACCATCACATTGCTGCCAATACCGATCCCCGCACCCAGCGGCTTGAACGCGTGAGCTTGTTCGTAAACATGCGTTTTGATCCCAATCTTATGCAGACCAGCAGCCACAGCCAGACCACCAATCCCACCACCAACAATCGCGATCTCCATACATCCACCTCCATTAATCTCCAGTATACCTCTTCCCGAAAACCCCCATAAAGAAAGCCCTTTTTCTATAAGATCGTTATTTTTAATGTAAAAAGCCTTAATGGATAGTCGGTACAAACTCCGAACTAGTGAAAACTTGTATTGACTGCTTCTGGCAATCGCTCGGGGAAAACACTCCGCGTCCAGTGGGCGCTGCTGAGCCTCCTCGGTCTACCGACCTCCGGGGTCTCACCGAGGCTTTGCATCCCACAGGAGTCTCCGTGTTTTCCCCGAGCTAGGTAAGAGAGGTCATTCTTTAACCCTTATGCGAGTAGAACCGTCCAAGCCACTGCCTAACACAAAGTGATTGGAGCGGAGGGAAGTCGACTCCTGCGGGAACAGCACGAGTCCGAAGACCCCGCAGCGTTACATTAAGGAGGGTCGACTAAAGCCGCCCTTTGCGGGCAACGTCGACATACCTCTTGCCGGGGCAAGGAGGCTGAGGCCCAATGCCAGAAAGTTTTTGTTCCATTATTTTCCATATGATGAAAATAATGCTTGACGATGGCGCTATAAATATTAAAAAATGAAGGTAGCATCAAGTTTACAGGGAGGTATTAACGCCATGAAATCACCATTTACTTTCCTCGAAGCCATCGGAAAAACAAAGGAAATACTTCACAATGTTAATTTCATGATAGCGTCCAGACGGAAGTCTACCTACTTTACACGTCAAGGAAACAATAAATTGACCTTTCAAAGTATAATCTTGTTTCATCTCTCGATTGTGAGAAAGTCCCTGCAACTGGAACTCGATGATTTCTGTAAAAAGCTGGATTGCCAAATGCCGAACATCTCTAAACAAGGCTATTTGGAGGCGAGAAAGAAGATAGATCCATACGCTTTTTCCTATTTATTTCATTCGATCGCAGATGCCTATTATGAAGCTACGGAATATAAAACGTTCCGTGGCTATCGCCTTTGTGCTGTGGATGGAACGACCATCAAATTACATCATACGCAACCGTTAATTGACTATTATGGTACTGCGCAAAATCAAAAAGTGAATCGCGCTCGTGCTAACGCGGGTGCTATATATGATATACAGAATGATCTTTTTCGTAGAGCCAAAATAGCTCCTTATGCTACAAGTGAACGGGATTTAGCGAAAGAACTCATCGACAGCCTCCCCTCTAAGAACTCAGTGCAGGATCTTATCCTTTTTGATCGCGGTTATCCTGCACGGGAGTTTGTAGACTACTTAGAAAGAAGCGGCATAAAATATGTGATGCGTTGTCCAAAAAGCGGCGTTATGAAAGAGGTGAAGAATACAACGAAAAAGGATCAAACCATTCAAATGAAATACAAAAAGGAAGTATATAATCTTAGGGTTATTCGTTTCTTTTTGGATTCCGGGGAAGAAGAAATTCTCCTTACAAACATCATGGACCAATCATTCGACGTACCTACTTTTAAAGACCTGTACTTTAAACGGTGGGGAATAGAAGTAAAATATGATACATTAAAAAACAAATTAAATGTGGAAAATTTCAGCGGAACTACACCACTGACGGTCGAACAGGATTTCTATGCCTCTTTTTATTTAATTAACATGGCAAGTTTGATACATGGCGAAACGACAGAATGTATTGAGCGGGAAGATCATGATAAATCACTAAAATATAAATACAAAGCAAATATGAACAGAGTCATTGCAAAGTTGAAGGAGTATCTTATTTATTTTTTCAATATGCGAGAGTGGTCTGCCTTAAAGCAGTTGTATAAACAATTAATAGATGAAGCACAGGAAGAAAAAACCCCTGAACGGCCAGGCAGAAGGTGTCCAAGAAATGAAACTCTACGCTCTAACCCTTATGCACTGAACCAGAAAGGGGCTCTTCCTTAGAATACAAAATACAGCCAAAATCGTCAAAAAGGAAAACTTATGGAAATGTATTGTAAATTATTTCCACACTAGCTTTCTGACATTGGGCTGAGGCCGTGCCCGCGGCTAGAAGACACTGTGAAAGTGGGTTTCTTGAACAGATGTCGCACTTGAGCTGTGATAAAGTTAAAGCGACTTCCCGCAGCGCAAATCACGGTACTCGTTCAAACGTATGGAGTGCTTAGGAGCAGTCATAAGTTACGTCGCAGTCTACAGACACTACACCACAAAAACAAATCTACAAAGAAAACAGTTTGAACAGAGGGGAGAAAGTCAATACAATGGAATAACGAGGTGATTTGATGAATGGAACGGTTATTAAAGAGATTTTATTGATATTAATCGGCGGACTTTTGTTTGCCTTAGGTGTTAATTATTTCGTCATCCCGAACCAGCTGTCTGAAGGCGGGATCATCGGGATTACAGTAGTGGCATATTACCTATTTGCCTGGTCGCCAGGCGCGGTCAACTTTATCCTGAACATGGTGCTCCTCGCCATCGGCTACAAATATTTTGACCGACGTGCGATGGTCTACACGATCATCTCAATTGCGTCGACCTCACTCCTGCTGCATTTCACAGAAGGCGTTGAAACCACGCTCACCGATGACACACTGCTTGCAGCTATTTTCGCAGGGCTTTTAGTAGGAGCAGGGCTTGGGGTCATTTTCAGGGCAGGCGGTACAAACGGTGGTACCACTGTGCTCGCTCGGATGGCGAACCAGCTTTGGGGCTGGTCGATCGGCAAAGGCATTTTGCTCATTGACCTGGCTGTTGTTGCGTCTTCATCTTTTATTATCGGAATTGAAAAAGCGATGTTCACCTTAATTTCGGTTTACATCGGCTCCAAAGCGATTGATTTCATTGTCGAGGGTTTGAGCGAGCAGATGTCAGTGCTGATCATTTCCAATTACCCGGATCAGGTGCTCGAACAAGTTACAGAAAACATGTCGCGCGGTGTGACAGTGCTTGAAGGCCGGGGCGGTTATACCCGTCTGAACAAGGAAGTGCTCTACCTCGTCATCAGCAAACAGGAAATCGTCAAGCTGAAAAATGTTGTAGGTGAGATCGATGAACATGCTTATGTGACCGTACACAGTGTGCATGAAATCGTCGGAAAAGGGTATAGAGCAGAAAAAGCCAAGCGGCGGTTGCGGTTACGCAAATCTTAAACCTTAGTATGCTAGCAGCTTGTCCCAACCGTTTGCAAGGAGGGAGCGTCATGCCTTTTGCGAAAATAAAAGCAGGAATCCCGCTCATTTCCATTGTGGGACTCCTGTCAATGGCCATCGTCTTTGGCTTTGTCCGGTATGGATACGGCTTGCTGCTTCCTGACTTTCAAGCTGATTTTAACCTGACGAAAACCACGCTCGGCGTCATTTCCAGCCTGTCATTTTTGTCATTTATGGGTGGGGCCCTCTTGGTGACTTTTTTTATTGGGCGACTTGGGCCCCGTGTGTTTATCGCCACCGGCCTCGCCGCAGCATCAATCGGTTTGCTGATCTCAGCTTTCGCTCCAAATGGTCTCGTATTTGCTATCGGCTGCATCATTGCCGGTTTTTGCCCAGGCTTATGCTGGACACCATTTTCGAATAGTGTCAGCGAACACGTCCATGATGCTTTGCAAAAACGTTCATTGGCCGTCATCAGCACTGGGTCTTCACTTGGGCTCGCGGTGATTTGTCTGCTGTATATCGCATTTTCCTCAGGCAGCTGGCGGATCGTCTGGACCATTGGGGGCGTCGGCGGCCTGATCCTGTTGGCCGTGGTGCTTAAAACCATTCCGACCGCACGTTATTCTCGCACAAACGGGCGTCCGCACATTCCGCTTTTTCAACGGAAGTCCATTCACTTATTCACCGCAGCCATCCTCTTTGGCATGACCGAAGCCACCTACTGGACGTATGCCGCCGACTTCGCTCAACAGGTGCTGAACATCGCCGCCTTTAATGCCGTGTTCTTTCTGATTACTGGCATCTGTGGGCTCGCTGGGTTATGGGCAGGCGATCTTGTCCATCGTATCGGGTTCCGCAAAAGTTTTTATCTGACAGTGGGCATCTATGTATCCAGCATGGTGATTTTGTTTGCCTCACAATCAGCTGGGGCAATCGTGCTGTCAGGCGTGCTGTTTGGCGCTTCATTTATGATGTACGCTGCCTTCCTGCCAATCTGGAGCGCTGACGTTTATCCGCACGCACCGGCGCAAGGCTTCAGCGTCACCGTCGTCATCTTAAACATCGGCGCAATCATAGGACCCGCACTTTTCGGCAGCATGCTCACATTCACCAGCTATAAATGGATGTTCCTGCTCGCAGCGGTCATCGCCTGCAGCAAACTGTTGCTGGCCCCGCGGAGTGAAGCACGGTTAAAGTGATTTTTTCCGATATATCATGCAAAATTTCTGATATAACGTTCAAAAACGCCTATATCCACTAGAGAATTTCCGATATCAGCATCGAAATTTCCGATATAACCGCACTCACTGCAAAAATGAAGGAAGTGCGCACTCGTCCTCAAACAAGTGTGCACTTCCTCTAAATACCAGCCTGCTTTATTCCAGCAAGTCCGGCTGTTCAGCGACAATCCGCTCCCACATGGGCTGAAAGCTTTCCCAGCCGTCAACTTCTCTGCCCACTTGGTTGGCTGTGTGGCGTGCGTCGTCTGGTGCAATCGGATTAACGATCCCAGCAGACTCGGCCAGCAGCTGAGATTGGCAAGACCGTTCCATCGTGATAAACCAGAAGGCGGCTGAATCGACCGACTCGCCCACTGTCAACAGACCGTGGCTGCGGAGGATAACGGCTTTGTTGTCACCCAGCGCCTTCCCGATGCGCACGCCTTCTTCCTCGTCATAGGCCACACCTTTATATTCATCGAAAATCGCATGATCATTATAAAAGGCACAGGCATCTTGTGTGAGCGGCTCCAAAAGCTTCCCGCTGACGGACCATGTTTTTCCGTGTACTGAGTGGGCATGAGCAGATGCAATCACATCTGGGCGGGCTTCATGCACGGCAGAGTGAATGGCAAATGCTGATTTATGCACGCCATATTTTCCTTCAACAACCTCTCCATGACTGTTGACGAGCACAAGGTCAGATGCCTTAAATTGACTAAAATGCATGCCATACGGATTCACCCATAAGTGGTCCGTCAGCTCCGGATCACGGTATGTAATATGTCCGGCTACCCCTTCCGAAAATCCAAACTTGCTGAACAGGCGAAAGGCGCCGGCCAACTTTTGCTTGTTGTGCTGCCGCTCCTCATCCAGCGTTATAAACACAGGCTTCTGCAGGTACTCTTCTACACCTTTACCTAAGACACGTTCACCTTGCTGATTATTTGCTGACATAAAAAAACCTCCTGAATTTTACATTGTCTATAGCTTAATTCAACGGGAAATCAAAATCAAACAAGTAAAAAAATACATACCACAAGCTCAATGTTCTCTAAGGAAAACACAGTATTTTCACGTTTATCGACAAAATACGACATTTATCATTGCTCACACTTGGAAAACGCCTCTATAAGCCGATCCTTTCCTGAATGACTCCCAGAATGCGCTTTGCTGATTCAATTCTGAAGCGTTAAACTATTAAACGTGCGTCTTTTTACACATCTCAGACAATACCAAATAAGACTTAAAAGAGGAGTTGATCGACATCGGGAATTTAATTATTTCATTTGTTTTTGGAGGGCTCATGATTTCGTACGGCGTTCTCCTGAAACTGTATGTCAGACGAATTGATAGGAAAAGCAGGCAATTATGATATTCACAATCGGTGTTCTGAGTTTTGTTATCATCACAATTGTTATTGGTATTGTTGTATCGAGAAAAGTAACAGACGTGGAAGATTATTATGTGTCCGGCAGAAATGCTTCAACCATTCTGATCGCGGGCTCATTGATTGCATCCTTTTTCAGTACGGTCGCCTTTATGGGAGAGGCTGGAGACGCGTATCTGGGCTATCCTTTGATCATGCTGCTGCTGAGCAGTATCGACGTCAGCGGCTATGTGATCGGGGCCATTTTTTTCGGGCGTTACATAAGAAGAAGCAGAGCATTGACGCTGCCGCAATATTTCGGTGAACGTTTTAATTCCAAGCGTGTCAGACGTTTGTCCGCCATCACCACCATTATCGGAATGGGTGCCTATTTGGTATCCGTTACCCAAGGGATCTCCTTATTGGTCTCGAATTTACTCGAGATCGACTTCATTTACGCTCTTTTGATCGTGTGGACAACCTACACCCTCTTAACATTTTTGTCAGGGGCAAAAGGGGTCCTACTGACAGATACCATCATGTATTTTGTCTTCACCGTCGCCACATTCATATCGATCCCCTTCATTTTGAAAAAAGTTGGCGGCTGGCCTGAAGCGATATCAAAGACCGCTCACGATCTGGTGAACCAGCCGAACATTCTCGACTGGCACGGCATTACCGGAGAAGGCGCATTTCACGGTATGCCTCACGAGGCCCTGATTTGGGCGATTATTCTCGGTCTTGCTTGGACATGTGTGCTGGCGATCAGCCCATGGCAGACAAGCCGTTATCTCATGGCCAAAAACGAACACGTCATCTTGAGATCAGCGGTCGTGGCCACCATTTCCGTCATTTCGATCTATATTATTTTGTTTATCACCATGGCAACGGTCAACCTGATTAACCCGAGCATTGATCCACCGGAAATGGTCTTTATCTGGTCAGCTAAAAATTTCGTTCCAACCTTTATCGGAGTTGTCGTGATCAGCGGAATCATGGCAGCAGGTCTGTCATCCGCCTCAACGTTCCTGCAGCTGATCGGAAACAGTCTGGCCAACGACATATTTAATCTGGATAAACAAATTAGAAAAGGACGTCCCACCACAACACTGCGCATGTCCAAGCTCTTAATGCTCATGTCAGGTGTCGTCGTTCTGATCATCACCATATTTCCGCCGCCAGCCGTATTGTGGATTGGATTCTTCGCAGCCACGATCTTCGCAGCATCATGGGCTGTCGTCGGCTTTACGAGCATCCACTCGAAACGGGTCAATGAAAAGTCTGCTTTCTGGGGCATGCTGCTAGGACTCGTCGGAATCGTTGGTGGAGAGTTGTTCAGCTTTTTCATCTATCCGCTGCCAGTTTACTTAGAACCGGTTCTCATCGGTGTCATTCTCTCTGTCGTCGGCGTGATTTACGGTGTTCGAACAGGAGAAGCCACTTCCGAGGAAAAAGACTACTTGAAGAAGTTGCTCACAGCCCCGCGCAACTTGTTTGACAGGAAAGAGATCAAAGTCACCAACCGATTCGCCAACGCCCTGATCATCTTTGGCTTTATCATTATCGGCTTTACTTTCTTTTACTATTATTATCCGGTTAATATCTATTAAACTAAAGAAAGCGACAGCCACCATTTGCAAATGGGGCTGTCGCTTTTTAGTGCAGAAATCAGCTTTTTTCCGATATACGGTGCAGATTCGCCGATATATGGGTCAAAATTTCCGATATCCACTCCGGAATTTCCGATATCGGCTCCAGAATTTCCGATATAATCAATCCAGACATACAAGCCTAGCCTTCATAAACCGGCTTAACATGCTCTTCCTTCGACACAGGCGCATCCGTCTGCTTTTCTTTAGGCGCCTGGTCAGCTGCAGAGACGAGCGGAATCGTGCGAATAAACAGCGCAATAACCACCGCTACGATCATAATGATAGCTGCAACGAGGAATGTAGTCGTCAAGGCGTCACTGAAAACAACGCGCAGATTGTCAACCATATCCCGAGCATACGGCACAACCTCAGCCGGCATCTGACCGAGCATTTGATCCAACTTAGGCTGATCCAGCAAAATCTCAGGATTCATCAACTTGGCAAATTGCTCAGTTTGTTCAGGTGGCAGCTGTGAATAGTCGCCGCCATCGCCAGATCCGCCGGAAAACATATCAGTCATCCGCGTCGCCATACGTGAACTCATCACCGTTCCTAGCACACCAATGCCGATTGTGTTACCCAAGTTACGGAAAAGTTGGGCAGAGGCAGAGGCCACGCCTAAGTCTCTCAGCGGCACCGCATTTTGCACTGTCAGTGAAAATACAGGCATGCTCGCACCGAGACCCGCGCCAATGATGCAGAGAAATGCAATCATCAAATAGATCGGTGTGCCAATCGAGATCAAATGCAGCAGCATAATGCCCACAGCTGTCGTGGCCAATCCGCCAACAGCCATACCTTTATATTTGCCCGTTTTCGTCATGAATTGTCCAGCAAACGCCGTTGCAAACACCATCACAATCGACATCGGCATCATCATATACCCGGAACCGCTCGGCGAAATCCCTTTAACACCCTGAATAAAGAACGGTGCATAGATCATGACACCCAGCATACCCGCGCCAAGCAGAAATCCGCAAATATTGGATAAGGTGACAATGTCATTTTTAAATAAAGACAATGGAAGGACAGGGGACTTCACTTTTGACTCTGTCACAATAAACGCCGCAAGTCCAAGCAGGGTCAAGCCGAACAATCCAAGGATCTCCCAAGACGTCCATGCATATTTGCCCGGACCTTCACCAGCAAAGCTGAAGGCCAGCAGCAGCGATACAACCGTGACCGTTAAAAATACAGATCCGACGTAATCGATCTTCTCCCCTTCACGCCGCGGTACTTTTGGAAATAGAATCGCAATGATGGCAAAAGCGACGATACCAAGCGGGAGGAAGACCCAGAATACCCAGTGCCAATCCAGATGATCGACAATATAGCCGCCCATCAAAGGCCCCAGCACACTGGAAATCCCGAACACACCGCTCATCAGGCCGGTCCATTTAGCCTGTTCACGCGGAAGGTACAAGTCTCCAACAGCGATAAACGCGGTGGACATAATGATACCGGCACCAAACCCGGTGATTCCGCGAAACGCAATCAATTGAAAAATATTGCCCGAAAAGCCGGACAGCAAAGCCCCGACCGTGAAAAAGCCAATCCCGGCGAGGATAAACGGCTTACGACCATAGATGTCGGAGAGTTTCCCAACAAGAATGGACGCCACCGTCGTCGTTAACAAATAAATCGTAATCGCCCATATATAATAATCCATCCCGCCCAGCTTGGCGATAATCCGCGGCATGGCCACACCAATAATCGTCTGGTTAATCGCAGAAAAAAACATCGCAATCATAATCGCGATCATAATGGTGACTTTCTTCTTTTCTGTTAAATGGGTCATCTATCTAATTCCTTCCCTCTGTAATCAATCTTTTCTATATTGTGTGAGGCTTTGCCAAACACATGTATCAGCTGATCCAATTCTGCCTCGGTGAGGTGCGCAAACACAGTTCTCATAACCGCCCGGCCCTCATCCCGCAGCTCAGACAACAACTTGCTCCCGTCATCGGTAATATCCAGATACACCACACGGCGGTCCTGTTCATCACGAACGCGTGTCACGAACCCGCGTTCAATCAGCTTATCCGAAGCTGTAGTCACCGCGCCTGGTGTCAGATGCAGTGTTTCAGCCATCTTAGACATCCGCGTCGCCCCGCGCTGCTCCAGCATAAACATAATATATGACTGCGAACCCGGAAACACCTCTTCGTAGATCTTCGTCCACACATACCCCATCTTCCGTGAAACTTGCCAAAACAGCTGCTCAAACTCAGGGAAACGCTCTGATTCCTCCGATGACAACTGCTTCACCTCCTAAAGTTATGATTGTTTAACTATAAAATAGTTTAATGATTAAAGTGTTAATTAGTATATACCTAAAAAGGCGGGAAGTCAATGCCTTTTTGGCCGTTAGCGGGCCACGATATTCACCCGCGTGTGCCCCTGCGTTTTAGGCGTTTCTGGTGTTTTTTCCGATATCCGCACCGGAATTTCCGATATAATCATCACCCTCAAAACCGCAGCCCCACCAGAGCTTCCAACCCCAGCACTCATGTTGTACAATGAAAGGAGTCACACCAATATGGAGGGAAAGTCATGGCAGATCACATCTTAAATGGCATTATGGGACTCACGGTTGCGGATGCCCTCGGCGTCCCGGTTGAATTCGAAAGCAGGGAGAGCCTGGATCGCGATCCTGTTGTGGGTTTTCGTGCGTACGGAACTTACAATCAGCCTGCTGGCACATGGTCTGATGATACCTCATTGACACTATGTCTTGCAGATAGCCTTTCAAAAGGGGTGAATTATGACTTGGCAATGAAAAACTTTGCAAGCTGGTACAATGATGGTGCCTACACACCCTTTGGCATCGCTTTTGACATCGGGATTTCAACAAGAGAAGCGATCGCTCGTTATGAAAACGGCACACCGCCACTCGAATGCGGAGGTGCTTCAGAATATGACAATGGCAATGGATCATTAATGAGAATCCTGCCCATTTTATTTTATCTGGAAGCGACTTATGGGAAAGACTTCATGAAAACAGACGGAGCCTTTAACATCATCCATCACATCTCAGCACTGACACACGCCCATCCGCGCAGTCAGATCGCATGCGGCATCTATATTGCCATAGCTTCCAAACTTAAGGAAGCAAGCGACGTGCCCACAGCCGTAAGCGAAGGCATCCGTCAAGCCCGATCCTACTACCAGAAACAAGCGCGTTTTGCCGATGAACTCACCCATTTTAACCGACTGGAAGAAGATAGATTCGCCGAACAGCCTCGCCAAGCGATTAAAAGCAGCGGCTATGTCGTTGATACGCTCGAAGCGGCTGTCTGGTGCCTGCTCCAAACCGACAGTTATCAGGCGTGTGTATTAAAAGCAGTCAATCTGGGCGAGGACACAGATACCGTCGCAGCAGTTGCCGGCGGACTGGCCGGTCTTTATTACGGATACGAAAACATCCCTCAAGAATGGCTCGAGTCCCTGGTTGAACAAGCATATGTCGAGAGTTTTTGCCACCAACTCAGCACAGCCATGACTGCCATTGAAGTCGGAAAGCTCACAGCCTACATCCCCTATTTCGAAACGGTGGATCCTGAAAAAGTCGCTCATTGGGAAGGCGGCCAACAGCTGGGAGAGAAGGGCTTCAGCATGCCTTACCCCACATATGACCCGACACTGAAACAGTTCATCAACACATTCTCAGCCACAACGCTCATGCACCCTAACTATATAGACATCACACGCCAACTGCCTACTCAAGACAAGGTTCAGGCAATAGACAGCGCAGATTTCGAACAGCTCAGAGCGATTCTGACAGGCTATGTAAGACAGGAACGATTCAATGAGGGCACGTGGGCACAAGCAGTGGCAGACAACGTGTTTTTGAAAATATTGAAGCGATTAAGAGAGATAGATCACGAATGGAAGTAGAGTCATAGATAACGCACGCGGGGGGCCTGCCAAGACGGGCCCATAGCGTGCGTTTCTGTTTCAGATACTGCCCCACAAAAATCATTTTTCCGATATAAGGTGCAAATTCGCCGATATATCATTCAAAATTTCCGATATAACCACACGCCCCGTACTACAGCCCCAGAATGGCATACCCGTCTCTCACCTTAAATAATTGTTTCAGACAACCACCATCCGGGAAAATAAAACCATATTGTTTTTCATCTCTCAAGGAGGTTTTCACCATTATGGCTGACAATCGGAACAAGCAGAACCGTAAAGATGAACAACTGGAAGATGTACGTGCTTATGATACAGAGAACCATATGACAACAAATCAGGGACTAAAAGTATCTGAGGATGAATTTTCCCTGAAAGCAGGTAAGCGGGGCCCGACCTTGATGGAAGACTTCCATTTCCGGGAAAAGATGACCCATTTTGACCATGAGCGGATCCCCGAGCGTGTGGTGCATGCCCGTGGTTACGCAGCCCACGGTGAGTTTGAAGCTTATGAATCAATGACACCTTACACAAAAGCTGACTTTCTCAGCGAAGCAGGCAAGAAGACACCCGTATTTGTCCGCTTCTCGACAGTGGCAGGCAGTAAAGGATCTGGTGAACTCGCCCGCGATGTGCGGGGATTTGCCACGAAATTTTACACCGAAGAAGGCAACTATGATCTTGTCGGGAACAATATGCCGATTTTTTTCATACAAGATGCCGTTAAATTTCCAGATCTGGTGCATGCAGTGAAGCCTGAACCGCATAATGAAATCCCACAGGCAGCATCTGCCCATGATACATTCTGGGATTTTGTGGCCAACAATCAGGAAGCCGCACATCATGCCACATGGCTCATTTCGGATAGAGCCATTCCCCGAAGTTTCCGTATGATGGAAGGCTTTGGTGTGCATACATTCCGCTTTGTAAACAATGAGGGAAAAGCTCATTTTGTAAAATTTCATTGGAAACCAAAACTCGGCGTGCATTCTGTCGTGTGGGATGAAGCACAGAAACTAAATGGTAAAAATCCGGATTTCCATCGCCAGGATTTGTACGAAGCCATCGAAGCCGGACACTATCCAGAGTGGGAATTAGGCGTGCAAATAATCGAGGAAAAAGACGAATTCTCCTTTGATTTCGACATTCTAGACCCAACGAAAATCTGGCCTGAAGAAGACGTTCCGGTGAAAATCATTGGGAAAATGACGCTCAATCGTAACGTCGACAATGTGTTTGCCGAAACAGAGCAGGTTGCGTTTCACCCGGGACATGTCGTGCCAGGGATTGACTTTACCAACGATCCGCTTCTGCAAGGAAGACTGTTCTCCTATACGGACACGCAACTGATCCGCCTTGGCGGGCCCAACTTTCACGAGTTGCCGATCAACCGACCAGTCTGTCCGTTTCACAATAATCAGCGTGACGGCTACGGACGCCAGACCATTAACGTCGGTCAGGTCGCTTATCATAAAAATTCACTCGCCAACAATCAGCCGTCCCCTGCAAGTCCGGAAGAAGGCGGCTATGAACATTATCAGGAAAGAGTCGATGGATACAAGGTCAAAGCCCGTCACGACAGCTTTAAGGACCATTTTTCCCAAGCAACGTTGTTCTGGAGAAGTCTGTCTTCAGCTGAAAAGCAACACACCATTGACGGTCTCACATTTGAGCTCGGCATGGTTCAAAGTAAATCTGTCCGCCAGCAGGTCATTGATATGTTCGCCAATGTGCATCTCGATCTCGCCCGCCCGGTGGCGAAAAATATTGGTGTAGACATGCCAGAAGATGGTGTAACTGGTGATGGCAAAACATCACCAGCACTCAGCCAGACGACTTCCAACCATGTGCCAGACACCCGTAAAGTAGCTGTTCTCGTCGCAGAAGGCTTCAATGCCGAATGGCTCAAGAACACCCTTACCGACATGGAAAAAGCAGGTCTCGTTCCTGAACTTATTGGGGAACAACTCGGCGCACTTCAAGGCGATGACGGCACCGAATTTGAAGTTACCAAAACCTTTCAGACAGGCCCATCCGTTCTGTTTGACGCAGTGCTGATCGCAAGTGGTAACCAAGCAGACGAAGCTTTTGCAAGGGATGCTTCGGATTATATACAAGAAGCCTTTGAACACTTTAAGCCCATCTGTTTCAAACCGCTCGCCACACCCATTATAAAAACACTCGACATCGAAGACAGCCCAGGCGTTCTTCAAGCGGATGAAGACAGCACCTCATTCGCAGGTAAATTTGCCAAAATGGTCGCGAAACACCGGTTCTGGGAGCGGGATATGACTTCATAAAAAAATTGCAAAAGCGACAGCCACGATTTTAAAATGGCTGTCGCTTTTTTTTTCTTTTTTTCGATATAAAGTGTGAATTCGCCGATATATCACACCAAATTTCCGATATCAGCGCTCGATTTTCCGATAAAATAATCCGCTAGGCTAAACATTAATTCAATCGCGTTCTAACCAGCTATTCCCGATCAACCGCACGTTTTCTCCAGAAGAACACGCCTACAATCGCTCCAACTGCAGAAAGGATGCTCCCAACCCAATTCAACAGCACAAACGCCAGAATTAATGCAGCCACGGCCAATCCCAAGTGCTGCTTCCAAAACGAAATCACCCCGAGAATAGCGACAACACCACCCATGAAAAGCGGTATAATCAAGGGTCCGCTCAACAAAAGCGCTAACCCGGAAAAAGCACTCAAAAAACCACTCGATTGCTCATGTGACGCTTGAAGCTCGTTAAACATATTAATAAAATATAATACCGTAAAAAATCCACCACTCGTGATCAGTAAGCTCGGCAGCCAGTCTGGTTTTTCGTTCATGGGGAACCTCCTTGAAGCCAGGTAACAGTTATTTAGGGAAACATAATCATAGCAAAAGAGAGTCTACTTTTCTAGCGGAGATCATAAATATAAAAAAGCGCCCAAATACAATTTGAGCGCTTTTTGCTTATCTATAAGAGTCCTTACTTCTCTCCACTCAACTTCACGAGAATCTTCGACTGAGATTTATCATTCAGCAAGGTTTCAAACCCGTCAGAAACAATGTTCTTCAGCTCGATGTGATCCGTAATAACTGGTGACGGATCAAGCTGCCCCGTGCCCATCAATGTAATGGTGTACTCGAACACATCCGGTTCATAGGCGAGAGAAGAGGCGAGGCGCACACCGCTCGCTGTCAGTTTCATCGGTTCGAACTGCAGCGGTTTTTCATAAAGGGCGACAATGGTCATGACCCCACGTGGCTTGGTGACGTCGATTGCCTGGTTAAAGGTTGGCTCAACTCCAGCCACTTCAAACGCTGCGTCCACGCCTTCAGGGTACAGGGCATGAATATATTCTACTGGATCTTTCTCACCTGAGTTAACAGCATGCGTGGCACCGACTTCCTGTGCTTTTTCCAGTCGTGTTTCAGACAAATCGAAAGCAAAGATTTCCTTAGCACCCGCAGCTTTTGCGGCAATAATGGTCAACAGCCCAATTGGTCCTGCCCCGAAAACAGCCACAGAGTCTCCGAAAACCATGCCCGATTCCCTGATGGCCTGTACCGCTACAGCTGTCGGCTCAACCAGTGCCGCATGCTCAAGTGACATGCCATCAGGTAATTTCACCGCATGTTTCTCATCGACTACCACATGGTCTGCGAATCCGCCATCAGCGGTCAAGCCGACAAAGCCGAAGCCATTGTACATATCAACTAAAGGATTGTCACTGTCCCCTCGTGTGATGAGCGGATTAACAGCAACACGATCCCCTTTCTGTACATTCTTTACCTTGGAGCCAACCTCTTCAACCACACCTGAAAACTCATGCCCCATCGTCAACGGTGCTTTTACGCCCGTTATTGGGTCGGGTTCATTCTCAGGGATAAGGCTTGCACCAGCATTATATTCATGCAAGTCACTGCCACAGATTCCCGTCCAAGCCACCTTGATCTTGACTTGCTCCTCTCCAACTTTCGGTACATCACGATCTTCTACTCGAATATCTTTTTTCCCATACCATACTGCTGCTTTCATAATAAAAGCCTCCTTGAAGTTTTGTGGGATATTGTTTTTACCCTATGTATTTACCCTTTTCCAGCAAGTTCACACCATTATAGTTACTATTTGAAAATATTGGCTTCAATAATTTTCTCCCTGTATAATTAGTTTTAATAGACTACATATATAACAGGAGAGAAAACATTGAAGAAAAAAGATATTCATGTCGTTGGTGCGGTTATCGTTAAAGATCATAAAATTCTTTGTGCGCAAAGAGGGGAAACCAAAACGCTCGCTTATAAATGGGAATTTCCAGGCGGTAAGGTTGAACAAGGCGAGACTGCGAAAGAAGCATTGAAACGTGAAATTGCAGAAGAGATGCATTGTGAAATTGAGGTTGGCAATCAAGTGGAACACACTGTTTACGAGTATGATTTTGGCGTTGTCCATTTAACAACATTTTATTGTGCCCTTCTTGAGGGGGATCCAGTTTTAACAGAGCACGTAGCTATTAAATGGCTTCCTAAAGAGAAATTATTCACATTGGACTGGGCTCCGGCAGATATTCCCGCGATAGAAACAATAGCAAAAGGATAATCTCTGACAAAGAAATATTTTAGTTAGTGTGGTGATTATAGTGGAGAACTTTCTCAGAAATCTGGAGGATTCTTTGCACAAGGGATTTATTGATCGGCACTATGGCAAGATGGATACATATAAACCTAGATTGCTCATTAATAATGCAAAAGAGAATGAGGATGTTTTAACCTCACTCGTGGAAGAGCTGGACCATTGCAATGCCTTTATATTCTCTGTTGCATTTATTACTGAGAGTGGCCTCGCTACTTTAAAGTCTCATTTATTAGATCTCAAACATAAAGGTATAAAAGGCAAGATCCTGACGTCTACTTTCCTGAACTTTAACCAACCAAAGATCTTTAAAGAGCTTATGAAAATAACAAACGTCGAAGTGAGATTAACCGAATTGGAAGGATTCCATTCCAAAGGGTATATATTTGAGCATGATCAGTATTATTCTTTGATTGTTGGAAGTTCAAACCTTACTGCACAAGCATTAAAGGTTAATTATGAATGGAATGTGAAACTGACTTCTTACCAAGATGGCGAGGTTATTACCCATTTTAAGAATCAATTTGAAGATGTATGGAAAGACGCCACACCGTTAACCGATGCGTGGATTACGTCTTATGAAGAGGTCTATAAACCTATTGATTATCAAGCAGCTTCAAAAGTGGTAGAACTGCCTTCAGATTATGACGTTAATCCATTGAAAACAGCAACAAGTATAAAACCGAACACAATGCAGACAGCGGCATTGGCAGAGATCCAGCAAGTGAGGGACGAGGGACACGATAAGGGGCTCGTTATTTCAGCCACAGGAACAGGTAAAACCTATTTGGCGGCTTTTGATGTGCGGCGTGTCGCTCCAAAACGCATGTTATTTGTCGTACACAGAGAGCAAATCCTGCATAAAGCCAAAGCAGATTTCCAGCGGATTATGGGTGGGCTGAGCAAAGACTTTGGAATTTTATCAGGGTTCCATAAACAAATGGATGCAAAGTATTTATTCACCACTATACAGACCATTTCTAAACTCGAAACGCTGAAGCAATTTAATCGTGACGAATTTGATTATATCTTAGTGGATGAGGTTCATAAAGCTGGTGCGGCTTCTTATTTAAGGGTCCTAGATTATTTTCAGCCTCAATTCTTATTGGGAATGACCGCAACCCCTGAAAGAACGGATGATTTCAACATTTATGAGCTGTTTGACTATAACATTGCATACGAAATTCGCCTACAAGAAGCGCTAGAAGAGGATATGCTTTGCCCGTTCCACTATTTTGGGGTTACAGATTTTGAATATAACGGCGAGATCATAGATGACGCGACAATCTTATCCAAGCTCGTCACAGATGAACGTGTAGAACATATTGTTGATAAGCTTGATTATTATAGCCATTCAGGTGAGGCGGTAAAAGGGCTGATGTTTTGCAGCCGTAAAGATGAAGCTGTGGAGATGTCTAAGGCTCTAAACCAAAGAGGGTTTCGCACCGTTGCTTTAACAGGAGATCATTCTCAAGAGGAGCGCATGCATCAAGTTGAACAGCTTGAAAATGGCACTTTGGATTATATTATAACCGTTGATATATTTAATGAGGGGATTGATATCCCGAGCATTAATCAAGTGGTCATGTTGAGACAAACGCAGTCTAGCATTATTTTTATTCAGCAGCTGGGACGCGGACTGCGTAAACACGATTCCAAAGACTTCGTAACTGTGATTGATTTCATCGGTAATTATAAAAACAATTATCTCATCCCAATAGCTCTTTCTGGAGATCGATCACAAAACAAGGATAATATACGCAGACGCGCAACAGAAGCAAGCTATATCAAAGGCGTGTCAACGGTTAACTTTGAAGAGGTTGCTAAGAAACAGATATTCAAGTCTATCAACGCAAGTAATTTAACAGCAATGAAGGTTTTAAAAGAGGCCTTTACGGAACTAGAGAATCGACTCGGCAGAACACCTTATTTATATGATTTTATTACGAACCACTCTATCGATCCTGTCGTCATTGCAGGGAAATATAAGAATTACTATGCACTCCTTCTTAAAATGAAAAAAGAAATTCCATCTATTAGCACATATGAAAGCAGTGTTTTGACAATGCTCTCTTCAGAAGTGTTAGATGGCAAACGCAAACATGAACTGATATTGCTTAAATTATTACTGGAGCAAGAGATGGTTCCTGATAGGGGGTATAAGATAGAACTGGAAAAAGCGGGTTGTACAGTTGATGAACAAACGATTGAATCTGTCGAGCGCATATTTGATTTGGCCTTTTTCACCCAAACTGACCGTAAGAAGTATGGTGACAGACCTATTATAGAGCATAACAGTGACAACACGTATTCATTTAACGACGCTATCAGCCACAGCTTGCAGTCGAACCCTACATTCAAGGATTTAGTAACAGATGTCGTTATGAGCGGTTTAGAACGCAACAAAAAGTATCGTTCAGAGAAACAGCTTACCCGGTATGAAAAATATACAAGAAAAGATGCTTGTAAGCTATTAAATTGGAAAAAAGATGAGAGCGCTACGATTTTTGGGTATAAACCAAAGCATCAAACATGCCCAATCTTTGTGACGTATCACAAAAATGATGAAGTAGAAGCAAGCGTTGATTACGGGGATGAATTTATCAGCCCTGAAGTGTTTAAATGGTATACTCGAAGTCAAAGAACCTTGGCCTCAGAGGAAGTGCAAAAGATCATACAAGCGGAAGAAACAAACATGGACCTTCATTTGTTTATTAAAAAAGATGACGATGAAGGCAGTGGCTTTTATTATTTAGGACAAACGGTGCCTGACAAAAGTACTGGAGAACAAGATAAAATGCTCGACAAGAACGAAAAAGAGATCCCGGTTGTCCACATGAATATGATTTTAGACAAGCCGATAGAGCATAAGTTATATCATTATATTGTACATGGTGATCATTAAAATGGACCAGGTGGCTAGCCACCTGGTCCACAGTTTTAAGGGACGCCTTAATCGCCCAAATCCGAGACTTCTTTAAACAGGTCTTTTTCCTTTTCAAGTGCTTTTTTTAATTTTTCACTGCAGGGTTCACTGCAAATGGGAAACACGCCATCTACGCCTTCTTTCTTCGCTTCTGAATCGGCTGTAGTAACGATCATGGGTACTTTTGTACCGCGGGATGTTAGATAAACGTGGGTAATCTCTCCCTCTTTACTTGAGAGTTCCGATCCTTCGACAAATTTAACATTCAAACCAAACAAAGCTTGATTTTCTCCAATTTTTTTGTTGCACCAGGCACAATTAAACATAACTTATGTCTCCATTCTTTTTAGAGTGGTATAGATACGATTATTTTATAGCGTGTCCTTAAGGGATTCAATTCTAAACCTCTCTGACCATACCAAGAAGGGGACTAATTATAAAACCGATCTACGAGTACTTAGACGGTCATTTAACCATGAAAGTCTCCAAGAATCTATAATGTACGGTTTAGAATCATTTCAGTTTGTTTAGTGTCCTATCAATACTCAAATTTCATGCTAATTTCCTTTCACAGCTGAATTTTTCTTCCGCTCAAAATACCACTGTATTTTATACGCACAAATCTCCTGAGTCATCTCATGCAGAACCTCTTGATCCTCTATGTCCACCGTGAAATTGATTTGAAATTGTCCATCTTCAAATCGAATCAAACCATCTTTGCCAACCCATTTACTCATAGGCATATCAGCAATTAATTTAGCGACCTTCTTTTCGTCATACTGCCACATGGCTTTTGTGTTTTTGCTGGAAAAATCAATTTGCTTCCGGTAGTTCTTTTCCATGTAAAATTCATGAAAGTAAGGAGCGACTTCTTCCGGTGTGACAGGTTGAAGCCAATCTGCATGCCCTTTATCAAGCAAAAACTGTAAAACCACCATTTTATAAGACTTGGACATGGTTTCCTTTTCCACTTTGTTAAGCCATTGGTAGTGTTTTTGATAGACCCGAGTCTCGTGATCAGTTAACTCTCCGTATGTGTCCAAAAAAGGGAAGAATCCGCCAAAAGCCTGTTTATATTCTTTGGAGTTGATACTGCCATTCAAATGGACGTCTTTATAGGTGGGGCGTCTGCCAAACTGCGCTTTTACTTGATAATAATCCTGGAAAATACGTTCTTTCCTGGGGCTGCGTTTATTTCGCATTTCTTTCAACAAGTCAATAACAGTTGTATCTAAGTGCACTTCACATGTGGCCGGAACGACGGGTGCGATATTATCGCGCTTTCGCGGTTGATCGATCGAGTCTTCTGTATCAAATACACTTAGTTTGGTATCGGCATAGCGATAGTTACCGATCAGATCAATGATCACACAAGTGTTTTTTCCTGCAAATTTTCTTAAACCGCGACCTATCTGCTGAGTGAAAACAACGAGCGATTCAGTTGGTCGCGCAAATAAAAGGGTATCTACTGAAGGGATGTCGACCCCTTCGTTGAACAGATCGACAGTAAAGATAATATCGAGTTCACCAGCTTCCAGCATGCGTATACTTTCTGCACGTGAATGAGCCTGTGACTTGGATGTTAAAGCTAGAGCTTGGGAACCTTTCTCATTGAAATAGTTAGCCAGAAATTCAGCTTGCTGGACGGAGGAACAGAATCCAAGTGTACGGGTCTGTTTTAACGCCTGCCATTTTTGATAAATATGTTGTGCTTTCCCAGTTTGTAACTGTCTGATCATCAACTCATGCTGATCATACTTTGTACCGATCCAACGTATGGATGAATAGTCAATTTCGTCGATAATGCCATGGTACGTAAAAGGTGTCAGCCAACCGCGCTGTATGGCTTCGATGAAGGTGATTTCATAAGCAACGTTTCCTTCGCATAAAGCAAATACGTCCTGTCCATCTGTTCGTTCAGGGGTTGCCGTCAATCCCATCATAAACTTTGGCTTAAAGTAGTCAATCACATGTTGATAGCTTTTGGCAGCCGCATGGTGGAATTCGTCTACAACAATCAGATCAAATTCGTCTGGCTCAAACTGATGTAGTTGTTCCTGAATGCTGAGCGTGAATATAGACGCAAACAGCATATCTTTGTGTCTGTCCTTTTTCATGCCATATAAAAGTCCACCTGTTGCTGCCTGACCTGTTCAAAACTCCTTTTAGCCTGTTTGAGAATTTCCTCTCGATGGGCGATGAAAAGGATTTTTTTATATCTCTGAGCAAAAAAAGCAGCTAAGTATGTCTTACCGAGTCCGGTGGCCATGACCACCATTGCCTTGTTGTAGCCTTCTTCTAATGTAGATTCCAATGCAGCCAGTGCTTCAGTTTGAGCCTGCCGGGGTTCGAGTTTGGCTGGATAAGCCGGTTTTGGCTCCTGCACGTTTTCTGGAAAGGCTTCTTCTTCATTAGGAAGGGTTAAATCTATTTCCTCTTGCTGTGTCCAAGTGGTCAGCAAATCCGCATGGGTAGCATGAAAGTGATCATAGTCCTTTTGATAGACTTTCAGGGTTTCTATATTGATAGGCATCGTTTCATCTGCATAAAACAGTTCGATGAACGATTCAATGGCGTAATCAAATGTTTCACTGGAAGCCTGTCGTTGCATTTGAAGATTCCACTCGACACCAGATGTATAGGCGGCACGGGACATGTTTGATGAGCCAACGACCAAAGATCCTTTTTCGTTATGCTTAAAAATATATGTTTTTGGGTGAAACGAGACACCGCTACTCTTCCAAAGGCGGATTTCCAGGTTATCTCCCTGTAAATCCAGTAATCTATCAAGGGCTTTTGGCTGAGTGATATACAGATAATCACCCGTGAGGATTTTCACGTCTGCGCCCATTTTCAAGGCATCGTCCAGCACCTCAAATAGCATTTCCACACCTGACTTCATAATGAAAGAGGTCAGGATGTAAACAGTTGACGACTCTGCAATTGCCGCTCTTATTTCCTTATGCAGCTGACTGGTATGCAAAGAGAGCGGCTTCAATCGTCCTCAACCTCAATTAGAAAAACTTTATCTTCAAAACCGCCCGCTCGTCAGCTTTTTTCGTTCTGATTTGTTCAACTTCCTTTATGGTTGCCCCGTGTTGATGAGTGAGGGCGTGCATCAGTTCCAGGATGTCTGCGAGTTCTTCCAAAGCCCTACCGTCAGTAGCCGCTTCTTGGTATTCTGCCACCTCTTCGTTTAGTTTCTTTTTCAATTCTTCTATGTAACGATCTTCAGAAAGTGTTTTAGTTTTTAACTGTTTACCAGAGTTCTTAATGATTTCCGGAATCCGATCGCGTACTAATTTATGGTGTGTGGGCATAGTTTCTCCTCCCATAATGTTTTATCTTCAGTTTAATGGACAATGGTGAGCGGAGGCAAACGGGAAGAACGGGCAGCTCTACTCCCCAACCACACGCTCCACAAACGCCTCGACCCGCCCTTGATATGCCTCCGTCACAATATCAAATGCCTTCGTATGGCCAGCGTCTGGGACGAGCCACAGTTCTTTCTCTCCGCCGGCTGCGGTGTAAATTTCGTCGGACATGTCTGTTGGAACGAGGTCGTCATTTTCACCGTGGATGATGAGCAGTGGCAGTGTATTCTGCCTGACCTGTTCGACAGCGGATGCTTCGCCGAGCATGTAGCCGGCTCGCAGTTTTGTGATGGCGCTTGTGACGTCCAGTAATGGAAAAGGCGGCAGGTTGTACAGATGCTTCAGTTGGTGCGCCAATTCTGCTTTGACGGTGCTGTAGCCACTGTCGGCGATGATCCCTTTCACCTGGTCTGGCAGTTGTTCGCCGCTGCTCATTAAAACGGTTGCGGCGCCCATTGAGTTGCCGTGCAGAATAATCTCATCGGCATTGTATTCTCGGATCATCCGATCGATCCAGTCCAGGTAGTCAAGCCGATCATGCCAGCCGTAGCCAATATAATCGCCTTCACTGTCGCCATGTCCGCGGGCATCTGGCAGCAGGATGCTGAACCCTAGGTCATAGTAAAGTTTTGCAAATTTGCCCATGTCATCACCGGTATTTCTAAAGCCGTGAGCCAAGATGACAGTTTTGCCGACGTTTGTATCGTTATGTATGTACTGCGCATTCAGTTTTAAATCATCGTACGACACCATTGATAGCGCTTCTTTCTCTTGGGCTGCATACCAACTGCGGGCCTCGTCGAGAAGGTTTTGATCGGCTGTGCTTGCCATTGTATTGACAGCTTCAGCTTCCCTGTGAAGTTCGACTTCCGTGCCCCGTTTGATGCCTTGACTGTAAAAATAGTTGCCCGCTCCAATCAAGCCAATCACTAAAACGGCGATGAGACTTGATGCGATAATCAGTATTCTCTTTTTCAAAATGACCACTCCCCCTAGTACCATCATATCTGGAAAAAGGAAATTTCTCCAGCAAGTGTCATACGTGAATATGTAGTATGATAGAGATACTGGAGGGGATTCCGTGCAAATCTACACATTCAGCCAATCGAATGGAAGAAGAGTCACTCAGTTTGACTCCAATTTCATTATGTCCCATATTGTTCAAACCGACCAACCAGCACAGGTCTGCTGCATGTATTTAGAGAAAAATAGTGTTATCGGCTATCATCAGGCTGTTGTACCTCAGCTGCTTTTAATTGTGACAGGGGAAGGTTTTGTCAGAAGCGGGGAGGAAAGTTTTGTGCCGGTTCAGGCAGGTGAAGCCGTGTTTTGGGGAGAGGACGAGTGGCATGAGACCAAAACAGATCAAGGCTTAACGGCAATTGTGATTGAAAGTGACGGGCTCGATCCTGGAGCAATGATGTCTCTTAAGAAGTGAAAATGATCAACTGGACTGGAGGCGCTAAGCATGCACCTATACGAATCATATTTGCACGTACTAAAAAAGAACTTCATGCTCGTCATTATGGCCGTCGGTCTCATGGTGTTCACTTTTTTCCTTTGGGCAGGCGTGCCTGTCTTTATTGTTGGGGGAGCAATGGGGCATTTAACGATGAACCCGCTCGTCTTGCATGCGGCTGTGTCCCTGTCGGCGGGTTTTCTATTTGCTTTTTATTTTGCGCCAATCAATCTGAAAGTGGCGGGGCATGTAGCGCAGTTAAAAAATGACCGCTCTTTCAAGTCATTTGTTAAAATACAGACGGTGTGGATCGTGTGTTGTGCCATCTTGTTTGAGATCGCTCTTATGATTGCGTTTATGTTTTAATACGACTATGCTCGTAAACTGCATCTTTTCGGGATGCAGTTTTTTTATATGCTGCGACTTTGCACAGCATTGTTGGCATTAAGTGTCGAGGGTTTTACGTTTTTTCCGATATCCACTGCATTTTCGCCGATATATCACCCGAAATCGCCGATATACCACTCAAAATTTCTGATATCCGCAGCGGAATTTCCGATATCCTCTCTTCTGGAGCGCAACACAACACCCGAGCAGCATCCCTTCTAATTTTTTTCACAAAAATAATGTCTTTTCATAGATTAATATATTTCGAGATGCTAAAATGTCATAGTGCGCTGACATAAGTACAGAATTTTCTATTTATAGTCAGGTAATTAGTAGTTAAACATGGGAGGGGAACAACTGTGGCGAATGATAATCCGAACAACAAGGATCAACAAGCCCATGACGGAAAGGATGTTTCAAGACGGCAGTTTCTAAAAAACTCCGGTTATACAGCGGGCGGCGTTGTCGGAGGTGCGTTATTAGGGGGATTGTTTGGTAATCCATTCAAGACGGAAGAAACGTCTACTACAACGGATAACAAAGCAAAAGAACCTTTGCAGGAAGCGCGGACGTTTTTCAGTCGCAGCGAAGATTTTAGAACATTGGCAGCTGCAACGGAACGTATATATCCTGAAGATGATAACGGGCCTGGTGCTATTGAGCTGGGCGTGCCGTATTTTATCGACAAACAGCTGGCAGGGTTCTGGGGTTCGAATAGTAAAGATTACACGAAAGGCCCTTTTAAACCACAGGCCTCAGATACGCATGGCCTTCAGTCCAAAATGAATCGGGGCGAAATGTTCCTGGTTGGTCTGCAGCGGATGCAAGAGATCAGCAAGAAAGACCACGATGAGAAGTTTTATGACCTTGATGGCGAGACACAGGACGCGATACTCGAAAGTTTTGAGTCAGGCGATGTGAAGATCCGCGGTATGAGGTCAGATACGTTCTTTACGTTACTTAGAAATACCACCATTGAAGGCGTCTATTCCGATCCGGCATATGGCGGCAATAAGGATATGCAGGGATGGAAGATGATGGAATATCCAGGACCTTATGTGGGCTGGACGAACGACATAGATGCAGAAGAATTTTTATCAAAAGAGCCGACGAGCTTACGCGCATATCAGGGAGGCGGTGTATAAATGGCTAAGAAACTGGACAAGGCCGATGTCGTAATCGTAGGCGTTGGCTGGGCAGGCGGCATTATTAGTGCAGAAATGGCCAAAGCAGGCAAAAAAGTTGTCGCACTGGAACGCGGCAGACATAAAGAAAGAAGCGACTACATCGGTGTAAAAGACGAACTTCGATTCGATAATCGCTATCAGATCATGCAGAACCTATCGAGCGAAACAATGACTTCAAGAAATAACATTGACGAAACAGCATTGCCGATTCGAACACGCAATGACATGCAGGTCGGGACAGACCTTGGCGGCGGCAGTGTGCACTGGGCAGGCGCTACATATCGTTATTGGCCTTATGAATTTGAAATTCGCAGCAAAACCATCGAACGTTATGGAAAAGATAAGATCCCCAAAGACATGAATCTGCAGGATTGGGGCATTACGTATGAGGAAATGGAAAAGTACTATGACAAGTGGGAGAAAACAGCTGGCATATCAGGTGAGCAGGATCCGCTTGCCCCTAAACGGAAAAACCCATGGCCAAACCCTCCGCTAAAGGAAACGCCAAGTTTGAAGTTGTTTAAAGACGCCACGAAAAATCTGGGACTCCATCCATTTCAAGTGGCTGCAGGCAATATGTCCGAGCAATATGAAAATCCGGACGGCGAAACCCTTAATGCTTGTATGTACTGCTCTTTTTGTACAAGACATGGCTGCGATTTCTCTGCAAAAGCAGACCCGCTGGCAACGGTTATTCCCACAGCTTTAAAGCATGATAATTATGAGCTTCGGACAAGAGCCTATGTCAGACGGGTGCTGTATGATAAGAACAGCGGCAAGGCAACGGGTGTCTTGTATGTCGACGAAAGAACAGGTGAGGAATTCGAGCAACCGGCAGATGTCGTAGTGCTCTCCGGATTTGCATTGACCAATAACCGTTTGCTGATGCTGTCAAACATTGGTGAGCAGTACGATCCGAAGACCAGAAAAGGCCTTATCGGACGGAACTTTAATGGACAGTACAACTCCTCATTCAACGGCACACTCGGCTTTTTCGAGGATAAGAAGTTCAACCTGTACATGGGTGCAGGCGCACTCGGAGCAGCGGTCAATGACTATGCAGCCGACAACTTCGACCACACGGACCTGGATTTCATTGGCGGCGGTGCGATCGAATTGAGACAATACGGTTTCGGTGCCATTTCAAGCAGCGGCAACGTGCCTAAAGGGACACCGAGCTGGGGCAAAAAATACAAAGAAAACTCCCTGCATTACGCATACAGAGCACTGCGGATCTGGTATACAGCCATTGCCATGTCATACTGGCATAATTATCTGGACCTGGATCCAACGTATAAAGATGAGTACGGCGACCCATTGTTGCGTGCCACGTACAAATTTGGCGATCAGGAAAGAAACATAGCCAAATTCGGCATAGACAGATGCCATGAAATTATGGAAGAAATGGGCGCAGATATTATTGAAGATGATGAAGTTCCGGAAGAGTTCAATCACAGCTTTACCGGCGGGCATTATACCGGTGGCGTCGTGATGGGTGACGACCCGGAAACATCAGCTGTGAATAATTATTTGCAAATGTGGGATGTTGATAATCTATTCGTTGTCGGCGGTTCAGCATTTCCGCAATTTGGCGGACACCACCCAACGCCTACGATTGGCGCTTTATCCTATCGTGCCGCAGAAGGCATTGAAAAATATATGGATGAGGGCGGACAGCTGGCAGAAGCTAAACGCACAACGCAAAAAGCTTAAAGCATGACTTACACATGTCGCTATGTATGGGAGGTGACACAGATGGGTATTGGAAGCATTGGTATACCAAGCATGATTCTTATTCTAATCCTTGCGCTCATCATTTTCGGCCCTAAAAAGCTGCCCGAAATTGGGAAAGCTGCCGGGCAAACATTAAGAGAATTTAAAAATACAGCAGGTGACATGATGTCAGATAGCAACAGCAGCTCTGAAACAAAAAAGGACGAGTCAAAATAATGACAGCAAGAGGGTGTCCCTGCGGCGGGCGCCCTCTTGTTTGTGTCGACAAAAAGGGGGCCTGATGATGAGACGATTTAGTATTGTTGCAATCGTGCTGAGTATTATACTCACTGCCTGTGGTGGCGCGGAAATCGATACGAACATGTCTGGTGAGGTAGCAGACTTTGAATTTACAACACAAGATCATGAACCGTTCGGCCTGAAAGATCTCAAGGGCGGCTGGTGGGTAGCGCACTTCATGTATACGAGCTGCACAATCGTCTGTCCGACAACGGTACCGAACATGGCCAGGGTTCAGTCTGAGTTGGATGATTCGGGTCTGGAGGGTGTGGCGTTTGTATCCTTTAGTGTCCAGCCTGAGACAGATACGCCTGACGTCTTAAAAGAGTATGTGAGCAATTATGCGGTGGACCTGAGCAATTGGCATTTTTTAACCGGATACGCGTTTGAAGAGATTCAAAAGCTTTCCAACACGTCTTTTAAAGCTGCCCTGGAAGACGGCGGCCCTGAGGAACATGAATTGATCCACAGCACCGCCTTCTACCTAGTCAACCCCGAAGGAGAAGTCGTAAAAAAATACGAAGGCATGACCACACAAGGCATAAAATCAATCACACAAGACCTAAAAAAAGTCCTATAGAGCAAGCCCAAAAGCAGAGATGACCTAGAGCGGTGCCTGTCACTTCCCGAATTTTGTCAATAATTGTCGAATGGACTTGGCGGGGGCGGTGTTACACGTGTAAGTCCGTTCTGCTCATGATATAATGCCAATAAGCATGGGGATGCAGCCCATGCAAAAAACCGGCTCACGTTGCAGCGTGAACCGGTTACAATAGACCAACCCCAAATTGAGGGGGAAGGCACGTTGTAGGATGATCCCTCTCAAACGCTGTGCAAGGCATGAGAGGGATCATTTCTCGTTTTTAGCCGACATGAGGACTGCGATCAACATGCCGAAAGAGATCATCAGTGTCAGTACGTCGCTGATATCCATTGGCACCACCTCCTGCTGCAGGGAGTCTCCCGCGGGGAAATTGCGTGCCTCGGCCCTCATGTGAAGCGTATCTATTGTGAGTTTATCTTATCATAAAAGAACACATGTTCCTATATTTTTAACTAAAAAAGACTAGAATCGTTCTGGAGACCCAGGTCAGGTACAATCGAACTAAAAAGGTTATTGAGAGGAGGCGACGGGTATGGAAGAAGAAGTCGGTGTCTGTGTCAGCTGTGGTAAAACCGTTTACTGTCGGGATGGTTTTTTGGATGGGGTGGTGACGGAAAATCATGAGCTTTATTGTTTTGAATGTGTTGATGAGAACACATAAAAAACAATCCCCAAAGTGACTGTTAAAATCATTAAGGGATTGTTTTTCCAGTAAGGCGGGCTAGCTGTCATTTTTCTTATCAAGCTTGGTCTGTATTTCATCTTTATACGCGAATGAGAACAGCAGCGATACCAGAATTGCACCGCCAATCAGGTTGCCGATACTGGCTGGCAGGAGGTTCAGGAAGATATACTCGTACCACGTGTAATCATCTGTTGCGAGAAATCCCATACTGAAGTATCCCATATTCGCCGCACTGTGTTGGAAGTTACCAGCAACGAACAGGATTACCGGGAAAATGGTACCCAGGAACTTGCCAGTGATATCACGTGCTGCAGTGGTAAGAAACGCTGCCATCCCAATCAGCCAGTTGGCCAATATTCCCGAAATGAGCACTTCAAACCACCCAATCCATCCATGTTCAATGAATTTCATTTTGTGGCTGAGATATTCTGAAAGCTCAGGGTAAAAGCTCGGGGATAAAGACCCCGATAATTCTATGAGAATGGCTACAGCAAGTGCGCCAATGATATTCCCAACGTAAGCTGTCAGCCAGAATTTGTAGATGTTTTGGCTTCGAAGCCCGCTTTTGTTAAACAAATAGGAGGGAAGAAGCACGTTAATTTCCGTAAATAAAACCGATCCCGAAATGAAGACCATAGCGTAAGCAGACGCAAATCCAATTCCGGACATTAAATAGTAATAACCTTTCACATCAATCCCTGTTGCCAGCAAAATGGAAAACAGGGCACCAAACGTCATAAACGAGCCTGCTGTAAAAGCCAGCAGAAACTTGGCCAAAGGCTTCTGGTATAAGTGTTCCCTGCCTTTTTCACCGAACTCGTCCACAATCTGAGCCGGAATATAAAACTGCCGGTCAGGCTGATGCGTCTTATCCGGATTCGCCTGCTCCTTATTTTGATTCTCATCCATAGTGCATTCACCTCCATTTTTTCTTTCATACCCCTTCAACCACAACTTTAATCCAACGACTGTCGACAAGTGCCTGTCACTTCCCGAATTTGCTCGAATTTTGTCGAATGAAAGGCATCATGGCTTCTGTGGAAAGTTACGCGCCAAATCCTTATCCCGTGTCTGGTTTCTGTATGATAGAATAAGAGAATGTGCTTTGATCACGGAACGAGGAGTGGAATGGATTTTGAATAAGAAAGATATTGCCGACATTCGTAAACAGTTTAAACTCAATAATGATTTGCTTAAGATACATGACATTTTTAACGTCTATATTATGAAAGAATCAAGCGAGGTTTATCACCAGCAAAGCACGTCGTTCGAATTGCTGGAAGACGAACAGAAAGAATTGTTCATGGCCAACTTTAAAAAGGTGCTGACAGGGCAGCTGGACCAGAAGCTGTTTGAACTGAAATTTCAGCGTGATGTTGAGGACAGCAGTCAGCTGATCCTCCATCAGGGACTCTTAAGCGACGACCGGGAAGCCTGGACCGATGAGATGCTCCGGCTCGTTGAAAAAATGCTCACTGACAAGCAGTACGACATGGATGTGGTCTTGACATTTATCCGCGGGAGTACATGAAACCCATGAAGCGCCGCAATGACGAGGCGGAGGAAAGTGAGCGCGATGCGGTCTATTCCCATCCGTTTATTTTGTGCAGCATGAATCAGACGCAGGACCCCAAGAAAGAGTTGCTGTTTGATTATGTGGAAAAAGAATTTAAGTACAATATCGTCGTTGACCCAATTATTAACCTGAAAGCCCCGATGTCCGGATTTCTCTTCCCGGCGGTCACCGGGGGCACGTCTGATGTAAATCATGTGTTGTTTTCAGCAGGAAAAGCGAATGAATTGGACTATCATCTGATCGAAAACGTACTGAACGCAGAAGATGTGATGACAGCAGAAGAGGATAAGTTCGTATTTGAAGAGATTGTCAGAGATGTTACGGGCGACCGGATGAACACAGAGACGCTCTACAACGTGTACGATGAAATCTACCGCGTCATGGAGGAAAGTGAAGAGAATGAGGAGGACGATTCCAAGCTTGATGGCAAAGACATGGAAATGGTCCTGAGGAATAGCGGTGTTAAGGACGTCAGCTCCGAAAAGGTCGAGTCTGCGATTAAACGTGTGACAGATGACGAGCAGTATGAGCTTAAGGCCAACAATATCGTGCCGAAATACACTTCCAAGTCGATCAAAATTCAGACCAAGGTGGCTGATATTAAAGTAAGCCCCCAGGACTTAAGATTCCTTCGTCAGGTCCATGTGAACGGGAAGCTGTGTTTAATGATCGAAGTTGAGGAAAACACGGTAATTGAGGGTTTTGAGATGATTCCGGAAGTGCTTTTTGAAAAGGTGAAAGAGGATACGGAGTGAGCTAGGGGCTTGCATGACAGAGAGTGCGCGTGCAAGTCCGGTGCTGGCTGAGTGTGCATATCCGAGAATGCATGTGCATTTCTTAAAACAAAGGTGCGAATCCGAGAATGTGCGTGCATAACTCGAAATGGACGTGCATATGCGGTACCAACCAAGTGAAGTGCCGCATACCTCATACCCCGTCCTAATCAAATTTGAGCGGGTACTTGTCTGATTCTGATAACTCTCCTGTTTTAATCAGCTTCCGCTCAATTTGTCTAAAATACATGTTATACACCCGTTCATTATAATAGTGGTGCTCTTTGTCGCGCACAATTTCAGTAGCAAAAACAGCACCAATTTCTGTTTTGACTTCAGCAAAACGATCCACATCGTCTCCATAAATGTTGAAGATCTGATCAATCCTTCCACCTTGTGGGCCTTTGCCAGGTGTGGTCTTCACGGCTTCTAGATATTCTATATCTATGTCATATTGTTCATTAAAATATTTAACTAAGTCCTTACCACTTTTACCCAAAGGCAGGGCAAAATCAGGCCAAACACAGCATGCAAACTTTTGTTTATTGAGCATGGAAATATCTCCTTTTGAAAAAAGATTTCAACCGTTTCTATTTTAAGTATACGTTTAATAAGAGCCGATCAAAAATGTTTTGTTTGAAACAACAATCAGACGCCTACCTCAATAAAAGACGCATCTCAAACTTAAATTTTTGCTGTCAATGCCCTCTAGCTTTGTTACTATATTCGTATAGCATTTTTGGTGGATATTTTAGCAAAGTGGGGGTTTGATGAAAAAAATTAAATTCGGTATGGTGTACGAAATTTTTCTGGCTACAATGGTGATCCTATCTTTGGTGCTGGACTTGCCATCAACTGAAGGGGCCATCTTTGACTGGGTGATCTGGCTTATTTTCTTTATAGATTATTCGGTTCGGTTTTTCAATAGCGACAACAAGTGGGCGTACTTTAAGAGTCATCCACTGGAGTTTATCGCCATACTGCCATTGGATCAAATTCTTCGTATGGCCCGGTTTGTGAGGATTTTCAGAATCCTGAGGTTGCTGATGATCATGAACAGACGGACATTATTTCTTGATCAGTTTTTGAAAAAGTATATGATTGATCGCTTCATTATTGTTATCATGGTGTTGCTGTTTTTAATTGCGCTACCCATGAGGATCATTGAGCCGAGCTTCCACACATACGGGGATGCGCTGTGGTGGGCAATTGTTACAATGACAACGGTTGGCTACGGCGATTTGTCACCGGAAACCCCAGTTGGAAGGCTGATTGCGAGTGTGCTGATGATTGCAGGCATTGGTGTAATCGGTCTTGTGACAGGGACCATTGCATCTATATTCACCAGCAACAAGGATGACAAACTGCCCCAGGAACTGATCGATGTGAAGCAAATGATTGATACCTACCCCAATCTGGATGACGTGGACTATCAGTATATGATTGATAAACTGGGGAAAGCCAGAGGAGAACAGACCGATTAGAATTTTGATGATATAAGGGAACGAGGAGGCAGAGTCCTCCTGTAGGGAATACCAGGCTCAGCTGATCATCAGTTAAGCCTGGTTTTATTTTATCGTTTTAATGCTTCTATTTCATCATGGCTCAAACCGGTTACTTTGATTATGAAATCAATTGGAGATCCTTCTCGCAACATCGAAGCCGCCACTTCTTTCTTTCCCATTTCCTTCCCAATCTCTTCTCCAATACGCTTCCCTTTCTCCTCATAGGAAATCGGCAATTCCATAATCTTCTCCATATCCGGCGAATGCTTAACCTTTTCCATGACCATCTCCTCCTCCTTTTCACTTAATGACAGATATCTATCAAAAAATCCATAAATCAAACGCATCTTAGCTGGATTCAGTTCCATCTTAGACATCATACGTAAAAATTCAAATTTAACTTGTGTTCTCTCCTTTTCCGTGTAACCCATTTTGCTTAACAAAGCTGCTGCAGCCGGATTATTGGACTTGATAAAATCACGCCAGTTTGTTTGCTTTAATGGAAGTGTGAGAAAGTTAAACGTAAGGACATGAAAGAAAGGGAATGTCATATGAAATTCAGTCGGCTCCTCCCGCTTATGGTCATAGCTGAACACAGCGATCGGGACAATCGGTTTGCGGTATTTATTGTAAGCATACTAAAATAATGATACATGCGTTCACGAAAGTTGGATTGGGTATAGCTTTGTGGTTCGACATGGATGATGAGAATAACATCTTCGTCCTTCAGCTTGGTTTCCATGACAATATCCAGTCGTCTGGTGTCGCCTTCGTGCAGATCAGTGAAGACTTCTTCAGAGATCGGACTGAGGTGGCGGAAATCGATGTTTTGGTGCACATCAGGAAAAAACGCTTCAAGAAACTCCTCGAAAAAAGTGTGGATCAGTTGCTTAAACAACAGGTCGTGGTGGTGGGCAGTATATGTGGTTTCGTCAGATCGTTCTCTGACACGTTCAATTACTTGCATTTTAACACATCCCTGAGGTGGAATGAAGTTATAACAAGATGTCTACTCTGAAAATTACTATATCATATAACTTTAAAAAGAACAAGTGTTCCTAAAAAGGATGAAAAGACAACCATTTTTCCGATATACCACATGAATTCGCCGATATATGGTCCGAAAACGCCGATATCCAACCTGGAATTTCCGATATCCGCACCAAAATTTCCGATATAACTTAAGGGGTCGGTCACGAGACCCTTTTGGCGTGGGAGACCGGCCCCTCCTAAGTTCAACTGTACGGGATCAGCAAGGTAGCAGTTAGAAGCAAACCAAAGACCCAGTGGTGGCGGGCTGCCCATTTCATGCCGAGCTGCTGTTGCTTTTTGGAAGCATCAGGTGCGTATGATCGGTACAACATCACGGCCACGGGGATCGCGCCTAAAACGAGCAATGAAACCACAGGCAGGCGCTGTAGCATGACAAGTACAATCACCACAAGATAAGGCACTGCCAGAAGAACGGCGAGCAATTTTACCGCACCAGATTTTCCGAGACGGTTTGCAAGCGTATTGCGGAAAAGACGGTCTTTTTCCAGGTCGCGGATGTTATTGGTTAAAATCATTGATGCGATGAGCGAGGCAAAAACCAATGACACGCCCAAGATGACGGCTGAAATCCGACCGCCTTGCACGGTAAATGCGATCAGCGTAATCACGGGCCCGAGAAAAACTGCGGCTGTCAGCTCACCGAGACCTCTCGCAGCAAGTGAGCGCTTGCCGGCGGAATAGGCGTATCCGGCTGCCACGCCTGCTGCCCCTACAGCAATCAGCCAAACGCTTGTGACCGAGCCGAGCCAGATGCCGATGAATGCGGCGACGGTCATCATAACCCCGGCAATAATCGGCAAAGTGTGGTGTGCAGGCAAATGCTGTCCGGACATCGGTTCAGTTGTCCACTTCTCCTTATCCTGACCATTTTTAAAGTCAAAGTAATCATTCAGCAGATTGGTGGCGGCCTGAATCAGCAAAGCCCCAAACAAGACACCCAAGAACAATGAAAAATGAATCTCATGCTGCCATCCGGCGATTGCGGTACCTGCTAAAGCAGGGCTGATCGTCCCGGAAAGTGTCAGCGGTCTAAATAGGGAAACCCAAGATTGTTTATAATAATATTGACCAAGGCTTCCTTCCTCCATATGAATCTTATTTATGCTCATGACCAAAACCTCCTTATGAATTCCCTCCTCGGTCTGCACTTCTAAAGCGTCACCATCAAACCAATCAGCACGATAAACCCAACCACCTCTACACTTTCAAACAAAGCGATGGAAATCAGCCCCTTAATTAAAGGTGATTTAACCCCTTGATCCGCGTCTATCCACAGTTGATCATTTTTTAAAATACGCATGGCATGACGAAAGCCGATCGATACGCCCCATAAAAGGGTGAAAATAGCTGTTAACAGGGCCGCTGCCCAAATATGGCCATAAGCTGTTCCAATAATATCATCCCATTGTTTCAAGGGACCGAAGACTGTGCCGAGCAATATACCAGTGACAATCACGGCCGCGCCTGCCAATGTCAGCAAAAGATGCGCGTGTTTCATCACAAGATAAAGCACACGTTGTTGTTCGCGATAGGCAAGCTTTCTGACAGCCGGAAACACACCCCAACCAACAAACAACACCCCACCGACCCATGCGATTGCCAGCAATATATGCAGCCCGAGGACAACTTGTCGGACTTCCCACAATGTAAACGCCATAAAGCATCCCTTCTTTAAGCGGAATAGGTGTCAATCCTTTATCTACATCGTACACCCGCGGAAGGGAACCGTAATTGACCCAGGTCAATTTTCAAGCGGAAATTCCGAGGAAATAAGTCAAGTGACACCTGGCTCTGTTCAAGATCCTTTGAGACAAAAAAAGGACCAGGGCAAATCACCCTTGGTCCTTCTCAAATTAGTTTAATCGTGTGTCACATGTGCCTGTTTGAATAACGGATAAAGTTGCATCTAATCCGCCTTCTACAAGGTTTTGCACGGCAATGTTGGTGTAAAAGGCGATGTGTGGGGTTAAGATGACATCCCGACGACTGATGAGTTCTAACATAACCTGGTCGGTGATCGTCTGGCCCCGGAAATCTTTAGGAAAGTAGGAAGTTTCATTTTCATACGTATCTAATGCTGCTCCAGCAAGTTTCCCACTGTCGATCGCTGTCAGGAGAGCCTGCGTGTCAACGACAGTTCCCCGCGCTGTGTTGATAAATACTGCACCGTCCTTAAAATGTGCGAAAAGCGCTTCGTCAAATAGGTGGTAGTTGTCTTTCGTAGCTGGCATATGAATTGAAACGATATCGGCATTCTCAACAGCTTCTTCAATGGTGTCTTTATACTCAAGATGTTGTTTTGCTTGCTCGTTTGGATATAAGTCAAAGCCGACAATTTTGGCACCAAATCCTTTGAAAATTTGTGCTGTGATTTGGCCGATGCGTCCGGTGCCGATAATAGCTACTTGCAAGCTCTTGATCTCTTTAGCCATAATTGACTTTTGCCAGCGGAAGTCCTGAGCGGCGACTCTTTGCTGGATTAGATCGGTTTTGCGCACCAGTTGCAAGGCAGCGGTCACAGCGTATTCAGCGATAGAATTCGGCGAATAGCTGGGCACGTTTGAGATGATGATGTCATTTTTTCGTGCCTCATCCAGATCATACATGTCGAATCCTGCACTGCGCTGAGCAATTTGTTTGATGCCAAACGTTTGCAGTCGTGGATAGATTTGGTTATCGACTTTAATCGTTTGCTGAATGGAAAGCCCATCAAAGCCTTTTACACGGTCGACGTTGTCCATAGTGAGTAGTTCGTCAGTCAAAGTTAAATCCACTGCATTTGCTTCTGCCCAATTCAAGGCAGCGTCCTTCTCGTCTTCACGTACACCAAACATTATTATTTTAGTCATTTTTATCCCCGCTTTCCTCTTCTGCAATAAATTTAAATACAGATGGGTCATATAGTTTTAGTACTTTTGTACATAAGTTGTGAATCAAATACGCTGCGATAAATGGAATGATGAAGTAAACAAGTAACAGAATTCCCAAGTTAAGCAGAACACTTCCATCCATAAACTTAAAGGCGTTAATAGGTCCAACCAGGCCTGAATAACCAAAGCCGGCTGATTCAGGTGTGCCTTGAATACCGAAGAGACTGGCTGCAACCGCGGTAACTATTGCTGTTAATCCGATCGGGACAGCGATGATCGGGTTTTTCAGCAGGTTCGGCATCATCATTTTCATGGCACCGAGAAAAACGGCAATCGGAACACCACTGTTATTCACTCTTACTGTGCCAATGACGAGCATACATGCTGCTGCTGCGATCCCAATGTTTGCGGCTCCGGCTGCTATACCCGAAATACCAATGGCCATAGCAATTGCAACAGTTGAAATAGGAGAAACGATAATAATACTAAAGGCAATTGCAATTAAAATAGTCATTAATAAAGGCTGTAGATTTGTAAAGCTGTTGATCATGTGGCCAAGCCCAGTTGTGATTAATTGAACATAAGGTAAAAGAATAATACCTATAAACCCGGCAATGCCTCCTGCTGTAATCGGCAGTAAAATAATGGTCAGACTCTTAAACCTGTCTTTGATAAACAGGATCATTAAGACTGCAATGGCAGCGGTGATCATCGTGTTGATCAGGTCTCCGATCCCTGTAAGAATCCAGACATTTTCCTGGAAGGAAGCGGCACCACTTCCGACAAAAGCGGCTGTACCTACGACAACGGTCTGAAGCGGATTTAGCTTAAACTGCATAGCGATCAGCACTCCAACAATGACCGGCACTGTAAATTGGATACCTACCACAACACTGTTTAAAGTGGCGAAGATATCATGATATTGTGAGAGGAATTTGAACAGCTCTCCTAAAATGGCGTTTGGAACCAATCCAACAACGATCCCCAATGCCACACCAGCTAATATTTTATTAATGAATGCTCCAACACTAATTTTTTCCATTGGTGTGTCACTCCTTTGTTTTTTAAGTACGGTTATAGCGTATCATAATGTGAAGTATTTCACAATAAGATAAAGTAATATTTCACAAACTATACAACTGTCATATTTTAACAAAACACTGTAAGGACTATTACAATGGGTTTATGTTATAAAATCAAAAAAATCATCATGAAAGTGTGTAAATCCATATGTGACAAATTAAACAAATTAATAGCTGTTGAGCATTTAAGACCACAGCTGACCACCTGACATAAAAATACATCGAATCCCATTTTTCCGATATATCACATGAATTCGCCGATATATGATGCAAAAACGCCGATATCCGACTACGAATTTCCGATATCCACACCAAAATTTCTGATATCAACCAAATGAGGCCCACCTTACCCATACGATCACCCCCAGTCCAACAACACAAAAAACCCCCTCCCTGAAATCGCAGGGAGGGGGCAGCGGCACTTCCGCTTAGGTTCCACAATACGTTGTATAGGGACCTTCCGGAATGGGAGCCTTCGCGTACTCAATTTGTTCGTCAGTGTGTGCATAGGGATCTTTCATAAGGTGCAAGAGCTCTTCAACCAGTGTCAAATCGTCGTTGTCAACGGCTGCTGTGAGTGCTTCTTCCACACGGTGATTTCTTGGAATGACAGCTGGATTGTTACAGCGCATCAAATCTTTTCGTTCTTCGTCTGTTTCGTGTTGCTTCTCAACGCGCCTCAACCAGCGTTTATGCCATTTTCGAAAGTCGTCAGTAGAAAAAATTGTCGCATCATCAAGCTTGTCGTATGTCAGGCCCAAAAAGGTATTTGTATAATCAGCTTTGTGAGTCTTCATAATGTCGAGCAGGCTGGTGATCAAACTGTCATCTTCAGGTTCTTCGTTAAACAATCCGAGTTTGGCGCGCATGCCATTCATCCAATGATCATTAAACAGGCGCGGAAATGCTTCAAGCTCTTTCTCCACTTGCTTGACTGCTTGGTCTTCATCCTCGTCGATGAGCGACAGCATCGCTTCTCCCAGCCGCGCCAGATTCCAATGGGCAATAGGCGGCTGATTGCTGTATGCATACCGGCCTTGAACGTCGATTGAACTGAACACGATTCTCGGGTCATACGTGTCCATAAATGCGCACGGACCGTAGTCGATGGTTTCGCCGCTGATAGCCATGTTATCCGTGTTCATGACCCCGTGAATAAAGCCGACGAGCTGCCATTTGGCGACCAGGCTGGCCTGTTCTTTGATCACTTCCTGAAAAAAGGACAAGTATGGATGCAACTTGTTATTCAGCTCAGGATAATGGCGGTCAATTGCATAGTCAGCCAAGGCTTTTACATCATCGAACGAGCCAAAGCGCGCAGCGTACTGAAACGTACCCACACGCAAATGACTTTTGGCCACCCGTGTCAAAACGGCTCCTGTGAGTGGGGTCTCCCGCATAATGGGTTCTCCGGTTGATACGACAGCAAGTGACCGCGTCGTCGGTACCCCGAGTCCGTGCATAGCCTCACTGATCATATACTCCCTGAGCATCGGGCCAAGCGCTGCCCGTCCATCCCCGCCACGGGAATAATTCGTTCGGCCAGCACCTTTAAGCTGAATGTCAACACGCTCATGCTGTGGCGTGTTATGCTCGCCCAAAAGTACTGCCCTGCCGTCTCCAAGCATCGTAAACATGCCGAATTGGTGGCCGGTGTAAGCCTGGGCGATTGGATTCGCACCCTCAGGGACAGCATTGCCCGCCAGCACATCAATCCCTTGATCACTTCTTAAAAAGTCCGTATCCAGCCCAAGCCACGCTGCCAGTTCTTCGTTGAAAATGAGCAGCTTCGGAGCTTTAACAGGTGTCGGATTGGTTGGTTTATAAAAAATGTGCGGCAATTGTGTGTAACTGTCTGCTAGATGCCAATTTCGCTGTTGTTTAGTCATAGTGTGTTCATCCTTTGTATCGTGTGCAGACGCACAACTTTAGTAGTAGGTTTATTTTTTGTATAACCATAGAAATGATACAGTTGTTTATCCTGTATGATATTTGTTTGCTTAAGAACAAGTGTATCATGGAAATGAAGTCTTGGATATATAGACGGAGATAAGTTAAAATGGATTTTATCGAACTGTAAAATTCAGGAGGGGAAGTAATATGGATACAATCAATGAAGTGGTAAACGGATGGCTCAAGCATCGACGGGTGGTTCAGGACCTTCTCGTGCTCGTGGATGAGAAAGACATCCATTACAAACCATGGGACGGCGCGATGTCTCTGGGCGGGCTCGCCGTTCATATTGCCACGTCAATGGACATGTTCACCAAACTAATCCTTAACGGCAAATTCTCACCCCCAAACGAAGAAACGTTTGAAACCTTGCAGGATGTGCGCGACATCGTCGACCGTTATACGCAAAAAACACAGCTCGATCTCAGCTCATTAACCAAGAACCAGCTCAACACAACCATTGAGTTCAACCGTGACGAGGCACCAGGCAGCTTCTGGCTGTCCAATGCCATTGACCATGAAATCCATCATAAAGGACAGCTGTTCACATACGTCCGTCTGACAGGCGTTGAGAAAGTTCCATTTTTCATGAAACATCCGACACAGCTTTAAAGTTGAAAAAGAAAGCACGGGGCAGGTTTGTCCCGTGCTTTCTTGCCTATAACACTGTCAGGGTTCAAATCTACTCTTTCTGAATAAAATTGACTTCTCTCATTCCATCTCAACACAATATGCATGTAATCATTTTGATTGGGTTTTTTAATAAGCTAACTCTTCTCATATTTGAATTTGTAAAAGTCTTAAGCGGATCCTGTTTGATGTAACCCGGTATAATCTTAGTTTTGAACGTTAAAATAGATGATTTCGCCGATAAAAGCCCCGAAAACGCCGATATACACTTCAGATTCGCCGATATCAGCAGCGAAAACGCCGATATAATGTCATATAAGATCTACTACTCCACGACTTAACTGCCTTTTATTTTAACATTTCTAAAGTCCATATATAGTATTAACTTTTCGTCAAAGTAAAACCAATTCCTAGCTTGTTCGACACCATGCATCTATAATGGGTGTAAGCACTTACAGAGGGAGAGATGTTCAATGGTACAACAGACCGTATTTGTAAACGAATTTACAGATGGCATTCTTGACCCGAATAAGAAGATGCTCGGCCCTGTAGCGGATGGTGGACATATCGTAGCCAATACTGCGCCAGGGTGTTGGGGCCCGATGATGACACCGCAGCTGAAAGGCGGACATGAAGTGACAAAGCCCGTATATGTGGAGGGAGCGGAAGTGGGGGATGCGATTGCCATTCGCATCAAATCCATCCAGATCACATCCCAGGCAACAGCGTCGGGCAGCGATTCCCCTGTGGACGGGCGTTTCGTTGGAGATCCGTTCGTTGCTGGAAAATGTCCGGAATGCGGTGGGTTGAATCCGGCCTCTACCGTGGAAGGGCTTGGTAAAGAAGCGATCAGGTGCCAAAACTGTGGCGCAGACGTGACACCATTCGTCATTACCAATGGCTATACAATGGCATTCGACTCCAATCGTTCAGTCGGGGTAACACTCAATAAAGACGGGGCAGAAGCAGTCGGTGAAAATGGAAAAGACTTTATGGCCACACCAGAAGCTTCTGTTCAGAATCCGGTGGTCAGCTTTGCACCACACGATCTTGTCGGAACGGTTGCCAGGGTTAGAGCGTTTCTTGGACAGCTTGGCACGACACCGTCAAAAGCTTTCCCTGACTCCCATAATGCAGGAGATTTTGCTCAGTTTCTGATTGATGCGCCGCACGATTATGGTATGCCTAAAGAGGAATTGAAGCACCGCACAGACGGCCATATGGATATTAACCGCGTACGTACCGGCGCTGTATTGATTGCGCCTGTTAAAGTAGCAGGCGGCGGTGTCTATCTGGGTGATATGCACGCCATGCAAGGCAATGGAGAAATCGCCGGACACACGACAGATGTATCAGGCATTGTGAACCTCCAGGTGAAAGTTATAAAAGGACTTGAGCTGGATGGTCCAATTTTATTGCCGGTGGAAGAGGACTTGCCTTTTTCAGCTAAGCCCCTCACCGAGCAGGAAAAAGCCGCAGCCCTCGACGTGGCAAAAGGGTGGGGCATGTCTGAAGTAGAAGACAGTCTGCCCGTTTCATTTGTCGGCTCAGGTGCGACGTTGAACGAAGCGACAGATAATGGGTTACAGCGCGCGGCAAAACTGTTCGGTATCAGTGTGGAAGAGGTGATGAACCGAGCGACCATTACCGGGTCCATCGACATTGGACGGAATCCCGGCGTTGTCACCGTCACATTCCTCGTCCCTATACCTCTGTTGGACAAGACCGGACTGACCGATTTGATTAGGCAACACTATCAAAAGTGACCTAAAGGGGAGACTTGGTGGGTTACTGATGGCGTACCGAATGTGCATATTTCGGAATGAACGTGCATATTTCGCGATGAATGTGCATATCTGGGAACGAGCGTGCATATTTCGGAATGAATGTGCATATTCGGAAATGAGTGTGCATATCCCGGAAACGAAAGTGCATATCCGACCTTGAGCACGAGCAATCGATCCGCCCAGCACGCCTCACCCCCGCAATCAATAACTCCAAATTAAAAAGGGAGGCCCAAAAGCCTCCCTTTCTCTAACTCTATTTACTCAAACTTCCATGCGGGTCGATCACGAATTTCTTCGCAACCCCGCTGTCAAAGTCTGCATAGCCTTGTGGTGCCTCGTCGAGCGAAATGACGGTGGCGTTCACCACATTGGCGATATCCGCTTTTCCATGTAAAATGGCGTTCATTAATTGACGCTGATATTTCATGGCTGGCGTTTGGCCGGTATGCATGGAATGCGCTTTTGACCAGCCGAGTCCAAATCGCACTTTGAGCGACCCTTGCTGTGCGTCTTTATCTTTTGCACCTGGATCTTCTGTCACATACAGGCCGGGAATGCCGAATTGGCCGCCCGCTTCAACAACGTCCATCATCGTGTTCAGAACTGTTGCGGGTGCGTCATTGTAATCTGTGCCATGACCGTAAGCCTCAAAACCTACCGCGTCAATCGCACAATCAACTTCAGGTTCACCAAGGATCTGCTCGATCTGCTCACCGACATCGTCATGTTTTTGTAGATTAATTGTTTCACAGCCAAAGCTTCTGGCCTGCTTCAGCCGTTCTTCGTTTAAATCCCCTACAATAACGACAGCGGCACCAAGCAGTTGTGCCGAGTGGGCAGCTGCCAGACCAACCGGGCCGGCACCAGCCACATAGACGCTGGATCCCGTCGTTACTCCGGCATTAATGGCCCCATGATACCCCGTTGGGAAAATATCTGATAACATTGTTAAGTCCAGAATCTTGTCCATGGCCTGATCTCTATCAGGGAATTTCAACAGTTGGAAGTCTGCGTATGGAACCATCACATATTCAGACTGGCCGCCTACCCAGCCGCCCATGTCAACGTAACCGTATGCGCCGCCTGGTCTCTCTGGGTTAACGTTCTCACAGATGTGTGTATCCTGACGGCGGCACATTTTACAGCGGCCGCATGCGACGTTAAATGGAACAGATACGATATCTCCTTTTTTCAAAAATTCCACGTCTCGTCCGACTTCCACAATCTCTCCGGTAATTTCGTGGCCCAATACCATACCTTCCGGGGCAGTCGTGCGGCCTCTGACCATATGCTGATCACTGCCGCAAATGTTGGTTACGATATTTTTAATAATCACCCCATGCTCACACTTCCGTCCTGCGTTAGAGGGCGGCACACCAGGTCCGTCATGCAATACAAGATCCGGGTACGAAATATCCTGCACCTCAACTTTTCCGTTCCCTAAGTAAACGACACCGCGATTGTCTGCCAACAAAAAAACCTCCTTTAAAAATGAGCTGACAGTGTAGACTGCCATGAGACTTTCATGCATCATGAAGCCGCTTACATGTTCATATTCCCGCTTTTTTACTTATAAAACAAGAAAAGCCGGACTTTTTAGTTTAAATGTTTATTAACAGTAATGGCGGGAATTGCATTTGGAGAGACATAATTTTCTAGAGAAAGGAAGGTTATTAATGGAGAAGATCAATTTGGAATTGGCGAAGAAGGTCATAGCAGGAGCGGAGAAAGAAGCCGGTAATATCGGCGTCCAGATGGTGATATCCGTTATGGACGATGGCGGCAATCTCGTTGCAACACACCGCATGGACGATGCATGGCTAGCGAGTGTAGACATCGCGAGAAACAAAGCTTGGACAGCCGTCGCTTTAAAAATGCCAACAAGTAACCTCGAGGAAGCGACCGTTCCAAACGCAGAACTCTGGGGCCTTAACACCACCAACCAAGGAAAAATTGTCGTGTTCGGCGGTGGCTTTCCACTAGAAAAAGACGGAAAAATAGTCGGAGCCGTTGGCGTCAGCGGCGGTGCAGTACCGCAAGACGTCCAAGTAGCCCAGGCAGCCGTTGACACCTTTAATGCAGAAAAATAAAGATTAATAAAAACCTCCCGGGGTGGGAGGTTTTTTACATATGAGCATGTTCTGTAATGGACCGGGAAAACTATGGGGCATTGCTGGTTGGGTGAAACTCAGCTTGGTTTGTTAATAAGTTTTATTATATTTGGTGCAACAAACCTTTTGTGAGATCGTTGATTAAGTGAAAGGATATTTCAAAGATGAATATTGATGAGCTGTATAGTGCCTATTTTAACGATGTTTATCGATTCATTTTTTCGTTAACAAAAAACAGATCTCTAACAGAAGACATTGTTCAGGAAACATTCACCCGGGCGTTTTTAAATATGAACAGCTACAGAAATCCGCCCAATAAAGCGTGGCTATTCACCGTTTCCCGCCATATGTATTACGATCATTTAAGAAAAAACAAAAAGACAGCAGATGTCGACTACGACTTTTCAATGCTTCCTGATTCTGAGGTTACACCCGAGGACCAACTGTTCAGAAAAGAAAACATTCAAAACCTGCAGAAAGAAATCATGAATCTCAAAGATCGTTATCGTGATGCCATTCGGTATGTGTATATTGAAGAATTAAATTACAAGGAAGCTGCTGCGGAAATGGATGTGACGGTTTCAAACTTTAAAAGTATAGTGTTCCGAGCTAAACGCAAACTGAAACGCGCTTTGGAAGGAAAGGATGAACCTCTTGAATAGTGAAGAATTCAAATCAAACTTTAAAAAGTATCGGGAAGGGACCTTGACTGAAGAAGAAGAAATCCAAATGGAAGGTGAACTGGATAAACTTGAACAGTATCAAGCTTTTTTGGAGGCAGAGACAGAAGATGAGGCGAATGAAAGTAACCGCAATCCGGAAGTTGACAGGAAAATACTGCGACGCAGCCAATCCTCAGCCTATATACGAACAGGACTCATTGCTTTAGTAGTCGGTCTACTCATACCACCGTCCATTCATTTATTTGCAATGGTATTCGATCTGCTGCCACAGTAACGTAACTTTACAGAGGAGACGACGATTTATGAAACTGTCAAATCGTAAATTGAAGATAAGCAGTCTGATACATGGTGTGGCATATATTCTGCTAATCATTAATCTGTTTTTTATGAACTTGAACGTTTTAATAGGTCGACCCGCTTATATTTTCACAAACATTTCATTGGGATTAGGGCCATGTTATTGTGCACCATCGTTTTGTTTATGAGAAAAGGAACAGACAGCACGCCATTAATAAGCATTTTAATCAATTTATACACGATCATCATTGTTATGGGCACGGTCTTCTTTTATGAAAGTTAGTATCTCAGCTCAGGAGGGGTAAAATGATTTTTAACAAACCATACGGCTATTGGTCTGCTGTAATGGGGCTTGCGGGCACTCTATTTCTGATTGCCAGTTATGTAGTTGCCCCTGACCACCCGCAAGGCCTTATGTCAGGAATAATCATGTTGCTGATGGTCTTGGCCGGGCTTTCTCTGATCTCAGGGATTGTCACCAGTATAATAGGGATAAAAAATAAAGAAGCTGGCACAAAAAAATACATCGGGATCCTCATGCCAATCCTGATTACCCTGTTTTTTATTCTGGTGCCGGTCATAATGGCGCTCGGCTTTATGTTAAATGATAATCCGTAAATGAGCGGGGGTGTTGGGGTGTCAATCGCGTCTGAATGTGCATATCTGAGAATGAATGCGCAAATACGCGTCTGAATGTGCATATCTGGGAATGAATGTGCAAATGCGCGTTTGAGTGTGCATATCTGGGAATGAATGTGCAAATGCGCGTCCGAATGTGCATATCTGGGAATGAATGTGCATATCCGCGTCCGAATGTGCATATCCGGAAACGAATGTGCAAATCCGCATCCGAATGTGCATATCCAGATCACGCGCATGCGATCCAAGGCCAGCCGACAGCAAGCCATCATCAACACCAGCACAAAGAAAAGCGGCTCATATCAATACGAGCCGCTCTCCCATTATCACACACACCAGACCTCATTACTCCTAGCTCACCTTCACATCTAAAATCTGCTCCAGACACTGGAATAAATAATCGATGTCTGCTAAGGCATTGTAATGGATCATACTGATGCGAACGGCCGAACCGCCGAAACGTTTGGCCAGCTGCTTAACATCGTTATTATGGAAATTGCCGGTTCGGGCCTCGATCCCAAACGCATCAAGCTTGCTTCCGATCTCCTCAGCGGACCAGCCTTCAATATTAAACGCAAACACCGGTACACGTTCCTCCAAGCGGTCGCGCGCAGTCACACCATATAACTCTACACCCTCGATGCCGCTCAGCTTTTCAAAAAAGTAGTCTGATAGAATCTGCTCGTACGCTTTTATCAGATGCATAGCATGGTAAAGTTTACGTCGTTCTTCACCCGCAGTCGCCGGCACATGAGCGATATCTGCAGACAGTCCATTCCGAACCCCATCTTTGGAAAACTGCTCGAGATATGCCATAGCACCGATAAAGCCGTGAATGCCCTCATGATTCTGGGTGCCAATTTCAAAAGCAGTCGCGTCCTGGCTAAGCATTTCTTTGATTCTATAGCCTTCGAGCCGCTCTGGATGTTGTCTATTAAAATAACCGAATCCAAGGTGGGGGCCAAACACTTTGTAACCTGAAAAAGCGGCAAAGTCTATGTCCGCATCTGTAAAGTCAGTGGGTAAATGCGGGACTTGCTGCACAGCATCAACCACGACAAGCGCACCGGCCTTGTGTGCTGCCTCAGCCACTTTTTTAATGTCAGAAATCGTTCCTGTGGCGTTGGACACCCAGCCAACCGCCACCACTTTTGGTGACAATGCGAGCAATTCGTCAAAATGAGCCCAATCCAGATTGCCGTCCGCATCACCGCGCCACATGTGGACGTGGATGCCTCGTTCCTCAAGCTCTTGCCACGGGTCGATGTTGCTCCAATGACCAATTTCAGACACAACAATATGGTCTCCCGGTTTGAAATCTCTGGCCAAATGGTGGGCCATCGCCTGGAAAAAGGATGAGGCATTCAGACCGAGCGCAATCTCGGTATGGTCTTTGGCGCCGACCAAATCGGCTGCTAATTGCCGTGCCTCAAGGATTTTCTCAGACATTCGCTTTTCCCGTTTGAAAATCGTTCCTTTTTGGGCATTGTGGTCCGTAAAAAAAGTATTGATTCGATCGGTTACAAACCTGGAAACCTGTGTGCCGGCAGAGTTATCCAAATAATAAATGGGCTCTGATTCGGGCGTTTCCGTCAATGCCGGGAAATAACCGCGCGCCTGCTCAAACGTTTTTATTAAATGATCCTTATTCATTAAATTCTCCTTTTCCCCTGAATGTCCATGCATTGTCTTCAATCATTTGGAACGTAAAACCTGCATGTCTTCTTTAGATAATGGCTGTCCTGCAATACGAATCGGGCCGTCCAATCTGACTTGTCCATCTGTAAATTGATCCTCTGTTAAAACACAAGGAATCGTGTATGTAACTGGCTTGCCCTCTGCATTGTAGAACAGATAGCCTTCCTTTTCATCGTAAATAAATGAATTCACTTTCATGTTGGGCACAATCAGAAGGGTCAGTTTCTCCTGATCGCCCCACATGACTTTGATCAGCAATTTCTTATGAATCTTCTCTTCAGCAAAAGCTTTTAAAGTGCTTAGAGAAATCGTTTCTTCCATGAATTGAGCCTCCCCGGCTGCAGCGGATTTAAACTTTCCATATTATAACATATCTTCAATTGCGAAACGTCTGTCACTGCACATACTGCTTCACATCGTTAGGAAGAAGAGTCATCTCTTGTTCATGCCAGTACCACTTGACCCCATCATAAAAAATCGTGCTGGTGTAAGCAATCGGTTCCCCATAGTCAAAAACAAGCGCAAACCGATCCGGGTCTCCGGATGAGGTGTCTGGTGTGTACGATCCACTTTCACCGCTGTCCAAAAGCGACATAAACTTCGAAACCCCTGCTTCTTCAGATAAAGTGTTCACCAGCTTAGGCTTGCCCTCTATCATATAAACCTCAATTTTCTTCACCGATTCCGCAGTCAAATCACTAAAATGCTGAGGCATATCGTTCTCACCAGCTTCACCACCACTATATAACCTGTAGCCGCTGATTTCATATTCATCCGGCACTGCAGCATAGCCGGGCATATCGTTAACCTGATAAACAAGGGTGCCTTTTTCCAAATAAGCGGCGTCTCCATTTTTAATGGTGTATCTGGTGTTGGAAATGTTGTCATCCACGTTAAACGTCACGTCGCCAATCTTCTCACCAACAAATGAAGGATCTGTAATCACACTGGTGTGGCTAGCCTCGTACTGGACATCATTCAGTTTCACAAAATCTACCCAATCAATGATGACATGCTCTTCAGTAGGCTGTTGGGCATCACACCCGGCAGTTATAAAGGCAAGCGCGGCAAACATTAGGACCCACAAACGCATATTATCCCTCCAGGAATGAAGATCGGTTCTTATGATATATGACGTTTATTTGTTTTAAATGTTACAACCGTGCTTCAACTGGTGTTATTCATCATCCTCCAACTCGACCAGCTTTTTCGTGATCACGTCTTTTTCCTGATCAGCGATGTCAGCGGAGATGACGTCACTTTTCTGCAAGGACTCGATGGCGTCATATTGGGCGTAGAGGGCGTACTTTTTCAAAACAACCTGCTGTTCCTGTTTTAATTCGGGATACTGTTCGAGCAGCTTATCCGACTCGCTGTGCAAGGCCGCGAGTTTTTCTTTGTAGCCGTCGACAACTTCTTGAGACACGGCCCGGGTTACAAATAAATTGTCCTTCACGCGCTGGATCTCCTCAATGGCGGCTTCGTATTGGTGAGAATCTGCAATGACTTTCTCGTATTCTGTGTAGCCTTCCCGTTTTTGAGTAATGCCAAGCCGTCCCAGCAGCGTCTTAATGGACAAACCCTGAATCAGCAGTGAAAACAGAACGACACTGAAGGCCACAAGCAGAATATCTTCCCGCGCTGGAAAGTCTCGCGGCAGGCTTAGAACAAGTGCAATAGAGAGAGAACCTCGCAATCCGCCCCAGTTGAGTACATGCTTCCAGCCGATCGGTATGTCGCGGATGAAGGCCATGCTAAGGTAAACCGCTGCACTTCTGGCAACCAGTACGATCGCAATGGCTAGGAAGATCAGCCCCCATTTTTCATGAACATTAATCCGGGCAATTTCCAGTCCGACCATCAGGAAGACCAGGGAGTTTGCAAGCAAGGCGGCAACGTCCCAAAAGTTGTTGATATTTAATTTGGTGGTGGGACTCATCCCGATTTTTGCCCCGTAATTTCCGAAAACAAGTGCGCCGACGACAACAGCAATAACACCTGATGCACCTGCACTTTCAGCGAGCAGAAAGGAACCATAAAACAAAATGATGCTGAAGATGATTTCCAGCGGATAGTCATCGAAGTAACGGGTCAAACGGGAAAATCCCAAGCCGAACACACTGCCAATCACGATCCCGAGGGAAACGACTTTGATAAAATCCCACAAGCCCATACCGACACCGCCGAGCCCCATGTCCATGTAAGCCACAAGCGAGAATGCCGAGATGTTAAACAAGACGACGGCCAGACCATCGTTAAACAGACTTTCCCCTTCAATGATGGTGGAGAGTTTTTTGTTCACCCCGAGGCCTTTGAAAATCGACAGCACACTCACCGGGTCTGTGGCACTCATGACAGCTGCGAACACAAATGCAGCCGCGATCGGGAAATCGAGCAGCCACAGTGACAGGAAACCGACCACAAGAAAGGAGAGAAATGTGCCGCCAAAAGCGAGGGTCAGAATGGGAGCCCTGTTGGCATTGAGGTGGGAAAACGGCAATTTCAGCGCAGCTTCACCCAAAAGCGCCGGCAGAAATAACGTAATGATGACAAAGTTAAAGATTTCGCCTTCTGTAATGAAATCTTTCAAAGGCTCCAAGACAGCGATATTGGACAGCCCAATGATGGCGCCGACAATGACGAGCGCAATCGGATAGGGTTTATCAAATTTTTTCGCAATAGCGGTGATGCCTGCTGCGATCATGAGCAGGAACAGGCCGAGCTGTACGATGTGGTGGAGATCCAGATTTTCCATGCGACACCATTCTTTCTAAACGGTTTGTAATAGTATAGCCATTACCTGATGGAAGGAACCTTAAACAAAGACAGTTGATCCATTTAAGAAAAAACTTAAAGATCTCCTAGGCAGGACGGTCTTTAAGTTTCAGGTTGTGCTGTTATTTCTATGATTTTCCGATATATGACCCAAAAATGCCGATATATGCCTCGGAAATTCCGATATCCAAGCCAAAATTTCCGATATCGCTACCCAAATTTCCGATATCCGTTCTCCCGCCAAAACCCTCAACGCGGTTGTCGCACCAAAACATCTTTATACAAATGATGAACAAGTCCGAGCATAACGAAAACCCATGCCAAGAGCGCCACGTACACCATGAAGTGCGGAATGACCGTTAGCGGCCCAAAATCAAGCGCTTTTGATAACTGGAACGTGCTCGTTGTATACATAGCAAGCGGGAACACCATCCCCCATAACTGCGGATCATAGGTGAGCGGGTATCGGTTCACCGCATGGCGCCAGATCATGAGCATGAATAATAATGGAATCCACCATGAGCCCGTGATCCAGAAAAACAATGTAAATCCTTTGAGAAAGGGCGTGATTTCATCGATGAGCTCCCAATGCTCGGCATGAAGGATCAGCGTGGACCCCGCCAATGTCGTGATCGCCACTGCCCCCATATTAATCCAGTAAGGCGGCGTGAGGGCTGAGAATTTTAAATTTAAAAAGGTGAACCTGTAGAAAATTAACGTAATAATGTTCAGATAGAGCATACATCCGAGAAAGTACATGCATAATGTAAAAAACAGGACGACTGACTGACCATGATTCACAAAAGGGATCAAAAGTGTGCCAAGTATGGATATAGATTGTGTCGCCACCGCAGCAATCAACCACGCGCCGTTAATGCCTTCAGCAAGGGTCGGTTTGTCCCGCCGTACCGTCACAGCGAAGAAAAAAGTATACATGATCACCAGCCACAACAGCACCGCCAGTCCCCACAAATAAAATGCCACCGTATGAAGCCCGCCGACAATGATTAGCTGGCTGCCAAACACACTGGTGCCGGCCACAAGCGTGAAGAAAGATGGACCGCGGGTGTGGCTTGTCAGATCGTCTATGAGTCTCGTTGGAAACCAACCCAGACGGAGCAGCGTAATCACCCACAATATGAGATAGGCACCGATATTGATAAAAAGCAAAGCCTTGGAAACCACTGTCATCTCAAGCAAATGACTACCGATTGACAAGGCCCCGGTCGCCATCACCAATGCAAAATACCCGGGAAAGAAATCTTCAAGATGCTGTTTGAATACGTTAATCATCATTTAACCCCATTTCACGGTTGAACGTTATTTTGTGGCATAATGGGGATCATTATACCATCTGCTCATAAGGGTAACCGTGAAAAACATCACAACGCCTGCCTATCATTCGAGTTCAAATATAAGCAGATCATGTGATCGAAAAGGCTTTTTGCGTCATACTAAGCAGGAAGATATTTTGATGTGAGGAGATTGATTATGACAACTGACCATTCCATTGAAAACACGCGTATTCCCGAATATGATGTTGATCCGTTATTCATTGAGCGTTGGTCACCACGTTCATTTACCGATAAAGAAATTCCCAAGCAAGTGTTACACAGCGTTCTGGAAGCGGCCAAATGGGCCCCGTCCGCCTCGAATTGGCAGCCATGGCGTTTTATCATCGCTCAAACAAAAGCCGACCGCGAAAAATTCCACTCATTCATTTTTGACAGCAACCGTGCATGGTGTGAGCAAGCCCCGGTCCTAATTCTGTTCATTTCAAAAAAGACCATGCCAGATGGCCGGCCAAATCCATTTCATCAGATGGATACAGGTGCAGCATGGGCAAGCATTGCTTTCCAAGCCAAAATGCTCGGGCTTGCAACCCATGGCATGGGCGGGTTTGACCGGGAGAAGGCCCGCGAAGTTCTGGAAGTCCCGGATGAATACGAAATCAACCACATCGCTGCCATCGGCTATCAAGGTGCAGCGGAAGCACTTCCGGAACAATTCCGTGAGCGTGAGAAACCATCATCCCGAAACCCGCTGTCAGAAATCGTATTTGAAGGGGAATTTGGCCGGGAAGTGGAAGGGATCTAATCTTGCAAAAGGGTAGCAAGAGCCCTTGCTACGAGAGCAAGACCGTGCATTACGAGAGTAGAAGTGGTTGTTACGAGAGCAAGACCGCGCGTTACGAGAGCAGAAGTGGTTGTTACGAGAGCAAGACCGCGCGTTACGAAAGCAGAAGTGGTTGTTACGAGAGCAAGACCATGCATTACGAGAGCAGAAGTGCTTAATACGAGAGCATTGCCTCGTGTTAAGCAAGCAAGCGCAACTACTTCGAGTACCAACTTGGACCTGGTCTAATAATGAACGATTCATCACCACACAAAAAAACACGTGAACACGACCCTAAGTCGTCCTTCACGTGTTTTGCTTTTGTGCGCTTCCAAAACAAATTCGGCAGCCTATACTACGCCGTAATATCCTCAGCTGGCCCAAAGATTTCAAAGTTAATATCAGCATCACTGACATGATGTGTTTTTAAAATCTGATAAGCCGCACGCATGAAGCCTTTTGGTCCGCAGAAGTAAAAGGCGGCATCGTTTGTTGGCACGACATTGCCAAGCCATTCTGCGTCAATATAGCCTTCCTTGTCACATGCGTCACCTTCGCAAGGGGAACCATAGACGACATAACTTTTCACATTAGCATGTTTCTCACTGATCTCAGTCACACGGTCTCTCATGGCATGGACCTTGCTGGACTGAGCTGCATGAATAAAGATGATTTCGCGTTCGGGCTGTGTGCGCACAGCGGTTTCGAGCATGCTCATCATCGGGGTCAGGCCGACACCGCCGCTCATGAGCACCAACGGTCGATGGTCTGACTGGTCCAAGAAGAAGTCTCCGGCTGGTGCGCTGATTGGAAGAATGCTGCCTTCATCCACGTTGGCATGTAAATGCGTTGAAACAACACCGTCTGGGAGCCCGTTCAGTCCGTCTTCACGCTTGACAGAAATGCGGTAGTGGCCTTCTCCCGGAGCACAAGACAAGCTGTATTGACGCAGATGGGTGTATGGTGAGCCGTCTACGTTCACTTTAACGGTAATATACTGGCCGGGTTCATAAGCCGGAAACGGTTCGCCGTCCACTGGCTCCAGGTAGAAGGACGTGATGACGTCACTTTCCACAACCTTTTTCACGACTTTAAAGTTGCGGAAGTCTACCCATCCGCCGACCTTGTTCAAATCCTCCTGATACATATCTCTTTCAACACTGATAAAGACATCCGCAATCACGCCGTAAGCTTTTTCCCAGGCTTCCATTATGTCGTCAGTGGCCGCATCACCGAGCACGTCTTTAATGGCGAGCAAGAGGTGCTTGCCGACGATCGGATATTGTTCCGGCTTGATGTTGAGGCTCTTATGTTTATGGGCAATTTGCTTTACGACAGGGAGGATGTTTTCCAGGTTATCAATATTGGCAGCAGCGGCGTATACCGTGTTGGCAAGTGCCTTGGGCTGATCGCCTTTTCGCTGGTTGGTCATGTTGAAAATGTTCTTCAGTTCAGGGTGATTGCCGAGCATCAATTCATAAAAACGTTTGGTAATCTGAGTTCCATGTTCCTGCAAAACAGGTACGGTTGTTTTAATAATATCTCTTGTTTCATGGTCCAATACGGAAGTCGTTTGAGTTGTCATAATAAGGATGCACTCCTTTAATTTTTAAAGATGTATTTTGAATACATGTTTATTGTATAATGGCGTTAACACTATCTCAATAGGGTAAACCAAGGTTTGTGTTACAATTATGTGAAGATGGTAACAAACAAGGAGACGTTTCTAATGAACTTGAAAAAATATACCGATTATGGGCTGCGTGTGTTGATCTTTACCGCGATGAAGCCGGAAGATGAGCTGGCGAGCATCCGGGAGATTTCCGATGTGTATGGCATTTCCACCCATCACCTCGGCAAAATTGTGCACCAGCTGACCAAGCTTGAATTGATTGAATCAGTCCGCGGACGCTATGGCGGCATACGACTCGCCAAGCCGGCTGAAGAAATGAATGTGGGGAAGATTGTGCGCATGCTCGAAGGTGATTTTACAATTCTGGAATGCTTTGATCAAGACACCAATCATTGTGTAATCTCACCGGGTTGCACGTTAAAACACGCACTAAATCACGCTCTACATGCCTTTTTTACTGTGCTTGATGGCTATACGGTAAGAGATCTCGTCACAAATGAGCAAGAACTGCGTGAACTGATGGGGATTTAGCATATCTGCAATTAAGGAATAAAAACACTTTCTGCTGTAATAGAATAGTAGAAAGCGGTTGCAAATGTGGTAAAATGTTTTAAAGGGGAGATTTCGTGATGGTACACATACCGATCATCGTCAGCCAGTTTGCACCGCCCGCCAACAGGGGACGAGAGGTGCAGCGGCGTCTATTGAATAAAAAGCTTCAGGACATTCCATCGGCGCCGGTCACACTCATGCACGGAGGGGCCGGCTACGGGAAAAGCACGGCGTTGGCTGCGTTTGCGTCAGACTTGAGCCACACGCCATCATGGTACACGATTTCCAAAAATGACGATGATATCTTTCCGTTTTTGACAAAGGTTTGTCATGCGATCAAGCAACACCACCCTTCATTTGGCGGGGCGCTGCTCGATGAGATTGCACAAATTGACGGGTATGCACAGACAGAGGATGTGTATACACTCGTTTCGGCATTCATTAACGAAACCGTCCGCCACCAGAAGACGATCATCCTCATCTTGGATGACTTTCATCATGTGTCAGCATCTCAGGAAATAGAAGCGTGGATTTTGCTGCTGCTTGAACATATGCCGGACAACCTGCACCTCGTTCTGTCCACGCGCAAGAAGCCGCAGTGGGATATCGTAACAACGATGAAGGTGAAAGGTGATCTGCTGGAGATTTCTCAGGCGGATTTGACACTCGCAACAGATGAAATGCAATTTATGCTGGAAGATGTGTACGGCCTCACAGTAGAAGAGTCGGATGTGGACAGCATATCTGACTTGACAGAAGGCTGGGCGATTGCATTCAATATGCTGGCACAACAACTGGCAAGCGGCCAATCTCCGTCATATGTCCTTGCCAATCGGCACAACTCACTCAAGGATTTGTTCGATTATTTGGCTGCAGAAGTGCTGGCAAAGCAGCCGCCCGATATACAGCGGTTTCTGCTGCAGTCGAGCGTCTTGGACGTGCTGACACCTGACGCATGTGATGCGGTACTCCTGCGTCAAGATTCCCAGACCGTTTTGCGGGACTTGCTTGAGCGCAATGTGTTTATTGCACAAGGGAACCAGGACACTTACCGTTATCACGCGCTGTTCAAAGCCTTCCTGGAAAATCGCTTGGAAAAAAACGACCTTGAGGCGCATGATCAGCTTCACGAACGGGCAGCAGTCTATTATCAACGCCAGGGTGCGACTGACCTGGTTATGTTTCATCAGCAAAAACGCGGGTCTGATGAAGCAGTGGCCAAGCTGCTGCATGAGCACGGAATGGATATGCTTGCGTCCGGGCGTCTGCAAGCCCTGTACGACATGCTGATGACAGTGCCGGAGAGGTACAAAGAAATGTACCCGGTTCTGTATTTTTGTCAGGGAGAAATAGAACGGTACCGGTCGCTGTATGAAACAGCGGAGAAACATTACGAGCAAATCATTCGGATTGTCCCCGGCTATGATCAGCAGCATTTTGATTTAATGGGGCTCGCCTTTGAAGGCAAAGCACGGATCTATCTTGATACGATCCAGCCGGACAAGGCCGAACGGTTCATCAAACAGGCGATTGATATGCGGGAAAAGGCGAACGCCCCTAAGAAAGATATGGGCAAGTTGTACATACTCATGGCGGAGAATCTGCTGAATTCCGGTTATGCGGCCAAAGCTGAAGCATGGTTGGGCCGGGCTGAAAAAGAAGGACTGACACTTGAAAACAGCAATCTTCAAGCCCGGATCTACCTTAGAACAGGAAAACTGGCCAAAGCCAAAGCCACACTCCAGAAACGCCAGCAAACCACACCGAGTCTCACACATAAACACCTGCCGCAAGCCCACCGGGAAACAGATATATTGCTGTCGATCATTGAAGCGTTTATGGGGAATGCCGAAGCAAGCAAGGCCCATGCCGCAGCAGGCATTGATCTTGGACTCGCCATTCAGTCTCCATTTGTCGAGGCATGTGGCTGGATGCGGATGGGGCATGCGGTTCAGCTTTTGGACCGATATGACAAACATCTGGCCCGTGAATGTTACGAGACCGCACTCGGGATCATGGAAAAAATCAATGTCTCTCGCGGGAAAGCCGAGCCGCATATGGGTTTATCGATCGTGTACGCGGCCGATCATCAGTTTGATCAGGCAGAGCGTCATGCACGGAACGGGTTGCAGGAGACGGAGAAAGTCAACGACCGCTGGCTCAGTGCCCTAATCAAAGTAAGCACGGGTCTGACATATGTATACCAGGGTGAATACGTTGCAGCACAGGCTGTCTTTCGTGATGTTGAAGCAGACATGCTGATCTGTGGTGACCGCTATATTCTGATGGTGTGCGGCTTTTGGCAAGCATATATTGCCCAGCAGACCGGCGCGGAAGACCAGTTCGAAGCGGCAATGAAGCTGTTTCTTGAAGAGATGGAAGCTGGGGACTACGACTTTTTCATCTTGCGGCGGACGACGTTTGGCCCGAGAGACATGCAAAACCTAGTCCCAATGCTGATGACTGCAAAACAGCAAGAACTTGCACCGTATTATCTCGGAAAACTATTTGAATTACTTGAAATTGACAAGGGTATGACGAATCACCCTGGTTACACCCTCATGATCGACACACTGGGCGGACTTGAGGTCGTGCTCGGAAAATCAGAAGACGAACCGTGCCAGTGGCAGCGTGAAAAATCCAAAGAACTGTTTGGACTCTTCATTACGAACCGAGGACGACCTGTGCAAAAGTCGGAGATCTATGACGCTCTGTGGCCAGATGAAACCGAAGATGGAGCCGGAAAGAAATTTAAAGTTACGTTTAATGCCCTCCTCAAAACACTCGAGCCCAATCGCAAAGCTCGGGAAGACTCCTTTTTTATCACCCGAAAAGGCAGTGCTTACGTTTTCCATGCCGACAGAAGCTGTGAACTAGATGTCGTGACGTTTGAACATATGGTCAATGCCGGAATTAAGGAAAAAGACATGCAACATGCCAAAGATTTGCTGGAAAAAGGGCTGCAGTATTACAGAGGGGCTTATCTCGCCGACATGCCGCATGCGGAGTGGTCTCAGAGTGAACGGGAGCGGCTCCAGCTCTTATACCTGCACGGTGCGGAAAAGATGGCCCAGTTGTTTGTCCGGCTTCTCGACTTTACGGCTTGCATCGAATGGTGTGAGCACATTCTCCAAACAGATCCGACCTGGGAGGAAGCCTACCGGTTAATGATGTACAGCTACTATCAGAAAGACAACCGTCCACAGGCGATCCGCTGGTATGAACGGTGCTGCGATATTCTGGACGGTGAACTCGGTGTGGAGCCGATGGCATCGACCCAGGATATGTACCATTTGATTATAGAATCTGAACACGTCCGGATTGATTGATGGGGTGCTGGTAGACGCGTGCCCGTACCCCAAATCTCAGGCGCGTTTTTTTAATATGCGTAGCAATTTATAATTCCAAAGAAGAATTAAAAAGATAAAGGGATAGGCTATAGCAGAATACACCGGAAGCCACCCATTATAATAGAAAACCCCTACTTTAAACGTGGTCCATTCATAAGCAAGTGCAATCAACGAATGAGCCAAGATATACACCAGTTTATAACGGTTTACTTTAGGGAAGAAATTCAAGAAAATAATATTGTAAGCCGGAAACACACCTAAGTGAATGATTAAGCCTCTCCAGTCTATAACGCCCATGGCGAAATACCCATATAGATCCAGTTTAAGGCCCAGGTATATATCAACAATTAAAACTAAAAGCAGCGCAAACAAAGCATTTGCATACATATCCAGACCTGTTATATGTTTCGGCATCATAAAAATAATGATGTAAAACAAGATAATGGAACTCAAGATAAAAACCATTAACAGGTCCGCCTTTCTCTAATGCACGGGAACACCAGCCGCTTGCTTTCACTTTTGCTACGCCTAAAGCAAAATGTTCCCAGAGTATGTTTTTCACGCACTCATCTTGTGATCAACAATTCATTTCCTTTTTGATCCCCGCTTCTTTTTCTTAAATGAACCGTCGTCCATCCAAATAACCCTCCAAGTCATTTCGAAGCCAATCCGTTCTATTCTTTATTCTTTGCGATTTGCTCCCGATCTGCCGCTTGTGGAGGCTTTTCCAACCAGTTATTTTGAATCATCAGATCTGCACCTTCTTTGGCGTACTTGGCAATTTCCGCTGTGAGACGGGTATATGCGGTCACAAGATCCGCCCTTTGACTTGCTCCTATCGCTGCTCCGTACTGTCCAATGCCTGAGGCGTTCATCGTCGTAATGTGAAACATCATGAGCTTATCGGAAAATGGGGATTCCGTTGCATCGGTGGGTTGTCCGTCCCATGTTGAAGGAACTGGCAAATAATCATTTTTCATGATTTTGCTAAAGATCCCCACATGCTTTTCAGAAATATCCCGGCCTTTTGCCATATACTTTCGTACCTCTTGTGATTGCGCCACTTGGCTGAATCCCATAATTAAAGCTTTCCCTACTTCATTTCTTTCAATATTAAAATATAAGTTTGAGATTTCAATCGCATTCAGCGGACGTTTATCACTGAACCACCCGCCGCTTAGGTAATCCTGTTCCTTAACATAGTCAGCCATTTTCGGTTTTGGAATAAAGGGCGCTCTTGCAAAAATACCTTTGTCCAATTTGATTTGAGTTGCCCGTTCCAATAACTCAGCAGAGGTGCCTAGGCACTGTTTAAAATGCTGAACAATATCCAAGCGTGCCGCATTTGACATAGCCATCGTATAAGCGGCCAACCCCAGCTTAGCTAAGTTCTGGATATACAAGAGAAAGAAGTTGTCTGTGTAAAGCCGAGGTGCATTTAAATTGACATCTTGTGCTGAAAAGCCTTCAGGTATAGCGATTTGTTCAGCACCAAACAGGTTTTCTGTAAGCTGAACATGTTCCTGTGATAAACTCAAAGCAAATTCCAATACCGAGCGTATGTATTCGTCTTCCGCATGGTGCAGTGCATAGCTGATGATTTGTACGCTCATTGAATCACTTTGATATTGACTCCATAGTGCTGCAATTTCCGATGATGTTAATTCTGGCTTATTAGAGTTCATAAATTGCCTCCTGGATCTAATGTTTTTATTTAGCTTTTCTTAATGAGCAAAAAATATGTATGAAGGATACTCAAGGTGTTGCCGCTTTAAACAGTTGTAACTTCTCTGTAACTGGTGGGCGGTATACTCATGTCACTACCATTCAAGGGGGAAATCAAATGAAGGTGATACGTAAATGGGGGTTGTTGTTCAGCCTGCTCGTTGCAATGACATTGATTGTATCTGCTTGCGGCGGTGAAGAAGGTGAAGCATCCGGTGAGAACGCCGGCGACGGGGACAAGGGTGCAGTAAAAATTGGCGTTCTGGCCTCGCTGACAGGTGCACTGGAATCATATGGTGAACAGACGAAACGCGGTTTTGAGCTGGGTCTCGAGTACGCCACAGACGGCACAATGGAAGTTGCCGGCAAGAAAATTGAAGTGATTTACGAAGATACAGAAACAGATCCCAAAGTCGCTAGGCAAAAAGCACTCGGGCTGTTAGAAGATGAGGAAGTTGACTTTCTTATGGGCTCATCCAGTTCAGGTGACACACTCGCTGTAACGCCGCTCGCCGAAGAGTATGAGCGGATCATGGTGGTTGAGCCAGCTGTGGCTGACAGCATCACAGGTTCTGAGTACAATGATTACATTTTCCGGACAGCCCGGAACTCCACTCAGGATGCGGTTGCGGCAGCGGCGGCAATTGCAGGTGATGGGGTAGATATAGCCACACTGGCACCGGATTCTTCATTTGGCCGTGACGGTGTATCAGCATTTGTCACCGCAGCAGAAGATCTCGGCGCTAATATCACACATGAAGAATACGCTGACCAGAACGCAACAGATTTCACAGCGAATATCCAGAAGATCATTGAAGCAGATCCGGATTATTTGTTCGTTGTTTGGGCAGGAGCCAACACGCCGTGGAATCAGATTTCTGATATGAAACTGCAGGACAAAGGCATTCAGATTACAACCGGTGCCCCTGATATTGCGGCACTGGCAACGATGAAGCAGCTTGTCGGTATGAAAGGCTTTACCGTGTATTATCACACGCTTCCAGACAATGAAGTGAATGACTGGCTTGTCGAGAAACACAAGGAAAAGTACGACGGTGATGTGCCGGACTTGTTTACGCCAGGCGGCATGAGTGCAGCCATTGCCATTGTTGATGCGTTGACACAGACTGATGGCGACACCAATGCTGATACGCTGATTGAAACGATGGAAGGCATGTCGTTTGATACGCCTAAGGGCACGATGACGTTCCGTGAAGAAGACCATCAGGCTTTGCAGGAATTGTATGCGATTACACTTGAAGAACAAGACGGCGTCGACTATCCAGTCCCAGTCCTTGAACGCGTCCTGACACCAGAAGAAACCGCACCACCGATTATGAACCAATAAACAAGCGGAAGGAGGTGTCCAAGTCAATCTTAAAACACCTCCTTTCTTTTTGAAAAATCTAGTAACGTCTACGCTGTGTCTAATCACTAAGGCACAATTTCTGGGAACTGCGATGTGCAAGCTAATGACTGAAGACCTGCTTCTGGCCATCGCTCGGGGAAAACACTGCGCTTTCCGCGGGCGCTGCTGAGCCTCCTCGCGCTACCGCGCTGTGGGGTCTCACCGAGGCTTTGCATCCCACAGGAGTCTCCGTGTTTTCCCCGAGCTAGGTATGAGAGGCTATTCTTTAACTCTTATGTGAGTAGAACCGTCCAACCACTGAATTAAATAGAGTGATTGGAGCGGAGGGAGTCGACTCCTGCGGGAACAGCACGAGTCCGAAGACCCCACAGCGTTACATTAGGGAGGGTCGACTAAAACCGCCCTTTGCGGGCAACGTCGACATACCCCTTGCCGGGGCAAGGAGGCGTTAGGGGATGTTCGATTAAAACCGGCGCGTCCTGCGCCAACATCGAACGACCTGCGTCCTGCAGGCCCCTTGGCTAGAAGACACTGTGAAAGTGATTTTCTTGAACAGATGTCGCACTTGAGCTGTTATAAAGTTAAAGCGACTTCCCGCAGCGCAAATCACGATGCTCTCATCTTGAGTATGTCAAGTCTTTTTCTGGTTCGTATCTATCATTCATTAAAGTGTTAATTATAAAACAACATTATTTTAGAAAAGAGTTTTGAAATTGAGAGGAGGGTATGCTGATGTCGGCTGTGTTGGAGACGAAGGGTTTGACGATTAAGTTTGGGGGGCATACGGCGGTGGATCGGGTGTCTATTGCTTTAGAGGAGAAGAAGCTGACGTCGATTATTGGTCCAAATGGTGCTGGAAAAACAACGCTGTTTAACCTGATCAGTGGGGAACTGGCCCCGACACGCGGTCAGATTTATTACAAAGGCCGTGACATTACCAAAATGTCCGCTACAAACAGAGCCCGGCTTGGAATTGGGCGGTCATTCCAAATTACGAATGTTTTCCCGAACCTGACCGTACTGGAAAATGTCCGGCTTGCTGTACAATCCAATGCCAAGGTCCGTTACCAGATCTTTGCCCATTTCCGCCATTATAAACAATTTCATGAAAAAGCCCATCATCTGCTTGAAAGTGTATTCCTGGCAGACAAAGCAGACGCACTGGCCGTGAATCTTGCGCATGGTGAGCAGCGGAAACTCGAAATTGCGATGCTGCTTGCACTTGATACAGATGTGTTGCTTTTGGATGAGCCAACAGCAGGAATGGCGGTTGAAGAAGTCCCGGTCATCATGGACGTCATTAAAGAAATCCATGCCCGGGAAGACCGGACGATTGTGCTGATTGAACATAAAATGGATATGATTATGGACTTGTCCGATGAAGTGCTTGTGCTGTTTCACGGGGAGCTGCTTGCACACGGTTCACCGGAAGAGATTGTTAAGAATGAAACGGTACAATCGGCTTATTTGGGAGGGGCTTACGATGAACAATTTGCTTGAACTGCAAAACGTCCGGGCGCATATCGGACAGTATCACATATTGCACGACGTGTCGCTTGACGTGCCAAACGGGGAAGTGACGGTGCTGCTCGGCAGAAACGGGGCAGGCAAGACGACGACGCTCAGGACAATTATGGGGCTGAACCCAACTTTTTCAGGCGCCATCACTTATAAAGACCAACCAATCCACAATAAACAGCCACACATCATTGCCAACAAAGGGATTGGCTATGTGCCCGAGGATCAGGGGATTTTTGGAGATTTGACTGTCGGAGAAAACCTGCGTGTCGCCATGAAACGTGAAGACGCGGAGACGGCAGAACGACTAGATTGGATTATGGACCTTTTCCCGGATCTGAAAAAGTTCTGGTCCCGTCCGAGCGGTCAGTTGAGCGGCGGGCAGAAGCAGATGCTGTCAATCGCACGGGCGTACATTAATGAAAATGATCTCTTGCTGATTGACGAGCCGAGCAAAGGCTTGGCTCCAATCATTGTGGAAAAAGTAATGGAATCCATCCAGCAGATGAAAGAACGGACTACGATTTTGCTCGTTGAACAGAATTTTATGATGGCAAGCGGCATTGGTGATCGTTTCTTCATCATTGATGATGGTAAAACAGTTCATCGTGGTGAGATGGATGCTCTGAAAGAAGATAAACAAACGATGCATAAATACTTGGGAATCTCGTAGGAGGGGGATGTAAATGGACTTATTTGTAACCTTGGGAATCAATGGTCTGGCGACAGGCATGCTCATATTCCTCCTTGCTTCCGGATTGACACTGATCTTTGGGCTGATGGATGTGCTGAACTTCGCCCATGGCGGGCTGTTCATATGGGGCGCATACAGTGGCGTCTGGTTTTATCACTTAACCGACAGTTTCACAGTTGCGATCGTGACGGCGATTGCAACCGGACTTGTCCTCGGGTTAATCATGGAAAAGGTGATCGTCAAACCGGTATACGGCAATCACATCCAGCAGATTCTGATCACGCTTGGATTTATGCTTGTTCTCCAAGAAGTGATCAAAGTCGTCTTCGGACCACATCAAATTGCAGTTTCGCCGCCAGCTTTCCTGGACGGGAGTTTTGTGGTCGGGGATGTGGTGTTTATTAAATACCGATTATTTATTATTCTACTGGGACTGTTTGTGTTTATCGCCACTTCCTACCTGTTCAGTAAAACACGGATTGGACTCGTTGTCCGGGCTGGGGTCATCGATAAGGAAATGGTCCAGTCACTCGGCATCAATATTAAGCTGGTGTTTACCGCTGTGTTTATGCTTGGATCCGCTCTGGCAGCATTAAGTGGTGTGCTGCACGCGCCGTATTCCGGTGTGTTATATGCAGAAATGGGGCTGGAATTCTCCATTCTTGCTTTTATCGTCGTCATCATCGGCGGTATGGGGAGTTTCCGCGGATCGCTGTTTGCGGCACTGCTCGTTGGCTTGACACAGGCATTTATGGCCTATTATGTTCCGGCTTTGTCTCTGGCCACAAACATGCTGTTAATGACGGCGGTTCTTATTTTCAGACCACAGGGCCTGTTCACAGCCAAGGCGTGATATTTGGAAAAGTGTCCTTGGGGAAAGGAATGATGATTAATGAACATACGCAATGTGGATAAAAGCACCTGGATCTATTTGTTGATCGCCGGCTTACTATGTGTGGTGCCCTTTTTCGTGACTGGCCGGAGCATGCAGTTTCTGCTGATTCAGATTTTCGTATTTGCCATTTTCGCCATGAGCTATGATCTGCTGCTCGGTTACACAGGCATTATTTCGTTTGGACATGTGATGTTTTTTGGAATCGGAGCCTATTCAACGGCGATTGTGCTGGACCGGTTTGAGGCAACCCTCGGCGCAGTGTTGTTGTCAGTTGTCATTGCGCTCGTGATTGCCGGCGTGGTGAGTTTGATTGTCGGGGTGCTCACACTGCGCCTGAAAAGTCACTTTTATGCCATGCTCACCCTTGCGCTGGCTGGATTATTTTTAGTTGCTGCAGAAAAATGGACACCTCTGACAGGGGGAAACGATGGTTTCACATTTCGTCTGCCGCCCTTTTTGCGGGATTCGCTGACAATGTACTTTATCAGTCTGGCTGCATTGGTGCTCTTATTCTTCGGGCTCAGACGGCTGACGTACTCCCCGTTTGGACGGGTGCTCATGGCGATCCGGGAAAATGAAAAACGAACCGCGTCACTCGGTTTTAACGTGGTGTATTACAAAGTCATGGCAAGCGTCGTCTCAGGACTTGTTGCAAGCAT